>DASSZL010000065.1:0-4914 GCA_035713505.1 Vulcanimicrobiaceae bacterium | reverse complement strand
ACGCGCGCGAATACGTCCGTGTGCGCGATCAGCGAGCGCAGCGTCTCGCCTTGCGCGCTTTCCAATTCCGCGCCGGCGGCCGCGCGCTGCGCTTGGCGCAGACCGATAGCACGCGCAATGGCACCCGCGGTCAGCGGATGGTCGCCGGTTATCATGATGACGCGCATGCCGGCACGGTAGCACTCCGCGATCGCTTCCGGAACTCCCGGGCGAACCGGGTCTTCGAACGCGAGCAAACCCAAGAACGAGGGCGCGAGGGCGCTCTGCCGTTCGGGCAGCGTTTGCGAGCTCAGCGTACGCCCCGCGACCGCGAGCACGCGAAGTCCCTGCGCCGCCAATTCCCGCACGTGTGAAAGCACGGCCGCGCGCTGCGATTCGTCGATAGCGCATATCGCGAGCACCGCCTCGGGCGCACCTTTGGTCGCGACCAGGACCTCGCCGCCCGCGCCGCGCCAGGCGCGCGAGACGGCAAGCACTTCGCGCGAGAGCGGATACTCGCGCAGCGCCTGCGGCTGCAGATGCAGGCGTTCGAGCGCGCCGTTCATTCCGCCGATTGCCGCCTCGTGCAGCGCGCGTTCCATCGGGTCGAACGCTTCCGGGCTGCTCGAGAGCACGCCGTAATCCAAAACCGTTTGTTCCGATGCGGACTGCCCGGCAACCACGCGCGCAACATGCATGCGATTGAGCGTCAGCGTTCCCGTCTTGTCGACGCAAAGAATGCTCGCCGAGCCCAGCGCTTCGATCGCCGGAAGGCGGCGCGTCAACACGTTCACCTTGGCGATTCTCCACGCGCCGATTGCGAAAAAAATCATCAGCACCACGGGGATTTCTTCGGGCAGCAGCGAGATTGCGGCGCTCACGCCCACGAGCACGCCTTCCAGCCACTGCTTGTGCAGCAAGCCGAAAATCAGCACGGTGGCAAGAGAAAGCAGCAGGCCTTCGACGGCGAGTTTGAGCACCATGGAATGCGTCTTGCGCTGCAGCGCCGTCGTGCCCGGCTGCAGGGTCTGCAGCGACTTGCCGATACGGCCCATCTGGGTCTGCACGCCGGTTGCCGTTACCTGCACCACGCCGCTGCCCGCTACGACGAGTGTTCCGGCGAACACGCGCGGCGTATCATCGTCGATCGAAACCGGCGCGGACTCGCCGGTGAGCAGCGATTCGTCCACGCGCAGCATGCTCGATTCTATCAGCGTGCCGTCGGCGGGAACGCGGTCGCCCTCCGCAAGCAGCACGACGTCGCCAACGACGAGCGCGGTTCCCGCAATGCGGTGCGTTTCGCCGTCCCGGATCACGAGCGCGCGAGGCGAGGAGAGATCGGCAAGCGCCTCCAGCGTGCGCTCCGAGCGAACTTCTTGCGCAATGGTGAGCGCAATGATGACGAAAATTGCTGCGCCGAGCGCGATTGCGTCCAGCGGATCGCCGAGCACCGCGTAGACGGCGCCCGCGACGATGAGCAGCAGCAGCATCGGTTCGCGCGCGGTAGCAAGCAGTATTTCGGCGAAGGCGCGGCGCCGCGCCGAAGGCAGCGCATTGGGACCGTCGCGTTCCAAACGCGCGCGCGCTTCCGCCTGTGAAAGACCGCCGCGCGGCTGCTTATGCGGCATCCAATTCGCGATATTGTCCGCGCGCCAATCGCAGTGCGAACGGCGCGAAGACCTGGAGCGCCGCGGCCAGGGGAACGGCGACGAATGCGCCGGCAATGCCGTACACCGATCCGCCGACCAGCAGCGCGACGATTGTGACCAGCGGTGAGATGCGCACGGCCTTACTCATGACGCGCGGCAGCAGCACGTTGTTCTCGAACTGCTGCAGCACGAGAAAGAAGATGACGACCGCCGCGAGCTGCCAGCGGGGTTGAAACAGCGCGATTGCCAGTGCGGGAACCGCGCCCAGCGTTCCGCCCAGGAGCGGTACGAGATCCGTCACCGCAACGATGCCGCCGATGAAAAACGGATACGGCATGCCGATCACGTACATCGCCAGCGTCGTCGTACTGCCCATGATGAGCGCCACCAGCATCTGACCGCGCACCCACGCGCCGAACCGCGCGCCTACGAACGTGAGCCGGCGTCCCACCTCGGCGCGATGCCTGGGCGGAAGCAGGCGCAGCAGCGCTGCATGCATGTGCGGCGCTTCGAGCACCATGTAGAACGAGAGCACCAGCGTGGTTACGAACGCGGCCGCAAGTCCCGCCGCGCCCAGCGTGAATCCCATGAAGCGGCGCGTGAGGTCCGCGCTCAAGCCGGACTCGCTGCGTAAATCCGCCAACACGGCTCGGGGGTCGGGAAGCCAGGGATAATGCTGCTTGAGCGCATCGAGCGTAGTAAGCGCGTTATTATAGAAGAACGGCGCTCGCTCGACCAGACGGCGAACGTCGTCGCTCATCTCGTAGACGTAAAACGAAACGATGGCCGCGCCAGCCGCGGCGACCGCGAGATATGCGATGGAGAGTCCAAGCGCCGCCGGCAGGCGCTTGCCGCCGAAGAGAACCAGGCGGGAGATGCGCTCACCGAGCGGCGCCATTGCACTGGCGGCAATTGCGGCCACGAGCAGCAGCACAATCACCGCCGATGCTTTGATCGCAAGCCACGCACACGCGGCGACGGCCAAGACCGTCAAGGTTACCGTCAGCGTGATCCCAACGAAATTCCGCATGAGGGCACTGTACGGCGGCCCCGGAAAACCGCGGGGAAGAAGTTATGAAGAGCGGGCGCGACGCTGCGCGGCGAGTTCGCGCTTGAGCACCTTGCCGCTGGGCCCCAGCGCAAACGACTCGACGAATTCCACGACGCGCGGATACTTGTGTTTGGCCATGTTCTCTCGCGCCCAGACGATGATCTCTTCGGCCTGCACGCCTTGCGCATTTTCGGCGAGCACAATCATCGCGCAGACTTCTTCGCCGTGCAGTTCGTGCGGGACGCCGATGACGGCGGCTTGCGCGACCGCGGGATGACGCACCAGCACTTCCTCGACCTCGCGCGGATAGACGTTGAATCCGCCGCGCAAGATCAAATCCTTTTTACGATCGAGAATCGTGACGAAGCCGTCTTCGTCGATCGCGCCGATGTCGCCGCTGCGAAACCAGCCCTCGACTTTTGCGGCGGCGGTCGCTTCGGGCTTGTTCAAGTAGCGAGAAAACACGCAGTGCCCGCGGATGACGATCTCGCCGCGCTCTCCCGTCGGCACGAGTTCGATGCGGTCTTCCACGTCGGCTTTCGCTATGGCGACGTCCACGCCCCAGATCGGCGTGCCGACCGTTCCGGGCTTGACGCCAATCGCGCGTTGATTGAAGGTCGCGACCGGCGAGGTTTCGGACAGGCCGTACCCTTCCTCGACGACGACGCCGAACGTTTCTTGCACCCGCTCGAGAACCGCGACCGGAAGCGCGGCGCCGCCCGAATTCAAACGGCGCAGCGGCGGGCGGCGCGAATCGGTTTTCGCCGCTTCCAGCAGCGCGATGTACATCGTCGGCACGCCGGCGAAACACGTGACGTTTTCACGCACCATGAGATCCAGCGCGGCTTTGCCGTCGAAGCGCGGAAGCAGCACGATCGTGCAGCCCGCGCGGAAACCGGCGTTCATGACGCACGTCTGCCCGAACGAATGAAAGAGCGGCAGCGCGCAGAGCAGCACGTCGTCCTCGCGCGCTTCGAACAGATCGAACGCGGACACGGTGGCGTTCATCACCATGTTCAGATGCGTGAGCACCGCGCCTTTCGGTTTGCCCGTCGTACCGCTGGTATAAAGAATGACCGCGTCGGCATTGGCATCCTGCGGTATCGAAATACCATTGAGAGGCGTCCCCACCGTGACATGCGTGGCGGGAATATCCGCGCGCTGCGCGCCTTGCGCACCCGCCGCAAGCATCGGGTGCGTGATCAGCAGTTTGGCGCCGGAATCGCGCAGCACGTACTCGATCTCTTCGGGTGTCAGCAGCGCATGCACCGGAACGACCACCGCGCCGAGCGCGAGCACCGCATAGTACGCGCGCGGAAAGTCCATGACGTTGGGCATCAGGAGCGCGACGGTGTCGCCCGCGCGCACGCCGTATTCATCGCGCAAGACGCCGGCAAAGCCGAGTGTTTCTTCCCAGAGGCGGCAAAAGGTGATGCGCTCTTCACCCAGGACTGCGGCGATGCGATCCGGGTACTTGCGCGCGCTCTCGGCAAGAAGCATGGCGAGTGAAAGCGACATGAATCGACGTTCGCTGGATGACGCGGCGGTCATGCCGCAGACGCTTGCTCTACCCCTATACGGCCGAAGAATGGGTATATTGGTAAGGGGCAGCTATGAAACTCTTCGGCGAGGTGAACGTCCTGCGCGGCTCGGTGGCCTGGACCCGGCCGTTCCGCCTCCATGTTGCTCGCGAAAACCCGCCGCAGCCGGCGCCCGTACCAGCGGCGCTCCCGGAGTTCGATGAGGACGGCCGGCTCTACGTCTTCCGGTATCCGGCGGCGGCGCCCCAGCACTACGAAATCAAACGCGACCGTATATTCGAATATATGCGGCGGCGGCGGCTTCCGGACGAGGGTCAACGGCAAATTCGGCGCGACGAATGCAATCGGGCGGATTTCTGGGAGCTGTAGAGCGGTAACAGGCCCCGGCGTCGAAACGTTGTCCCGTCATGCGACTTGTGCTTGCGGCGATTTTCCTTTGTGCGCTCGGCTACACGGCCCTCACGGGCTACGCGGGTTTTCTCGTGGCGCGCGGTATCGACGACGCGAAAGCGCACAGCGTCGTGACCCGTGTGGCGACGAGCATCATGGGCCGCGATGCGGTCGAACGGCTTGCCATCCGCAAAGGCCGCGTCCCGCAATGGATGACGCAGTCCCCCGCGTTCTGGATGACGCTTCGCGCGGCCGAATAGCGAGTCTTGCGCTTGCGTCGACGCTCGCTTTTTGCGGCGCCGGC
>DASSZL010000064.1:0-11451 GCA_035713505.1 Vulcanimicrobiaceae bacterium | reverse complement strand
GTCACGGTGCTGGTGCGCGGCGTTACCCATCATCAGGCGGCGCTCGGCGCGGACGTCACGCTGCACGCGCAGGCGGTTCATCAGTACCTGCAAGCGCACGGAGGCGAGCACTCGACGAGCGCCCTGGCCAATCTCGCCAATTTGGTTACGCAACAAGCCTACATTCTCTCGTATGCGGATACCTCGCGTCTGACCGCGCTCATCACGCTGCTGCTCGCGCCGCTCGTGCTGCTGATGCACCGTCCTCGCGCCGGCGTCGCAGTGAACGCTGAATAGGAGTTATCGTGAATCTTTTTGCCACCGTTCTGCTTGCCGCCGCCGCGAGCGTCCCCTCACCGGCGCCGGCGCCGCAGTTGCCGGCGGTTCCGGCCGTCGCGCCGGGCTATGCCGCGCCAAACGTTTCTCCGCCGCCGCCGAGCGTCGTCGGCGTCACGCAGCAGCCGTTCGTCGGGATCACGCTGGAGAACGCCATCGGCATGGCGCTCTCACGCAATCCCGATCTCGCGGTTGCGCAAGCGAACAGGCGCATCGCGTCGTACCAAATACAAGCCGCGAAGGGCGCCTACGACGTGCGATTCATGGTGGAACCGCAGTATCAGTACGTGACGCAAGCGCCGCAAAACGAATTTTTCGCAGGACCGAACTTCGCGCCCATCGTGCAGCGCAACAGTTCGGTGGCCACGGGCGTGCAAGGCATCTTACCCGGCGGACAGCAGTACAGCGTCACCGCCTCGGGCAAGCAGACATACGACAATACGCAGATCAATACGTTCAATCCAACGTACCCCACCATTTTTTCGGTGAACTTTTCGCAGCCGCTGGGCAAGAACCGTGCGGTCAACGCGACGACCCGAGCGCTGCAGCTCGCGCAGATTAACGCGCAGGCGTCCGATGCTCAGACCCTGGCGGCCGCCTCCGCCACCATTTCGCGGGTACAAAAAACGTACTGGGATCTCGTGGCGGCGTGGCGCAACGTCGCCATTCAGGAACAGGCGCTCAAGGACACGATTACGCAGCAGCACAGCAACGTCCGGCTGGCCCGGCAAGGCGTCAGCGCGCCGATCGACGTCGTGCAAACCAATGCGCAGATCGCCGTGTTCCAGGAGAACGTCTTCTCGGCGCTGCAGAACGTCGCGCTTCTGCAGAACGAACTCAAGTCGGAGCTGGTCGCCGACCCGAACGACGCGCTCTGGAGCGCGAATCTCGTGCCCACGACACCGGCGCTGCAGCTTCCGCAGCAGCCCTCGCTCGGAAATCTCGTGACGCAGGCGCTTGCCAACCGGCCCGAGATCGCGCAGATTCGCAGCCTGCGCTCGACCGCCGACGTGAATCTCGCATACGCGGAAAACCAGACGAAACCGCAAGTCAATCTGAATCTCGGCTATACGAGCAACGGATTCGCCGGAACCGCCGTACCCACCGCAAATAGCCCGTTTCTGCAGAGCAGCATCGCGCAGTTCGTCGCGATCAATCAGCTCATCGCCGCGGTGAACAGCACGCTGCCTCCGGCGCAGCAGATTCCCGCGCTTCCGAATACCAGTACGCCGGTGCCCGCCTATCTGCAAGGCGGGCTCGATCAGTCGATCAAGAACCTGTTGTCCAATAAATTCCCCGTGTACGCCGCCGGCATTCAAGTGACGTTTCCGATTGGCAACCGCACGGCGAAAGCGGATCTGGCGGCCGCGCAGGAGCAAGAACGCAGCGTGGCCGTGCAAGAAGCGTCGACGATTCAACGCATCACCATGGACGTTCGCAACGCGCTGCAAGCCTACCAGAGCGCGCAAGCGCGCCTTTTGGCGGCTCGCGCGGCAAGGGAAGCGTCGGAGCAGGTGTTGGCCAGCGAACAGCGGCGTTTCCACGCGGGCGCATCGACCACGTTTCTCGTGCTGCAGCGTGAAATCGAACTGGCTGATAACCGTGGTCGGGAATTGCAGGCTCAGACGGATCTCAATAAGGCGGTTGTGGATCTCGCACGCGCGACCGGAACTATCCTCACGTCAAATAACGTTAACGTAACAACTGTAGGAGAAGGAGCGCTCAAACCATGAAGAACAAACCATCGATCACCTCGCGCGTGCGCCTCTCCAAGCTTTCCGAGCAGAAATTGCAGGAACGCAGCGCGGTTCTCTACACCCGCGCGCTGGAGCGGTGGAACACGCGGCCGCTTCGTCCGCAGTAGCGGTTCATAACCGCAACAGCATTTCATACTGCACGAACGGCTCACTCCAGTGGGCCGCTAGTGCATATCCGGCCAGGGGACTCTCATCCGGCTCGTTGAGCAGCATGACGCTTTGAAAAGCGCGGCCCGCAGCGATTGCGTGAGCCAGATCGTCGAGCCGCTGCGCGTCGTGCGCCGCGATTTTCAGCACTTGCGCGGCTTGCGCGTTATAGCGGAAGAGGGCATAGTTCCCATGATCGTCGGCGATTGCCGTCGAGACCGCTCCGCCTCTGAGCGTGCGGCGTTCGCGCTGCCAGCATGGCGGTGCGGCGTCGGGCAGATCGACAAACGCTTCCGGTGCGGCGGTCACAAAGTCGGGCGGCTTGCTCGAGGCTTCTATGAGCCGCTCGAACGATCGCAGCGTGCGAGTGACTTCAAAACCCGCATCGCGGTACGCGTTGAACGCCGGCAGATTGCCGGCGAGCACTTCCAGCTGAGTCGACGTCACGCCGCGCTCGCGAGCCGTCGTCTCGATGCTGCGGAGCAATTCGGCCGCGACGCCGCGGCCGCGATGCTCGGGCGCCACGCCGAATCCGCCGATCCATCCACGTTTTCCGCGAATCGCGAGCAGCGCCGCCGCGAGAACGTTTCCGCCGTCGTCGTACCAGATTGGCGAGGCGGCGGCGTCGACGTCGTTGTAGGTCATGTGCAGGTGCAGCTGTTCCGAACTGAACGTGATGGGAACCAGGTAACGCTCGAAGACGCGGTTGAGGACCGAGGCGCCCTGCCCGATGGCCGCTTGGGCGAAGGAGGCGCGCCGCACCTATTCTCCGGGCAGTTCGGCGGCCGCGGCGCGGTCGACGAGCCAGGTCAACCGCCCACTCGAGGGCTCGACGATCTGAATCGGATGCACCAGCGGATCGAGCGGACCTTCACGCACGGCGTAGAGCGCCGGCGCCTTCTGCAGGCCTTCGGTTGCGATGACGACGTGTCGGGCGTTGTTGATCACCAGCGGCGTGACGGTGATGCGATACGCGGAAAACTTCTCGACGAAGGGTGCGCGAACCAAACGATCGCTTTCGGCGAGCGGGTCGGTTCCCGGAAACAATGAGGCCGTGTGGCCGTCGGGTCCCATTCCCAGCATGACGAGATCGAAGCGCGGCAAGTCGCCCATCGTTTGAATGAGCAATTCGGCATAGTCGCGCGCGGCCTGCAGCGGGTCGTCCTCGCCGCGCATGCGGTGCACGTGGTCGAGCGCAAGCGGAACGCTGCTCAGGAACGCATCCGAAGCCATTTTGAAATTCGAATCGGCGCTATCCGGCGGCACGCAGCGCTCGTCTCCGAAATACACGAAGACGTGATTCCAATCGACGCGGGTGCCGCGCGGCTCTTGCGCGAGCAGGTGATACGCGTTCTTGGGCGTGCTCCCGCCGGCGAGCGCGACGAAGAACGCGCCTCGCTGCGCAATCGCCTCCGCGGCATCGTCGACGAACGCGTCGGCCAGTGCCGCCGCCACGTCGTCCGCTTTCTCGAAAATCTGAAGGTCCCCGAGATTGCGCTCGATCATGTTTGCCATTCCAAAAGGCGGCGCAGGACGCCGAGGGTTTGCAGATAGACGCCGCCGTCCTCGGGCGAGAAGATCGCGCGTTCGACCAGGGATACGATGTCGACGTCATGGAGGGGCACACAGCGCAGCGGGCGATTCTTCTTTCCGCTCACCGTCAAGCAGATGAGATCCTCGGCGTCGGGAGATACGGCGATGCCGAACGTACAGGAGGCGGACTGCAGCGTTATGCCGCGCACGCGCCTGGGCCGCCCTTCTTTGTGGAAGGCGGCGTGAATCGTACAGCCTTGCGGACCGGCGAAGACCATGTCGCCGCAGGGTTCCCACCCCAGGCGTCCGGCCAGCCAGGCCGCCAAGTAATACGCTTCGGGCTCCGAGCCGCTCGTGATGTCGACGCGGGATATCGTCGGCAGTTCGGCCGCCAGTTCCGGCTCGTCGAAAAACTGCGCCGTTAAATCCTGCCACGCGAGAAGCCGCATATATGCAAGATCGCACAGGCGTGAGACCAGCGGCGTGTCTTCCAACCGCACCAGTTCCCGGAGCGACTCCACGGCCGGAATCCCCGAAGAGCTGAAGAGCACGATGCGTTCGGCGAGTCCGGAAAGCGCGTTTAAGCGGTCGTCGGCCAGATGCTTGCCGGCCCAAAGCAGCACGTTGCGCACGTTCGGAGCAAGAAGATCGTGCGTGATGGACCGCAGCTCCGCCGCGCCGATGTCTTGGACGCCGACCTGTATTTGTTCCCGGCTCGTGAGCATCGTATCGCCCATTTCCTTGCACTGCGTGCGCACGGAGTACACCTGCGGTCCGCGCGAGCCGTCCAGAAGCAGAATCCGGAATCCGTGCGCTTCCGCGAACGCATCGGTGCTTTCCGACATCCACTTGAGCAGGTCGTCGTCGTCTTCGACAAACGCGATCACGTTCAGCGAGGTCGTGCAGATGCCGCCGCGATCGCGGCGTTCGTGATCGAGCGCGCCGAGCAGCGCCTCGACGTTGGGCGTGCTCACAGCGGACGCCAAGCGGGATTGAGCGTATGCGCCGCCTGCGGGCCGTCGCCGCCTGCGGGATAGTTCGGAAAATTACGGTCTTTGATCGATTGCCACACTTCGAGAACGGGCATGACGATCTCCCAAGCGCGCTCTACCGCGTCCCAGCGCGTGAATAGCGTCGCATCGCCGCGCATTGCGTCGGCGATGAGCCGTTCATACGCCGGAGCGGACTGCACGCCGAAACCGGTTCCGTAGTTGAAATCCATGGTAACGCTGCGGATATGATTCTTCTGTCCCGGAACTTTCGCATTGAAACGCATGGAAATGCCTTCGTCCGGCTGGATCTTGATGACGAGCACATTCTGCTCGATGGTGTCGCTCTTCTCGCCGAAGAGGCGATGCGGAATCGCGCTGAAGGTTATCGCGATCTCCGAGACTTTTCGCGCGAGGCGTTTGCCGCTGCGCAGATAGAACGGCACGCCCGCCCAGCGCCAGTTGTTGATGTACAAGCGCATCGCCGCGTACGTTTCGGTGTTGGAATCGGGGCGCACGTCAGGCTCGTTGCGGTATGCCGGAACCGTTTGGCCGCCGACGGTGCCCGCGTCGTACTGGCCGCGCACGCTCATTTGAAAAACTTCTTCGGGCGAGGGCGGCGCGATGGCCGAGAAAACTTTGTATTTCTCGTTGCGGATCGCATCGGCATCCGAGCTCGCCGGCGGCTCCATCGCGACCAGCGCCAGCAGATTCATTACGTGGTTTTGGATCATGTCGCGCAGCGCGCCGGCGTTGTCGTAGTAGCCGCCCCGGTTTTCGACGCCGAGCGTCTCGGCCGCCGTGATCTGCACCGACTGCACGTAGTTGCGCGTCCAGATCGGTTCGAAGATCGTATTGGCGAAGCGCAGCGCCATGATGTCCTGGACAGTTTCCTTGCCCAGGTAGTGATCGATGCGGTACACCTGATTTTCGTTGAAGACTTTTTCGACTTCGCATTGCAGGGCCTTTGCGGAGGCCAGGTCGGTGCCGAACGGCTTCTCGACGATAATCCGGCTCCAGCCTTTGGAATTGTGATCCGGATCGAGCTTCGCGCGCTTGAGCTGCGCGATGATTTTCGGGAAAACCGAGGGCGGCGTCGCCAGATAATACAGGCGGTTGCGCCCGACGCCGTACTGCTGCTCGTACTCGTCCAGCCGCTTGGCCAGCGCCTCGAAGTGCGCGGTGTCGTCGAAATTGGCCGCGATGTAACTGATGCGCTGCGCGAGATCGTTCCAGAGCGATTCCTTCACCGGCCCGGATCGCGAAAACTCGTTCACGCACTGCTTGCAGTACTCGCGGAACTGCTCGTCGGTGTAGGCGCTGCGCGCGAAACCGACCAGGCCGAAATTCGCGGGAAGAATATCGTTCAAGCGCAGATTGTAGATGGCCGGCATCAGCATGCGCTTGAACAAATCGCCGCTCGCGCCGAAGAACACGATCGTGCACGGTTCGGTAATGCGGCTGCTCTCGATGCCCGCGCGCAGCGGGTTCACCGAAATTTGCGCGACCCCGTTTCCGGTTTGTGCGGAAGTCGTCGTCATGGGCGTTCTATTCCGCCTTCACGGCGTGGCCGCCGAATTGATTGCGCAGCGCCGCGATGACTTTCGCGCTGTACGATTCATCCTGCCGCGATACGAATCGCGAGAACAGGGAGAGCGTGATGACGGGAGCCGGAACGTTCTGATCGATGGCCGCTTGTACCGTCCATCGCCCCTCTCCGGTGTCGTCCACCCAGCCGCGGATCTTTTCGAGATCGGGATCTTCTTCGAACGCCAGCACGGCGAGATCCAGCAGCCACGAGCGGATGACGCTGCCGTAGCGCCAAATCGAAGCGAGTTGATGCAGATCGTATTTGAACGGCGAGGTGCGCAAGATTTCAAAACCTTCGCCGTACGCCTGGAGCATGCCGTACTCGATGCCGTTGTGCACCATTTTGGAGAAATGCCCGGCGCCCGGCGGGCCTACGTGCGCGTATCCGTCTTGCGGCGCGAGCGTCAGAAACGCCGGTTCGCACGCCTTTACCGCCGCATCGTTGCCGCCGACCATCAGACAGTAGCCTTCCCGCAGGCCCCACACGCCGCCGCTCGTGCCCGCGTCGACGAGTTCCACGGCTTTGGCTTTGCAGCGTTCGTACGCAGCCAAGCCCTCCTTCCAATTCGTGTTGCCGCCGTCGACGATCACGTCGTCCGCCCCGAGCAGGCCGGCGAGTTCGTCTATCGTGTCGTCCGTCGGTTTGCCCGAGGGAACCATAATCCAGACGACTTTCGGCTTGCCTTCGAGCTTGGAAACGAGATCGGAGAGGCTGCTCGCGGCAGCCGCGCCGATCGACGCCGCGCGCGCGACTGCGTCCGCGCTGCGATCGAAGGCGACCACGCCATGACCGCCCTTCAACAAGCGCTCGGTCATGTTCGCGCCCATGCGTCCCAGACCGACCATTCCTAACTGCATGCGTGCTCCTACGCCTTCGCCGTGAGTGCGTCGTCGATGGCGGAAGTCAGCGCGCTCAGGCCCTTTGCGAGATCGCCTTTGACGTGCACGCGGACACCGCGGCGGCTGCGCTTATCGAGCGACTGAAAGTCGCCGAGCGCCTGCGCTGCGATCAGCGTGCGGAAGCCGACGTTCATGCCGGGAATCGGCAGATCGAACGGCGAGTCCGCGACGATCTGCACGAAGACGCCCGTATCGGGGCCGCCTTTATGTTCCTGACCCGTCGAGTGCAGGAAGCGCGGGCCGAAGCCCAGCGTCGTCGCGCACTTGCGTGCGTCGCGCACCTTCAGACGCATATCGTCAAGCGTCTGCGTATGCTTGACGTTACGCTCGATGTACGCGCAGAATGCGACGTAGTCGCCGGGTTTGACTTCGTTGAACAGCGCACCCAGCGCCGCAGCCGTATCCGCAGCTTTGATGGATTTGCTGCCGGATAGGAAGACGATATCGAACGCGTCGGACGTTACGCCGGGCGCCGGTTGATCGAAACTGCCTTTGGTGGCGTATTGCGCGAGCAGCGCCTTGGTGTTGTCCTTCGATTCCTGAACGTTCGGCTGATCGAATGCGTCGATCTCGATGAGGCTGCCGGCGGCGGCCGTCGCGATTTCCCAGAGATAGAACTGCTCGCCCACGTCGTACGCGTCGTTCATCGCCAGACGAATGACCGGGTGACCCGCGCCTTCGAGCGCGCGCAGCTTGCCGTCGGTGCCGTTGTGCGGGTTGGGCAGATTCGCGCCGGCGTACACGAACACGCGATCGTTTCCGTATTGCTGCGGATCGCCCAGCGGTTCGCCCTCCACCGGAAGAATGCCGCGCCCCATCTTGCCGGTCGATTCGGCGATGAGCTGCTCCGCCCACGCGCCGAAGGCGCGAATCGAGGGATGCGTGACGATCGTGAGTTTGTTGCGGCCCTCGCGAGCGAGAGCGCCGATGGCGGCTCCGAATTTTGCGCCCGGCGCGTTTTTCACTGCGACCGTCTTGTCATTCGCGTGCATGGCGCCCAAACCGCGGTCGAGCAGCAGGTTGACGTTATAACCCGCCAGCGCGGCCGGAACCATGCCGAAGAACGAGAGCGCGGAATAGCGTCCGCCGATGTTCGGATCGTTGAGGAAGCACGCGCGGAAACCTTGAGCCTTGGCTTCCGCTTCGAGCTGCGTTTCCGGATCCGTGATCGCGATGAAGTGGCGTCCGCATTTCTGCGCCCCGACCGTCTTGCTCACGCGATCGCAGAAGTACCGGTAGAAGGCGTCCGGTTCGGTCGTCGTACCGCTCTTGCTCGCCACGATGAAGAGCGTGCGGTCGAGTTCGATCGCCGCTTCGAGCGTGCGAATCTGCTGCGGGTCGGTCGAATCGAGCACGTGCAGTTCGGGATAGCCGTCGATCTTGCCGAGCGTCTCGCGCAAGATGTCCGGCGCGAGCGAACTGCCGCCCATGCCCAGCACGACGACGTGCGAGAACTCCGCCGCGACTTCCTTGGCGAACTTCTGCAGATTGGCAACTTCCTCGAGCAGATGCTGTGGAATGTCGAGCCAGCCCAGCGATTTCTTTATAATGTCTACGTGCTGCGAATCAGCCGACCAGAGCGAGGCGTCCTTCGCCCAAAGTTTTTTGAGGAAATCGCGCTGCGTGAGGTCATCGAGCGCGGCGTCGTACTTTGAGGAGTACGACCCGAGCGACAGCGAGACGCGCTCGGCTCCCGAACTCAGCTGTTTCTGTTTGTAGACGATGGCGCCCAGCAGCGCGGCGAACGAATCGCTGAAAAGGCTGACGCCTTCAACCTGCAGCTGGTGGGTGACTTCGAAGAGTGAGATATTCGCGTCTGCGAGCTGCTTCATGGTCGAACGCGCTTCGTCGAGATCCTGCAGTACGGTATCGGCTTTGACCGTACCGTGATCGAGCAGCGCATCCAGCGTTTGCGGCGGCATCGTGTTCACGGTGTCGCGTCCGACGACCGGTTCGATGTACATCAGGTCGAAGTACTGCGGATTCTTGGTCGATGTGGAAGCCCACAGCGGGCGCTGCACGCTGCCGCCCTTCGCGGCGATCGTCTTCCACTCGTCCGTTCCGAAGAGTTCCAAGAACTTCTGATACGTCAGTTTCAGATTCGCGACCCCGGCTTTGCCGAGCAGGTTCTCGAGCTGCTTTTCGCCCTTGTCGATGCGCGCTTGCAGCAGCTTGTCGACGGCGGTGTCGATGCGGCTGACGAACACGCTGTTGACGGAACGGATCTTCTCGACCGGCAGCCCCTTGTCGACACGGCGCCGCAGCCCGCGGATGAACGCCTGCGTCGTCTTCTCGTACATCTCGATCGCGAAGATGAGCGTCACGTTGATGTTGATGCCTTCCGCGATACATTCTTCGATGGCGGGAACGCCTTCGTTGGTGCCGGGAATCTTCACCATCAGGTTCGGGCGGTTGACGCGCTTCCACAGGTCCTTGGCCATGTCAATCGTGCCTTGCGTGTCGTGCGCGAGCAGCGGCGAGACTTCCAAGCTCACGAAACCGTCGTTGCCGCCGCAACCCTCGAACACGGGGCGGAACAGGTCGCACGCACTCTGGATGTCCTGGACCGCGAGGTCCCAGAACAGGGCGCTGGCGTCATGCTGCTTGCCCAGGAGCGATTTCAGCTGTTCGTCGTAATCGTTCCCCGCGCCGATCGCCTTTTCAAAGATCGTCGGGTTGGAGGTCATGCCGCGCAGGCCTTTGTCTATCAGCGCCTGCAGTTCGCCCGAAGTGAACATGCCGCGGCGCAGATTATCGAGCCACACGCTCTGTCCTGCATCGAGTAATTGCTGGAGTTGGTTAGCCATGAATTCCCCCTATCGACGAACCGTTGCGAAATGCTGTTGCGCGACTTGCGCGATGTGTTCGGGCGTAAACCCGTACTCCTTGGCGATGGCGCTCGCGGGCGCCGACGTGCCGAAATGATCGATACCGTAGCAGTATCCGCGTGTTCCGACCCAGCGTTCCCAGCCGAACGTCGCGGCCGCTTCAATGGACATCCGCGCGGTGACGTCCGGCGGGAGCACCTGATCGCGATACGACTGGTCCTGCTTCTCGAAGAGCTCCCAGCACGGCATCGACACCACGCGCGTCTCCATGCCTTTTCCCTTTAGTAATGCGGCGGTTTGCACCGCGAGCGAAACCTCCGAACCGGTCGCAATCAGAATCAAATCCGGGGTGCGGTCGGTATCCACCAAGATGTACGCTCCGCGGGCGACCTCGGCTTTGCGATCGCCCAGGTACGGCAGTTTTTGTCTGGAGAGGATGAGCGCCCACGGCCCATCCTGCGCCTCGATCATGCATTTCCATGCCTCCAGCGTCTCCAGCGAATCGGCGGGACGCACGACCATCAGGTTCGGCGTCGCGCGCATGTGGGCCAGATGCTCGACGGGCTGGTGCGTCGGACCGTCTTCGCCCAGAAATACCGTATCGTGCGTGAGCACGTAATAGCAGCGCACCTTGTTGATGCACGCCAGGCGCACCGCGCCCTTCATGTAATCCAAAAAGTTCAGGAAGGTCGCACCGAACGGCAGCAGGCCGCCGTGCAGCGCCAGGCCGTTGTTGACTGCCGCCATCGCGTGCTCGCGCACGCCGTAGTGGATGTTGCGGCCGCCGTAATTGTCCGGTTGGAAGTCGCCCTGGTCTTTCAGGTACGTCTTCGTCGAGGGATCCAAATCCGCCGAACCGCCGACCAGTTCCGGAACGGCCGCCGCGATCGCGTTCATTACCATGCCGCCCGCCTCGCGGGTCGCCAGATTGTCCCCATTTTCTTTGGTGAGGGCCGGCCACGGAATATTTGCCGGAACGCCCTTGGCAAGCGCGCGTTCGAACTGCGCGGCGAGCGCGCCGTTATCGCGTTTCCATTCCTGGTACGCGCGCTCCCACTGCGTCTGCAGCTGCACGCCGCGTTCACCAACGCCGCGGTAGAAGTCGAGCACGTCCTTGGGGACGTAGAAGTCCGGCTCCAGCGGCCAGCCGAGATTTTCCTTGGTCGCCTTCACGTCGTCGGGCCCGAGCGGCTCCCCGTGCGATTTGAACGAATCTTGCTTGGGCGATCCGTAGCCGATGTGCGTGCGCACCGCGATGAACGAGGGTTTGTCCGTGACGCTTTTCGCCTCGCTGACGGCGCGGTCGAGGGTTTCGACGTCGTTGCCGTGATCGATGTCGACGAATTGGACGTGCCAGCCGTACGACTCGAAACGTTTGACGATGTCCTCGGT
>DASSZL010000063.1:0-33618 GCA_035713505.1 Vulcanimicrobiaceae bacterium | reverse complement strand
GTGGTTGCGGCTACTGGTTGCCCAGCTGGCAGCGAATACATGAGATGTGTTCTTCCTCCGTTTACGGGATGAAGCGGGAGAGCACGTACAGCAATCCGCTGATGAAGCTGTCGGTATGCTTTTGTTTAGCCTGCGGCACGAAGATGGTGTCGCCTTTTTCGAGCGCGACGTTCGCTGCCTGATTGTTACTCTGAAGCGCTTGGTACAGGTCGATTTCCTGCGTTTGTTCTTTGCCGTCGGGCCCGGTGCGGATCAGGCGGACGTGGTTGAGATCCGACTGCGCGTTCACGCTGTTTCCGGCCTTGGCAATCGCGACGGCGAGTCCGTCGCCTTGATTCACCTGAATCGGACCCGGATGGTCGACGGCGCCGGTGACATTGACGTAGAACTGAATCGGTCCCGGGACGTACACGACGTCGCCTTCACCAAGACGTTCGTCCATTTGAACGTCGCCGCCGCGCAGCAGTTTCTGCAGATTGACCTGCGTGACGTGGCCGGAGGGATCCGAGACGCGGGCTTCGGGATAGTTGCCGTTCTGGTCGCTCAAGCCGCCTGCGGCCGCGATCGCATCCGAGAGGCGCGCATCGGAACGAAGCTGATACTTGCCCGGATTCTTCACGTCGCCGAGCACCATGATGTTCGGCTGCGCCAACTGCGAAATGGCGACGGTGACGACGGGATGCCGTACATATTTGAGGAGGCGCTCGCGCAGCGCGGCGGCGGCCTGCTCCGGCGTCTTGCCGGCGACCGGCACCTGGCCGACGAGCGGATACGCGATTGTACCGTCGTTCAGGACGGTCACGTTCTGCGTGAGGGATTGGTCACCATAGACCTGGACGCTCAGTTGATCGCCGGGATGGATGACCGTGCCCGGAGCCGGAGCTGCCGCCAGCGCGTTGACGCCCGCGAGGCCGGCCAAAACGGCCGCCATGGCGGTCAGCGCGACGAAGCGATGGAGTTGTCGAACCACGGAATTCACCACTTTCACTCGTTTTCGCTTATCCTACGCGAGCAGGCCGGGTACTGGTCAGAGGGTATCGTCCCGGTGCATTGAGCAAAAGGTCGTCATCGTCGTCTACCGTTAGTGCAAGAGCCCCAACCGTGTTTGCTCCCTCGGGTCACGGCAAGCGGCAGTACTTAGTGTTATGACCAGTGCATGAGCACCGCACGTGCGCGCTGGTGGCTGGCCGGCGCCGTTTTGGCCGCGTTTATTCTGGGCGCCGCGCGCGTGGAGCAGCATTTCCATCACCACGTGCTGCATACAGGGGATCGCTTGCTTCCGATCGCCGTTTCTTCACTTTATGGCGACTCCTACACGTTTACTCCCGCGCAGCGTCCGACGGTGATCAACATTTTCGCGACGTGGTGCACGCCTTGCCGTGAGGAAACTCCCGGATTCGCCGCCGCGGCAAAAGACCTGCGCGCGCATGGAGTGGACATCGTGGCCATCGATCAAGAGGAAAGTGCGGATGCCGTCACGCGATTCGTCAAGGAGTTCGATCTGCCGTATCGCGTGTACATTGACACAAGCGGCGTTACGCACGATTTGCTCGGCGCGCGCGTGATTCCCACGACGATTGTGGTAAACGCACAGGGCATTATCGTCTGGGAGCACGCAGGCCCGTTGACGGCGGCCCAGCTCCTGGGAGCCATTTCACAGACGGGGCAGAGCAGCTCGTGAAGAAACGCCACGCAGTCGTCGTCGGCTTGGACTACCACGCAAAGTTCCTGGCGAATTTGGTGAACGAATTCTCCAACACGTGGCGGCTGCGCGCCTACGATGATTCGCGCGTGGGTACGCTGCGCGCCGTGCTCGCGATGCGCCGCGCGAGCGCGCTCATATCTTTTGGCGGTCCCGGCCCTGACGCGGCCTTGATTGAGCTGGCCCGCAGACGCAACGTGCCCGTGATAGTCATTTGGGCCGGCAGCGACATCATCAAAGCGAAAGAGAATCCCTTCGAGCTCGAGATCGTGAAACAGGAAGGGTTCCGGAATTTCGCCGTCGCGCCGTGGCTGGTGGCTGAATTGCGCGATTTGGGGATTCACGCGGAATACGTACCGGTCGCGGGCATGGCGGTCGGCACGCCGGTTCAAGCGTTTCCCAAACAGTTCCGCGTGCTTACGTATCTGCCGGAGCCGCGCCGCGACTTTTACGGCGCGCCGCTCGTCTACGCCCTCGCGCGTGCACTGCCCGACGTCACGTTCGATGTGGTCGGCACCGGAAGCCGCAGCGCGGACGCCCCGGACAACGTCGTTTTTCTGGGCGTCGTCGACGACATGCCGCGCAGAATCGACGATGTCGTGGTATTGCTGCGCCAGCCCGAGCACGACGGCACGTCGATGCTCGTCCTGGAGGCGCTCTCGCGCGCTCGCCACGTCATTTGGAATTACGACTTTCCCAACGTCCACACCGCACGGGGTTTCGATGCGACGCTGCGGAGATTGCGCGAACTTCGAGACTCATTCGAGCACGGAGAACTCACGCTCAACCACCAGGGGCGCACGTTCGTGTTAAACAGCTTTGGGCGCCGCGACATCGCCCGACGCCTGGAGGGGCACTTGGACGAAGCCGTGCGCCGGCAAGCGGCGGCCGTTCACCGCTCGCATCGCGTCGCGATTTCCGGTTTAGGGCTCTTTTGCGCGCACGTCGCCAACCACGCCCAAACCGTTGCGCCCGACTGGGAAACTCGGCTTCTGCGAACCAGCTCGCGGATGGAGGTTCTCACGTCCATTCTCACGCTCATGAACTGCGAGGTCTGGTATTCGATCGGCAGTCCCGTCACCGACCGTTGGGTCCATCTGGCGGCGCGCCTTCTGCGCAAACCGCGCGTGGTTCACTGGGTGGGATCCGATATCGAGAGTCTGCGCGAAAACCCGCATTTGCGGACTCTGCTCTCCAGCCGGAGCGCCACGCATCTGGCGGAAGTCGCTTGGACCGCCGAACAGCTGCGCGAGCTCGGATTCGAGCCGCGCATCGCACCGCTTCCGCCTCGTCTGGAGAGCGCGGCCTCTCTGCCGCTCCCGGAGAAGTTCACGATCATGCTGTACGTTCCGCGCACGCGCTCCGATTTCTACGGGCGGCCTGCGTTCGAGCGGCTGATGCACCGGCTCAAAGATGAACCGGTACGCTACATCGTCGTCGGCGGCGGAGAGATCGCCGCTCCGGCGAGCGCCGACGTCGTAAATTTGGGATGGCGCGACAACCTGCGCGACGTCTACCAAGATGTGAGTTTGCTCATCCGGTATACGCCGCACGACGGCTTGTCGCTCATGGTTCTCGAGGCGCTCTCCTTCGGGCGCCACGTCCTGTGGACGCAGCAATTCCCGTTCGTACACACGGTCAACAGCTACGCCGATGTGGAGCGGACCGTCCGCGAGATGCTCGATGCGCATACGCGCGGTATGCTGCAGCCGCAGCGCGCGGCCTGCGCGCTCATCAAAGAACAATTCGCGCCCGGCGCCTGCGTGGGCGACATCGCCAAAGCCTGGCAGCATGCGCTGCACGCGCATGCGCCGGCACAACTTGCCGTGGAGACGTCATGATCGATCGTATGACCGTTGCGGAGTGGCTCGAGTACGATGCGAAGTATCCCGCTCCCACGTTCTTCGCCAGGCCCGCGTGGGCTTTGGCTCTGAGCCAGGCATACGGCTCTATGCAGCCCGCTCCGCTCAGAGTCCGCGTGCATGGGGAACGCGCCGTCATCGTACCGATGATGCAGATGCACGGCGGGGCGCTGCGCTGGCGCGAGTTCCACGCCTTTCCGCTCGGCGGGTACACGTGTTTTCTTCACCAAGACGGCACGCTCGCGGACGAGGTGCGCACGAACTACGTCATCGCGGAGATTGCACGATTCGCCGACGCGGCAACGATCGTACCGTGGCCGCTCGGCCCGCAGCCCACAATTCGTCTGGGCGGCGCCGAACACGAAACCGCGGTCGTCGATCTGCGGGACGGTATCGATACGGCGCTTTCCGGCGTGGACGGCGTGTTCCGCCGCATGGCGGGACAGGCGGAGCGGCGCGGCGTCGTCTGCGCGCCTTCCCACGAAGCGGGCGCAGTGGATGCCTATTACGAGTTGCTGGAAGAGTCGGCGAAGCGGTGGGGACTCGAGCGTCCCGGCATCCCGAAGGCGCTCATCGCGGCGCTCGTGCGGCACGGCGGCGAGAACGTCGAAATCTGGTTCGCGCGCGCGCAAGGGCGGCCGATCGCCGGCGGCGTCGTTTTTTACGGAGCGCGAGAATTCTTTTTCTGGAGCGCGGCGATGCTTGCGGAATTCGGACGGCTGCGTCCGAGCAACGCACTCAACTTCGCGCTTTTGCGCGCCGCCGCGCAGCGCGGCATGTCGTGGTATAACCTGGGTTCCAGTGAAGGGCTCCCGGGCGTGGCCCGCTTCAAGAAAGATCTCGGCGCGAGCGCGATTGCGTATCGCGAGTACTCGCTCACGCGCGCACCGTACCGGCTCTACAAAACCGTCCGGCGCGCCATAGGAATGCGCGCGTCCGCATAGGTGAAACAATGATTACGAACGTTCCAATCGTGGGATCCACCGCCGAACGCCGTGCCGCGCGCATGCCTGAACGCCTTGCGCGCAACTGGCGCTCGCTGCTCATGGCAGGCGACGCAGGCGTCGTGCTCTTCGTTTCGCTGGTTACGCTCAACGGTGCGGACAACCGTCTGGCCGCAGCGATAGTGACGGCGGCCGTTATCGTCGGCGTCTTTTGGGAGTGCGGATATTACCGGCGCTCGTTCGCCGTCTTCGCGCGTGACGAAGTCTATTACGCCTGCGCGGGGGTCGCGCTCTCGGCACTGCCGATAGCCGTTATTTTGGCCGCCGTCGCGGACGTTCCGCTACCCTCGATCGCGCTTACGCTTGTTTTCAGCGCGATCGGCACGTCGGCGCTCCGGGCGCGCTTGCATTTGGAGCGGCGCCCAGACGACCCGCCGTATGCCGGTATCGACTCCATCACTCCGGGAGCTTGGCACGATCGGGAATCCACCTGGTTCCTCCTAACCAAAAGGATTTTCGATGCGGCCCTGGCGGCTCTGGCGCTCATCGTGTTTTCTCCGATCATGCTGATCGCCGCCGCCGCGATCTTGGTCGAGACCGGTTCGCCTATCTTCTTCCGGCAAGAACGCATCGGCGCCGGCGGCCGCCCGTTTCACATCTTTAAGTTCCGCACCATGCGAAGCGGGGCGGGAGCCGGCTGGGCGCGGCCCGGCGACGATCGCATTACCCGCGTGGGGAGCATACTGCGCCGTACCAGCATGGACGAGCTGCCGCAGCTCTTCAACGTGCTGCGCGGCGAGATGTCAATCGTTGGGCCGCGCCCGGAGATGGTGGAGTTCGCCGCGTCGTTCGCTAAGACGATCTCGAATTACGAGCAGCGCCACGTGGTCGCACCCGGCATAACGGGGTGGGCGCAACTGTACTGCAAACGCAATCTGCAGCCGGACGACGTGCCGCACATCTTGCCGTTCGATCTGTTTTACGTCGAGCACGCCTCCATGTTCATCGACATGGCGCTCGTACTCAAGACCGCAGTCGAAGTCGTCTTTCACCGGGCCGTTTGAACGAAATGAGCGCACGGCCCGCGGCGGCAACGCGGGTGATGTATGACGGGCTCTACACGTTCGTCATGCGGATACTCAACGCCGTTTGCGCGGCGGGCTTGGGCATTCTCACCGCCAGAATGCTCGGGCCCGCCGGCAAAGGTCTCTACGCTTTGCCCGGCGTGGAAGCCGGGCTCGTCGTTTCCGCATTCAGCGGCGTGGGCAGCGCACTGAGCTACTTCCTGCTCAATCGAAAGCTCTCGAGAAGCATCCTGATTCCCGCGTGCACGACGGCGCTGCTGTTCGTCATCGCGGGAGGCGCGGCGCTAATTCCGATCGCACTGTTCTCGGGCCAACGGTGGGCGCTCGTCCCGGCGCTCGCGTCGCTTCCCGCCGCCGCGTGCGTCAACCTGGCGGCCGGTTATGCCATAGGCGTCAAACGGGTGCGTTACTCCACGACGGTCAACGTGGCGGTCACCGTGCTCACGCTCGCATTGATGGCGTGCGGCTTTTTTTTCATCCAGCGCTCGCCGGCGGTCGCAATCGTCGTTTGGATAGCGGCGAGCACGCTCGTCGGAATCCTGGCGATAGGCGCCGTCGTGATCCACGCGCGCCGCCTTGGGGGCAGTGAATCCGTCAGCACCGCCGAGTTTGCGAAATTCGGCGTCAAGGTCGGATTCGTGAATCTGGTCTCCCTGCTGAATTACCGTGCCGATCTGTATATCGTCGCGCTGCTCACGTCACCCGCCGCCTTAGGTATGTATACCGTCGCGGTGTCGGCGGCGGAAAGCCTGCTCGTACCCACGCAAGTAACGGCGCTCGTCACCTCGCCGCACATCGGTTCGCTGGAGCGCAACCAGGCTGCAGCTCTCACGGCGCGCTGCGTACGAAACAACGTCCTCATCGCACTCGTGGTCTGCGGAGCCTTATTCGCGTTCGCGCAGCCGCTCGTGCATCTGTTGTACGGCGCCGCGTTTTTTCCGACCGTCGGGGCGCTTCAAATCTTGCTCGTCGGCGTATTCGCGCTTTCGCTGGGCAGTCCGATGTCGAGCTATTTCACGCTCAAACTCGGGCGGCCCGAAGTACCGCTCAGCCTGGCCGCCGTCTCCGCCCTCATCTGCATCGCGACCAGCCTGGCGCTCGTACCCCGAATGGGCTTCTACGGCGCTGCGATCGGTTCGAGCGTGGCGTACATCGTCGCGCAAGCCGGCGCCATCGGATATTTCGCGCACACCACATCCGTGAGTCTGCGCGAGATCCTGCTGCCGACGTGGGAGGACCTAGCTTTGTATCGCACCTTTACCGTTCGCTTGCTGCGCGACATTAGGCCCCACTACCCAGGGCGCGGGTCCATCCCCAACTCGTCGGCGCCGACCCCGAGGCGCTAAAATCCAGAGTAATGGTCGGATACCTTTGGGATCGCTCGCGCCGAGCAAACTCTATCGCCCTTGGCATCGTCGCCCTGTGCTCGCTCATCGCCGCTTATGCGAGCGTGCTGCTGAGCGGCACGAAAACCGGTGTCGTGCTCTCGTTGCTCGTGACGCTGGGGCCCGCGGTGCTGTACGCGGCGCTCACGGTACCGCTCGCCTTCCCGTTCGGCGTCTACGCTATCCTTACGCCGTTCGACAGCATCCTCTCGATGCCCGAGTTCGGTACGCTTACGCGATTGCTGGGATTGGCGAGCGGGGCCGCGCTGCTCTTCTACATGCTGCGCGCCCGCCGCTTCGGCGAAGCGGATCGCAATCTGGCTTTGTGGATCCTTCTCTACCTTTGGATGGGAGCAAGCGTATTCTGGGCCATCGACGTGCAGTCGGCGCTGGCGCTGCTGCCGACGGCGGTCCAATTGCTCGCGCTCTATGTCGTCGTCGCGATGTTCCGTGTCGACCTGCGCGGCCTGCGCACGGCCGTCGGAGCCGTCGCTATCGGCGGCGTAGGCGCGGCAATCTACGGCATCTATCTGTACAAGACCGGCGCGGCCGCTCTGCAGGACCGCTTGTGGCTGCGCACGGACACCGGCGCGCTCAATCCCGATCACTTCGCCGCCGCGCTGATTCTTCCGATCTGCCTAATCCTGATTGCGGCGCTGTGGTCGCGGCGCGCCCTCGTGCGAGGGGCCGCGCTCGTCTCACTGCTCATCCTGTTCTACGCCCTGTTCCTGACGGGTTCGCGCGGCGCCATGCTCGGCGTTGCGGCCGTGCTGGTGTACTTGTTCATTCGCGATCCGCACCGCTGGCAAATCGCCGGTACCTCCGCGCTGGTCGCGGTGCTGGCTGTCGCGGCGACCGGCGGAAGCGTCGTGTCGCGCTGGGCGCTCGCAGCGCAGAACGGCGGAGCCGGACGCGTCTCCATTTGGCAAGTGGGTTGGATCGCGTTCAAACAGAACTGGCTCTTCGGCGCCGGGTACGGCAACTTTCCGTTTGCCTACGATCGCGCGTTCATGCAAACGTTCCAGTCGTTTTACGCGAACTGGCACCGCGCCTCGCACAACATCATCTTGGGCACCGCCGTCGAGCTCGGCGTCATTGGACTGGCGCTGCTGCTGCTCGCGTGGTACGGGCAGTTCAAACTGCTGGCGCCAATCGCGAGGACCGACACGCGGTTTCCCCTGCGGTTGGCCCTGGAGAGCGCGCTCATTGCCCTTTTCGTCTGCGGCCTGTTCGCGGACATCATGATCGAGAAATATCTCTGGCTTGCGTTCATGCTCGTCGCATTGGCCCGCAACGCCGCACCGGTGGAGAGATTGAATCCGAATGCGTGAAGAGTTCTTGCCCTATTGCCGCCCCGACGTCGGCGAGGCGGAAACGGCGGCAATTGCCGAGTGCATTCGCAACGGGTGGCTGACCACCGGACCCAAAGTGCGGGAGTTCGAAGAAGCGTTCGCTCGAGCGTCCGGCGTAAAGCACGCCGTCGCCGTGAACAGCTGCACCGCGGCACTCCACATCGGACTGCTTGCCGCGGGGGTGCAGCCCGGCGACGACGTCATCATGCCGTCACTCACGTTCGTCGCCGGCGCGCAATGCGCGCTCGAAATTGGAGCGCGTCCGGTATTCTGCGACGTAAACGAAGAAACGCTCACTGCGGGCATTGAAGAGATCCAAGCTGCGCTCACGCCCAAGACGAAAGCCGTCATCGCCATGCCGTATGGCGGGCGACCGATGGACATCCGGCGCGTCGTGGAGTTTGCAGCAGAACGCGGCATTGCCGTCATCGAAGATGCCGCGCATGCAGCGGGAATGCTGGATCGCGGCGAGTGGGCGGGCACTCGCTCGGCCCTGGCGGCCTACAGTTTCTACGCGACGAAAAATTTGACTACGGCCGAAGGCGGCATGGTACTCACGAACGACGACGCTATTATGGAACGGGTGCGCGTGCTTTCGCTCCACGGCATGGACCGGGACGCTTGGAAGCGCTACACTGCGCGCGGTTCTTGGCGCTACGAAGTTCGCGAACCCGGATTCAAGTACAACCTGCCTGATATTGCGGCCGCCATGGGGCTGGTTCAGCTGGAACGTCTGCAAGCGATGCAGCAGCGCCGCGACGAGATTGCCCAGCGCTATCACGACGCCTTCGCGGACGTTCCGGGGATCGTCTGCCAGACCGCGCCCGCTAACGCGGGCGACCGCCACAGCTGGTGCATGTTCGTGATTCGCGTCACCGGCCAGGCGGGCATCTCGCGCGACGCGCTGATCGAACGGCTGCGGGAGCTCAACATCGGCACCAGCGTGCACTACATTCCCACGCACACGTTCTCGGCTTACCGCCGCTATGCGTCCGGCAATCTGCAAGTAACCGAGCGTGTGTGGAATGAAATGATTTCTTTACCCTTGTATCCGGCCATGACGGACGAAGACGTAAATTACGTGATTTCAAGCGTGATTTCGTGCGTGAAGCAGCCGGGCGTCATGCTCGCCAGCTAATCGAATCGCCTACCGCACGTAACCCGGGAACCTCTTGACCCGCGTGGTACGCTGGCCTTCGTAGGCTCGCGCGCCACTACAATATTTGTGGGGAGGATTCATGCGTTATGTGCGCGCCGCAGCACTCTGTGCAGTGCTGGGGTTTTCATTTATCGCCGCGGGATGTAGCGGCAGCGGCGGGGGGGCGACTCCGCCGATGCCGATACCAAACCAGGCGGCTCAACCAACTCAAACGGTTTCCGGCTCGTCACTGGGAACCATGAGCTCGACGACGACAACCGAAGATTCAACAGTCACCGCGTCCCTAAAACTGATAAAACTGCAAGGACCCATCGTCGCTCTGAAGACGGGTGGTTTTCAGATCAACGGCGGCGGCGGCGTCGGCTACGTCAACATCTACCCGGCGTCGGCCACGAAGTTGTTCTACAACGGCCTCAAGCCTACGGTCGGGTACTATGCGGTCGTGGATATCAGCGGCACGCTTTCATCGTTTACGCCGGCGGCAATTGCTCTTTCGACGAGCCAACCCGGCACCGTGTCCACGAGCGGTACGATTGAGAGCGAACAGCCCTATGGCATCGCGATCAAACTCGACAGCACCGGCGCGTACATTCCGCTGGCGTTCAATACGCAGACGAACCTCTACGGATTCATCGGGACCGGGGTCCACGTCTCGGCTTCCGGCGTCGGCTCGACGGCCACCGCCATCTTTCCGGCCAGTGTGACCAGCACGTCGACGACAACGACGTCGACCCCGAGCCCGAGCTCCACTCCTTCGTGGAACATGCACGTGCACGGGTCGATCGTCGCTATCAAGAGTTCCACGGAGTTGCAGATCAACGGCGGCAGCGGCGTCGGCTACCTGAACGTCTACACGACCGGTTCGACGATTAAAAACTACAACGGCCTCACGCCGGCGGTCGGCGTCTATGCCGACGTCTATGGCAACGGCTCGGTATCGACGTACGTAACCGCGACCGACGTCACGCTGACCAGCAGTACGACGGGCGGCGCGACGCCGGCGCCGACTGCCGCGCCGTACAGCGGTACCGCACCGGCTCACGTCATGACCTCGGCCGTCGTCTGGGGTTACGGCGGCGTGCCGACTACCGTTTCCATCGCGTCGGTCAAGCCGTACGTCAGTTGGGTGCAGACCGGCTCCGCCTATGCAGGCGACATGCGCTCGAATGGGCTGAAGGTCGACATTTACGAAAATTTTTGGCGCAACTATTCGAGCGACAATCCGACCGTCGGGTACACCGATCTGAAACCCGGCGGCACTCACGCGCCGGCGGAAGCGAAAACCTGCACAGGCACCGCCATCTATGACTCCACGTACGGAGGCGGCTATGAGGCCGATGCCCGCAGTTCCTACGCGGCGGGCCATGCGCAAGTCTTCAACAATTACCGCATTCAGTCGTACAGCGGACAGTACGACGCAATCTTCTCCGACGACACCGGCGCGATGGGGGGACTGCCCCTCCCGTGCAATTGGTCGCTCTCCTCGTATCAGAGCTACACCAATTCGGTGCATGCCTCGCTCAAAGTGCCGATCTTCGTGAACACGCTCGGAGCGGCGGCGAATCCCGTCAATCAGGTCGGATACACCAATGCCTCAAACGTCATCGGCGGCATGTGCGAAATCTGCCTTGCAGGCAACAGATCCGGAACCGACTACGCGCAGACCGGTTCGTACTGGCAGGGAATAGAAAATGCGGCGATTCAGCTCGTCGCCAACCACAAGATCTTCTGGGATTACGCCCGCGCGACCGGGTATCCACAGAGCGAAACGGCGCTGCGCAATTACATCTACGCATCGTTTCTGTTGACGTACAACCCGTCGTACTCGATGCTCCAAGAGGCATTCAAGTCCTCGTACAACTTCCCGGTCATGCCGGAAACCGGTTTCGTCCCGGAAAGTCCGGTCACCACGGCGTCGACGGTAACCGGATACCAGACCTCGACCGGCGCGTACATGCGCCAGTTCGGCTCGTGTTACTACCGCGGATCGTACAAAGGCAAATGCGCGGTCGTCGTAAATCCGACGGGCAGCACCGTTACCATTCCCACCACCGCGTACTCGCACGCATTGGGTCTGGTCGGCGGCGGTGTTCTGGACGGCGGTTACGTGACGTTCGGCAACGGCCGTCCCAGTTCGCTGGCTCCCGGACAAGGCGTGATTCTGCTGCCGTAGGCCGGCACGAAGTCCGCAAAACAAAAGCGCCGCACCCGCTGGGGTGCGCGCGCTTTGTTTTTTTGCGCTGAAGAATCCGTTAGACTAAACCCATTTTTATCGCGTGCACCGCGGCTTGCGTGCGCGCGTAGATGTTCAACTTCGAGAAGATCCGGCTGACGTGGTTCTTGATGGTTTTCTCCGAGAGATTGAGACGCGCGCTGATTTCCTTATTCGAAAGGCCTTCGGCGATAAGGCGGATGACTTCGGTCTCGCGCACGGAAAGTTCGTTGATGTCGGGACGTCCGTTGCTCATGCTGCGGCGGCGCAGCAAGCCCCCGGCGACGCGGGGATCGACGTACGTATCGCCGGCCGCGACCATCTTGACCGCGCGGATGAGTTCGGCGGGCGTAACGTCCTTGATGATATAGCCGTCAGCCCCCGCGGCAAGACAGCACTGCATCATCTCGGCCTGCGGGCGCATTGACAGTACGCAAACCCGGGATTGCGGAGCCCCTTCGCGGCAAGCCGCAAGTGCTTCCCCTAATTCGACTGCTCCCCCGTCAACGTCCAGCAAAATGACGTCGGGCTTGGCTTTTGCGAGCGCGGCGGTGTAGACGGTTTCCGAATCGCCGACGATTTGCAGCGTCGGATCGGCTGAAAAAACCTGACAGAGCGCCTTTCCGAAAAGCACCTGCCCCTCGATAACGTAGATGCGTGCGGTGTCGGTCGTTATCACGATGTTCCCCTTCGGGCTTGAACGAGTAAGCATTCGGCATGACCGCGGGCAGCTGCGGTATAGCCGAGCGATTCGAAATGTCCCCACAACAGGGACCTTTTTCTCACGAATGCCCGAAATACAATGTCGGCGTGGACTGTAGTCCTACTTGCTAACGTGACTACGGACCTAAGCGAGTAAGAGCTTTCAATGCTTGCTCGCCGAGCTGCCGACTAACGCCCATCGGGCATCCCGCCGATACTGTATGTGTCGAGCCTCCCTTCTTATCGGAAGGGTCTACTGGAATGTTTGCTGCTTTGCCCCGGCGTCTTAGAGCTGCGCTTTCTTTTCTATTTGTCATCGCGCTTACAGCGTGCGGAGGCGGCGGAGGCGGCGGTGCGCTGCCGTCAACGACCGCAAAGGCGGGTCCCATCCCGCTGACGGTCGTTTCTCAAAGCGGAAGCAACATCACCCTCACGGGCAGCGTCGTCGCAATCAAGAGCTCCACCGAATTTCAAATTCAGGGCGGCAGCGGCGTCGGATACCTCAACGTCTATACGACGTCCAGCACGATCATCAGCGGACCCGCGCCATTCCTCGGCGAGAACGTCGAAGTGACCGGCACGGGGACGGTGAGCACGAGCGTCACCGCCACGCAAGTGTGGCAGATATCCTCGACGCCGATTCCAAGTTCCACTCCTTCGCCCGTACCTTCACCTGCCGGCTCGACGATCGCCCTGCCGGCGGGCGTGTTCATGCAAACCGGACAAATCGCGGCCGTCGTGAGCTCCACGAAGCTCGAAATCAACGGCGGCGCGGGCTGCGGATACATGTACGTGTATACGAATTCGTCAACGAACGTGTGGGGAGCCGCATCGCCGCAAGTCGGTCAATACGGCGAATTCATCGGGACCGGCACCAAATGTTCATCGCTCAACGCATCGTCGATAATTCTTTCCTCCGCGCCAATCGCGAGCGCATCGACGTCCGGCACGATCGCCTCCGCGACGGCATACGGATTCACGCTGAACACCGGCAGCTCGACGCTGCCCATCGCGCTCACGTCCTCGACCACCGTTTCCGGCGGCACGCTGACTGTCGGCGATTCGATTAGCGTCGGCGGCATGGGGTCCGCATCCAGCGCAATCGGCGCGACGCAAGTGACGATTACGGGGACGCCGGCGCCGAGCCCGGCGCCCACGGCCTCGCCCACGCCGGCTCCGCTGGGCGCGGCAATCCCGCTGCCCACGGGCGTTTTCGCACAAACCGGCCAGGTCGCTGCGATCTTGAGTTCCACGAAGATCTCCGTCAATGCCGGTTCCGGCTGCGGTTACATGTACGTGTATACCAGTTCGTCCACCAACATGTGGGGCGGGAGCTCTGCGCAAGTTGGGCAGTATGGCGAGTTCGTCGGCACGGGGACCAAGTGCTCGTCGCAAAACGCAACCGCGATAACGTTGTCGTCGAGCTCGATAACGAGCACGACCGTTTCCGGAACGGTGTCGGCGCAGACGCAGTACGGGTTCACGTTGGATACCGCGAGCGGGCCCGTGCCCGTCGTGCTGACGTCATCGACCGTCGTGTACGGTGCGACGCTCTGCGTCGGATCCGCCGTATCGGTGACCGGCAACGGCACGGCGTCCAGCGCCGTTACCGCGACGCAAATCGCGGTGCAGCCGCCTCCGACGCCGACGCCGAGCGGAACGCCCAGCCCGACGCCGGGACCCATCGGCACCACGCACGTCATGACGGCGGACGTGCTCTACGGGTACGGCGGAACGCCCACGACGACGTCGCTTTCGTCCGTCGCTCCATACGTCACGTGGGTGCAAACCGATCCGTCTTATGCCGCGCAGATTCGTGCCGCCGGCATCAAAGTCGACATCTACACGAACTTCTGGCGCAACTACGGAAGCGACAACCCAATCGTCGGCTACACCGATCTCGAACCGGGCGGCGCGCACGCCGCAGCCGAGGCGACGGATTGCAGCAACAACGTTGTCTACGACTCGGCATACGGCGGCGGCTATGAGTCCGACCCCCGCACGTCAGCGGCGCTCGGCCACGCGCAAACGGTGGTGAACTATCGGTTGAACGAATTCGGGAGCAATTACGACGCCGTCTTCGCGGATGATTCCGGCGCGGTCTGGGGCATTACGCTGCCGTGCAACTACGACGAATCCACGTACGATGCGGCGGTCAATTCGGTGCATTCCTCGCTCGCGCTGCCGATGTGGGTGAACGCCCTCGGCGCGCCGCCGAACCCCGCAAGCGGAGTGGATCTCGTACAGCCCGCCAATGTGCTCGGCGCAATGTGCGAGATATGCTACGCGGGCAACGGTTCAAACGGCGATTACATCCAAACCGGAACTTCATGGCAAAACGTGGAGAACGCGGAGATCGGCGTCGTCGCGCAGCACAAAGTCTTTTGGGACTATGCACGGGCTACCGGCGATCCCAGCGCGGAAACGGCGCTGCGAACATACGTCTACGCCTCACTGCTGCTCGGTTACGATCCGTCCTACGTGATGCTGCAGGAAGCGTTCCAGTCCGCAACCGGTTTCCCGGTAATGCCGGAAAGCGGGCTGGTCGCGCTCAATCCGGTGACCACCGCGACCGACGTATCGGGCTACCAAGCCTCAGGCGGCGCATACTTCCGGGAATTCGGGGCCTGTTACTATCAGGGCAACTTCGTGAGCAACTGCGCAGTTGCGGTGAACCCGGGCGCGGGCACGGTGCCGGTGCCTTCGACCTCGTATGCGCACAGCTTGTTGCTCAGCGGCGCAGGCGTCCTCGACGGCGGCGCCGCGGCCTTCAACGGCCCGGCAGTCTCTTCCCTCGCGCCCGGAAGCGCGGTCATCCTGTTCCCGTAGACACCCCTAGCGCTGCGGAGCACGAAAAAAAAACCCGCGGGTTCGCTCGCGGGTCTTTTTTCGGGTATCCTGCGTTTACCAGGTATGATGCATTCGACTCGCCGTGTGTTTGCCGCGTTCGCCGCGCTCGCGCTGCTCGCCGCCGTGCCGCGCCACGTGCAAACCGCCGACTATTGGCAGGGAGCAGCCGGAACGAAAAACGTTCCGGCGCAGCAGGCGGCCCGTGCCTTGTCATGGGTGGAAACCGACGTCCCGGGCTCGCAGCAGATCTCGCCCTTAGGCGTCAAAACCCTTCTCTACACGAACCCGAATCGTGTGATGCCGGGCGATCCGCTCTACGGTCCGGACGAAGACGAATACGCGCACACGTGCGGCGGTGCGCGCGCGCGCGGTGAGGCGCGCTATCGCGGCTTGGTGCTTACCAATCCCCGCTCGCGAACGTTGGCTTCGATGTGGCGGCGCAGCGTCGATGCTCACACCCACGAAGCGCACTTCGACGCAGTATTCGCGGACGAGGCGGTGGGAACGTCCTACGCGCAGGACAACCCGTGTAATTACGACTTCGACGATTGGATACGCGCCGAAACGCAACTCTTCCGGGGCCTGGGTTATCCCGTCATCTACAATGGGCTGAATCACTTCGACAACCACGGCATCGCGAAAGAGATCGCGCTCAATAAAAGCGCCGCCGGCGGCATGATGGAGGAGTGTTACGCGCAACTCGACGCCGATCACCGCGTCGGCGGATGGCAATGGTGGGCGACCGAGGAAACGGAACTGGACATGGCGCGGGATTCGAAGTATTTCTTCTGTTACGGACGCGATCTCACGCCGGCGGATCAGGCGCACGACGGACGCATGTACACCTATGCCTCATTCTTGCTTACGTACGATCCGCGCACGACCGTGCTGTGGGAATACTACAAAACGCCGAGCGGCGGACACGTCATGCCGGAGTCGCAGCTCGTCGCGCTCGACCCGGTCAAACGCGTGACGCGCGTGGCCCAATTGCGCGCGCCCGGCGGCGCGTACGTGCGCGAGTACCGTAAGTGTTATCTCGGCGGCCGCTTCGTGGGCGCCTGCGCTGCCGCGGTCAATCCGGATACGGCCGCACACGATTTGCGGCTTCCCGGCTACAACCGCACGCTGACTCTGCAGGGGTCTGGAATTTTCGACGGCGGAACCGTGCGCATCACCGCTGCGCGGCCGCCCGAAGATCTGCAGCCGCTCGGCGCCGCGATCGTCTTCAAATAGCCGGTGCGCATTCTCGTCTTGCCCAAAGAGTTTCCGTCGCCGGTGCAGCCGCAGGCCGGCATCTTCGTCTTGCGGCGCGTTCAGGCGCTCCGGGATCTGGGCCACGAGATTCGCGTGCTCCGCATCGTTCCCGCGGCGCCCCCAATCACGGAAAAATGGCGAACCTATGCGGCAATACCGCGCGACGAGATCGTCGACGGCATCGCCGTGCGCAGCGTGCGCGCGGTGTTCGCGCCGCGCATGATCGGCATGGAGTATCTGCCGCTGCAGGTCCACGCTGCGGTGGCGCGCGAGGTCGCGCAGTTCCGTCCCGACGTACTTCATGCGAGCTTCCTCATTCCATCCGGCCAGATTGCGGTACGCCAGCGGGTGCCCGCCGTCGTTACCGCACACGGCGGCGATGCATACGATTGGCCCAAGCGCCGGCCCGGGCTGCGCGCCGCGGCGCGCGAAGCGATACAAAAAGCCGTACGCGTCACGGCGGTAAGTTCTTATATCAGCCGATGCGTCCGCGAGATTGCCGACCGCGAGGTGGACGTCATCTGGAACGGGGGCGACGAGCGCTTCTTCTTTCCGCGCGACCGCGCGCAGGCGCGCGCGGAGCTCGCGATTGCGCCCGATCGTTTCGTCGTGGCATTTGCCGGTAATCTGCGGCGCGCCAAAGGCATTTTCGATCTGGTCGAGGCCTCGGGCGCGCTGGGCGACCCCCGGCTGCTCTTACTGGTTGCGGGAGCCGGTCCCGACGAAGCCGATCTGCGGCAGGCCGCGGATCGCGCGCGTATCGAGATGCGCGTGCTTGGACGGCTCGACCAAACACACATCGCCCGGATGTACGCCGCCGCGGACGTCGTGACGCTGCCCAGTTATAACGAGGGCATGCCGAACGTCGTGTGCGAGGCGATGCTCTGCGAGCGCACGGTGATCGCCTCAACGGCCGGCGGCATTCCCGAGATCATCGAGAACGGGAGCACCGGATTATTGGTTCCCGCGGGCGCGCCGCGCGAACTTCGCGCCGCGCTCGAGCGCAGCGCTACGAACGAATCACTGCGCAACACGCTCGCGGAGCGCGCCCGCGCCTTCGCCGCGGCGCACCTCACCTGGCGCGTCAGCGCGCGGCAGTATGACCGCGTGCTGCGTGAGGCAGCGTTCGGACCCTCGCCAGCGCAACCCAGTACCCCAATCCATACGAGAGATGCATTGTGACGAGCGCGGCAGGCACGATAAGCGCGGCGCTACCGGCACGCCTGGCCGAGCAGATCGTCGCCGCAAGCAGCATCGCCGCATACACCCCCGGAACCAGCGCGCCGACGAGCCGCAGCGGTGTGACGGCCAGCGCCGCCGATAGTGCGAGCGCCGCGACCAGCGTCGCGGGAACATAGACGCGCAGCGGCACGTCACCCGCGTGCTTGAGCTGCGTGACGCGCCGCCAATATCCATACCGGTACATCTGCTTTGCGAGCGCCTTGAATGAATGGCGCACCACGTATCGCACGCCGATGCGCGGCGAAACGACTAATTTCGCGCCGTTCTTGCGCAGCCGATAGTTCATGTCCGAATCTTCGTCGAACGGCATGCGCACGTCGTATCCGCCCGCCGCGCGAAGCGTTTTGGTCCGGGTGAATATCGAAAACACCGAATCGGATTCTTCCTCATCGTCCGTGTAGCGGTACCGCGCGTTGCCGATGCCGGCGGCGCTCGACATGCACCACGCTACCGCTTCGCCGATCAAGCCTTCACCGCAGGGATGCTGCACGCCGCCGACTGCATCGGCACGGGTTCGGGCCATTACCTCCAAACACGCGGCAAAGTAGGTAGGACTGTATTGCGAGTGCGCGAGGATCATCGCGAAATATTCGCCCTGCGCGATCTCCAAAGCGGCGTTCCACGCGTACACCTGCAGACGGTGCGGATTCGGCAGCAGCCGTATCTTCGTGCCGTACTCCGGGAAACTGCGCACGACGTCGATCGTCCGGTCCGTGCTCGTGCCGTCGACGACGATGATCTCGATTTCGCCGCCGACGTGCTGCTGCGCCAGCAGATCCTGCAGGCAGCGCCCGATGTGCTGCTCCTCGTTGTACGTCGCGACGACTGCGGTAATGACTACGCGATTTCCGCGTACAATTTCGTAAGTTTGTTCGCTTCGCTCTTCCATTGGTACCGCTCCATGACCAGACGGCGCCCGCGTTCGCCCATAGCTCGTGCGGTGCCCGGGTTGTTGATGAGAAAACTCATGGCGCGCGCGATTGCGTCCACGTCGCCGGGATCGACGACGACGCCGCAGTCGTGCTCGCGCACGAGCTCGCTGCATTGCAGCGTGTTTGAGATGATGACCGGAAGGCCGGCGCCGAGATACTCGAAGAGTTTGGTGGGCAGCGCTTCCTCGTGATTGGCCGCAGGGCGGAAAAGCAGTAAGCCCGCGCGCGCGTTCCCTAGAACCCGCGCCACCTCCGAGCGCGCACAAAATCCGCGAAACTCGATACGGTTCCACGCGCGGTTGCTCTTGATGCGCCGCTCCAACTCGCTCGTTTCGAACGTGCCGGCGAGAACCAGGTGCATGTCGTTCGCGAAGTCCGGTGCGTCCACCGCGGCGAGCATTTCGTCGATGCAGCGCAGTTCGGTGATGCTGCCGAGATAGACCGCCGCGCGCGCTCGCTGCGAGAACTCCCGATCGCTTTCCGGCGGCAGTTCTTCGATACGGGGATAGTTGCACACGACGACGACGTGGCGGTGCCGGAAGCGCCGGGCAATCGCCGGCGTAGCCGCGACTACGGCGCTGTACCATCGCTGCAGCGCGCGCAGAACCAGCGCCGAGGCAGCGGCAACCGGCGGGCGAAGCGGCGCCGGAATCCAGAACTTGTCGGCGATGTCATGCGGGATGTCTTCGTGCACGTCGAAGACCACACGCGCACCGGCCGCCCGCAAAAGCAAGCCGACGCCCATTAACTCGGGGTCGTGAAAATGATAGATGTCGGCGCGTTCGCGCATCGCGGCGAGCCAAACGCAGAATATGGTGCGCGTCATGCGCTCGGCGCGGTTGCGGGGCGCCGGAACGCCGCGAAAACGCACGCCGGCGGGCAGCGGCGGAGCGGCACCCGGCGCGATGAGCACCACCTCGTAACCGGCCTCGGCCAAACTCGCGCATTCGCGGTAAGCGATTCGCGTGTCGGACGGCACGTGCACGGACGTGAGATGGGCGACCTTTTGTTTGATTGCTTTTTGCATGCGATCCCTTGGGAGTATCCTTGCAGAACCGGCAGGTGCCTGGCGACGGGGGAAAGTCCCATCCCAGTGGGACGGGACGGCCCGCTTGCGAGCGCAACGGTCTACGGTAGCATGGGAGCGGCATGAAGCGCGTGCTGCTCGTTTCCTACGTCTTTCCCCCTGAACCGTCTCCGGGCGCACTGCGTCCTGGATATCTGGCGCAGTATTTGCCGCAGTTCGGCTGGGAAGCCACGATTTTGACGCAGAGCTCCGGCACGCCGCCGTTTGCGGCTCGCGTCTTCACGACCGGAAAGCTCGTGACGCCGTTCGAGGATCGTGTGCGCGCTTCGGTCACCGCTCGCTCGGGCAATCCACAGTCGCGCCTTCGCCGAAGCCTTCGCGCCATCAAAGAGCTGCTGCTGTTCCCCGATACGACGGCTCCGTGGATTCCCGCGGCGCGCAAACTCGGCGCCAACCTCCTGGCGCAGGAACGATTTGACGCAATCTTCAGTACCGCGCTTCCGGCGAGCGTTCACGTCGTTGCCGCCGATCTCGCTCGCCGCAGCGGACTGCCGTGGGTCGCGGACTACCGCGATCCGTGGGCCGGCAACGCATACGTAAAGCGCGGGCCGATTCGCTCGGCGCTGGAGCGAATCGTGGAGCGCCGATTGCTGCGCCGAGCAGCCTCGATCACGACCATCTCCCGGCCGATCGCGCATCAGCTCGCCGCCTTCCACGGCCGCCAAATCATACACGTGATTCCGAACGGCTACGACCCCGTCGAATGGAACGGCATTGCGCAGGTGCAGCCCTCGCGTTTCGATTTATGCTATACCGGTTCGATGTACGACGGGAAACGCAGTCCCGACTTGCTTTTCGAGGCGATCGCGCAGTTGCGCGGACTGCGCGACCCCGCGGCGCAAGCAGCTCGCATACATTTCTTCGGGCCGAACAGCGAAGGCGTCGCGCAAAGCGCCGCGCGCTTCGGGCTGGTGCTGCAGATGCGCCAGCACGGCGTCGTGCCGCGCCCGCAGGCGATGCTCGCGCAGCGTTCTTGCGCGGTCCTGCTTCTTTTCCTCAACATGGATGAGCGCACGGCACACGAGATGGGCAGCAAATATCTCGAATACGCCGGCGCGGGCCGTCCGATCCTAGCGTTCGGCCCGCGCTCGAGCGTCATGCGGGACTTCATCGAACGAAATCGACTGGGGTGGTTTGCATCCGACCTCGATGAGGCAAAGATAGCTCTGCGCGCGGCATTCGCGCGCTTTAGCGCGCAGCAGTTCGACGTGCGTCCGCCGCCGGGGGCGATCCCGACCGCGCGCGACCTCGCGGGCCGCTTCGCGCACGTACTGGACACCGCTACGGACGCCTGCACAAGGAGCATCGCGTGACGACCGACACACTCTACGACAACGAGAGCGCCTACTGGGAACAGCGTTTGGGCGACGACGTACCGCTGAACTCCGTCGGCTATCACGGCTTGAGCGACGCGTACGTCGCTTGGCTGTACCGCGTGCGCGCGCGGCGCTTCCTGAGCACCGTCGGCCCCGTCGCGCGACCGGGCATGCGCGTCCTCGACGTCGGCTCCGGCGGCGGATTCTACATCTCGCTGTGGCAGCGTCTGGGCGTGACGCGCATAACGGCCACGGACTTGACCCGCGCATCGCTGCGTACGCTCGCGCGCCGGTTCGGCGGCATCGAAACGGCGCAATTCGATATCGGCGGCACGCGCCTGCCCGCGGCCGCCGGGACGTTCGACGCGATCACGTGCATGGACGTGCTCCATCACCTCATGGACGATGCGGCGTACGAGCGCGCCATTCAAAATTGCGCCGCCTTGCTGCGCCCCGGAGGCGTGCTGATCTTCACGGATAATTTCTTGCATGCGGCGGCATACCGCGGTCCGCATCACGTGAGCCGTCCCCTGGTGCAAATCGAGCGCATTCTGCGCGGCGCGGGCTTGCGCATGAGCGTGCGCAAGCCGATGTTCGTGCTGATGAACAACCCCATCGACTCGCGGAGCAGGCTCTTCAAGAATTACTGGAAGCTTTTGAGTTTCGCAAGCGAGTACGCGCCCGTGGGGGCAGTCACCGGCGCGCTGCTCTATCCCATCGAACTCGCGCTGACCGCGGCACTTTCCGAAGGGCCGTCCACCGAAATCGCGCTCGCCGTCAAGCCGTAGGCGAGCGCGTCGACGATTCGGCGCGCCGCAGTTCCGTCGCCGAACGGAGTCGATTGGCGAACGGGAAGTATCCGGCGCGCGGCCTGCACGATTTTACGCGGATCGCTGCCCGCAAGGACATTCCAACCATCCTCGAGCGTGTCGAGCCATTCGGTTTCCTCGCGCAGCGTGACGCACGGAATCTTCAGCACGAACGCTTCTTTCTGCAACCCGCCCGAATCGGTGAACAGCGCGGCGGAATGCCTGAGCAGCCCGAGCATCTCCGCATACGCGAGCGGCGAACACAGCACGATATTATCGTTCACACCCGCACCGGCTTGCGCCGCGATTGCACGCGTGCGCGGATGAACCGGAAAGACCACGGGCATGTCCAGACCCCGCAGGCCTTCGATCAGCCGCGCGAACGTCTGCGGATCGTCCGTGTTGGACGCGCGATGAATCGTCGCCGTGTAATAGCCGCCGGAGCGCACGCCCAGGCGTTCCAGAATCGGCGGCTGCGCAGGCAAGCGCGCTGCGATCTGCAGCGCGAGATCGACCATCAAATCGCCGACGACGTGCACTCCGTGCGTTATGCCCTCGCGCTCGAGCTGATCGGCGGCGTGCCGGCTGGGAACGAGCAGCAAGCGTGAAACGTGGTCCGCGACGACGCGGTTGATCTCTTCTGGCATCGCGCGGTTGAACGATCGAAGACCCGCCTCAACGTGCGCGACGGGAACGTGCAGTTTCGCTCCAACGAGCGCGCCCGCGAGCGTGCTGTTGGTATCGCCGTAAATGAGCAGCCAGTCCGGCTGCTCTTGCTGCACCACGGGCTCCAGGCGTTTGAGCATTTCGCCGGTCTGCTCGCCGTGCCCGCCGCTGCCGACCCCCAAATGATGGGACGGTGCGGGCAGCGCGAGCTCTTCGAAGAACACCTCGGACATGTCACGATCGTAATGCTGGCCCGTGTGCACGACGATCTCGTGCACACCGCGTCGCGCCATCTCCGCGCTCAGCAGAGCCGCCTTGACGAACTGCGGGCGCGCGCCAACGACGCTGAGGACACGCATCAAGCGACAGCCTCGCGGCGGGTTGCGGAGTACACCGCGTCAACGACTTGCTGCTGCAGTTCCGGCGTCAATTCGGGATACATCGGGATGGAAAGCACTTCGCGCGACGCGCGCTCGGCTTGCGGGAATGCGCCTTCACGAAGCCCCAGCGCTTCGTGCACCTTCTGCAGATGCAACGGCACCGGATAATAGATCATGCTCTCGACGCCGGCGGCTTTGAGATCGCGCTGCACGCGGTCGCGATCCGGCACCCGCAGCGTGTACTGATGATACACGTGCCGGTCGTCGGCGGGCTCGACCGGAACCTGGAGATCGGACGCGGCAAACGCCGCGGTGTACCGGCCGGCGGCGGCACGGCGATTGGCGATCCAGCTTTCGAGATGCGGCAACTTCACCCGTAAGATCGCCGCCTGCACCTCGTCGAGCCGGCTGTTGACGCCCAGCTCCTCATGATAGTACTTGACGCGTCCGCCGTGGCCGCGCAGGCTGCGCGCGCGGTCCGCGAGCGCTTGATCGTTCGTAACGAGCATTCCGCCGTCGCCGTACGCGCCCAGATTTTTAGACGGAAAGAAACTGAAGCATCCGAAGGTACCCAAGACTCCGGTAAAACGATCGGCGGTCTTCGCGCCTATCGACTGCGCGCAGTCCTCCACCACCGCCAGGTTGCGGCGCTGCGCGATTGCCAAGATCTCATCCATCGGCGCGGGACATCCGTACAAATGCACCGGAAGAATGGCGCGCGTGCGCGGCGTAATCGCCGCCTCGATCTGACGCACGTCCAGGTTGTACGTTCGCGGATCGATGTCGACGAACACCGGCGTCGCGCCGACGATGCCGATTGCCTCGGTCGTGGCGACGAAGGTGAACGGCGTGGTGATGACTTCGTCCCCAGGACCGATGTCGAGTGCGCGCAGCGCCAAATGGAGCGCGTCGGTTCCGGAGTTCAAGGCCACCGCATGGGCGGCGCCGAGGTAGGCGGCCGCCTCCGCTTCCAGAGCCTTGACGTTCGGACCGTTGATGAAGTGCCCGCTGCTGAACACGTCATCGACGGCGCGCAGCATTTGTTCGCGCAAGGTCCGGTACTGTTCTTTCAAATCGCAAATCGGGATCACGGCTGCACCTTTCGAACCTGCTGGTTCTCGCGAACGTACGAGCGTCCGCATTCCGCGCATGAGGCGCGCTCGGTTGTAAATGTGAGTTTGGATCCGCACTCGCAGGCATAGCCGTGGATGCGGGCGGGATTCCCGTATACGACCGCGTAGGGAGGAACGTCTTTGGTGACGACCGATCCGGCGCCGACGAACGCGTATTCGCCGATGGTGTTGCCGCAAACGATCGTCGCGTTCGCGCCAATCGAGGCCCCTCTCTTCACGAGGGTCCGCAGGTAGTCCGCCGACGTATTACGCGGCGTCCCGCTGCGCGGGGTGAACACGTTGGTGAACACCATGCTCGGCCCGCAGAAGACTTCGTCTTCCAGTTCCACGCCCTCGTAGACCGACACGTTGTTCTGAATCTTCACCCGATTGCCGATGCGCACGTGCGGGCCGATGACCACGTTCTGCCCGATGTTGCACTTGCTTCCGATCTCGCAGCCGGGAAGAACGTGAGAGAAATGCCAGATTTTCGTGCCCTCGCCGATGACGGCGGGCTCGTCGACATAGGAGGATTCGTGCACGAAATACTCTTTTTCTGTGCCGGAACTTGTCCCGAGCATTGTCGAAGGAACCGTCAAACCATAGCCTCCAGTGGAAACGAGTGAACTGTCGCGCGCGAGTCGACCATCGCAAGCGCCCGCACGACTTGCAAACCTTCCCGCCCGTCCGTCGGAATGTGCTCGTGCGCACCGCGTATCGCCCGGCAAAAAGCCTCAAGCTCCAGTTGGAGAGGCTCGCCGCCCGGCAACTCGATCGCGACGGTTTCGCCGCGCCAGAGCTCCGGTTCGCCGCGCACGTTCAGGCGATCGCCGCAGGCGGTGAGCGTGAGCGTGGGCCCCTCGCGGGAATCGACGAACGTGAGCGTGCCCTCGGATCCGAACACGTCGATGCGGGAGCTCTTGTCCGGATCGAGCCAGCTGACTTCGATGTGCGCGCTTCGGCCGTCGGCGAACGCGAAGTCGGCGTAGGCGAAATCGCCCAGGCCGGGGCGGACGTACGCGCTCAGCCAGCCGGTTGCGTTGACGGGCGCATCTTTCATAATCTCGATCATGAGCGCGCAGTCGTGCGGCGCGAAACTCCACCAGACGTTTTCATGCGCGCGCAGGCGGCCCCAGCTCAAGCGGCGCGAGCGCAGATGCCGGACCCGCCCGATGCGGCCCTGGTTGACGCATTCCAGGAGCGCGCGCACCGCGGGATGATACAGCAGCACGTGACCGACGAACAGCGTCAGCCCCGCGCCCTCTGCCGCTTCCACCACGCGCTGCGCGTCCTGGATATTCAGGGCGAGCGGCTTCTCGACGAAGACGTGCTTCCCGGCGGCAATCGCCTTCAAGGCCAAACTCGCATGCGCCGGCGCGGGCGCGGCGATGACGACCGCGTCGAGTTTTCCGTTTTCCAGCATTGCGTTCGCGTCGCAAAAGAGCGCCGTACCCGCGTACTTCGAGCGCACGTCGTTGAGCGCTCGAAGATCCGTATCGCACACGGCCGACAGAACGCCCAGGCGATGGCAGTTCCGAATCAAGTTGGCGCCCCAATATCCCGCGCCGATAACGCCCAGTCGCGGCATCCGCTTCATCATTTAGAGCAGAACCACCCTTTCGCGGTTCGCCGCGTTCTTGGTTGCGTTCCGCGTGTCGATGACGAGCTTCGCGCTCTCGCAGATCAGGTCGTAGTTCACGTTCGAGTGGTTGGTCAGAATGAGCACGCAGTCGGCACGCTCCAGACGCTCCTTGGAGAGCGGGATCGAATGCCACTGATGGCCCTTCTCCACGAATTTCGCGACGAAGGGATCGTGGTAATCGATCTTTGCGCCGTCGCGCATGAGCAGTTCCATCACCTTGAGCGCCGGCGATTCACGCCAGTCCTCGATGTCTTTCTTGTACGCGACTCCGACGACCAGGATGTCCGCGCCTTTGAGCGATTTGCCCACGCCGTTGAGCGCACGCATCACCTTCTCACGCACGAAATACGGCATGCCGTGATTGATCTCTCCGGCCAGTTCGATAAAGCGCGTGTGGAAGTCGTACTCGCGCGCTTTCCACGCCAGGTAAAACGGGTCGAGCGGAATGCAGTGTCCGCCCACGCCCGGTCCCGGATCGAACCGCATGATGCCGAAAGGTTTGGTTGCCGCCGCGTCCAGCACTTCCCAGATGCTGATCCCGAGCCGGTCGCACAGAAGCGCCATTTCATTGACCAAGGCAATGTTCACGGACCGGAACGTATTCTCGAATACCTTGCACATCTCGGCGACTTTGGGCGAACTCACTGTGAGAACGTCGAGAATGGTTTGCTGGTAGAAACAACCGCCCACGTCGGCGCATGCCGGCGTCACGCCGCCGACGACCTTGTTCGTGTTCTTCGTCGTGTAGCGCGCGTTGCCGGGGTCGACGCGCTCCGGCGAAAAACAGAGGAAGAAATCCTCGCCGACCTTCAAACCCGACTGCGAGAGCAGCGGCAGCAGCACTTCTTCGGTGGTACCGGGATACGTTGTGCTTTCCAGGCAGACGAGCTGTCCGGGACGCAATTGTGCGGCTATCTGCTCGCCGACCGCCTTGATGTACGAGATGTCCGGGTCGAGATTCGGCGTGAGCGGCGTGGGAACGCATATAACGATCGCATCGCAGTGGCTGAGCGAACTGAAGTCCGTGCTCGCACGCAGTTTTCCGGCCTCGACCAGTTCAACCAGCTCGGAATCGTCGACGTCGCGGATGTAGTTCAGGCCCTGATTGACCTGATCGACCCGCAAGCTGTTGCGGTCGTAGCCGATGACGTCGAATCCGACCTTCGCCTTTTCGACCGAGAGCGGCAGTCCGACGTAACCGATTCCGGCCACGCCGATAAGCGCCGAGCGGTCGACGAATTTCCTTTTGAGTTGTTCGCGTAGACTCCCGGGGGCCTCAAGCAGTTCCATGTGTTTCCCTATTGAGCGGATGCAGGTGCGATGTTGGTGCGGGTTACGATCTCGGTTGTGTGAGTCGTGGATGCGCCTTCGATTTCATTTCGCTCCACGCGGATGGGTGTGGGCGGCGGCAGCAGATGCGTCCCCGGCGTATACTCCGGAACGAACTCGCGCAGCACGTCGAGCGCAACGCGCCAGTCCGACATGCGAATCGCTCGCTGCAGGCGTTCCATAGCCGCGCCGATGCGCGAATAGTCCAGGCGGTCTTGTTTGGCGATGAAGAGCCGATGATGGCTCGTGCTGGAGATGCCTTCTCCGCGCGTGAGTATCTCTTCGAAGAGTTTCTCGCCGGGCCGGATCGACGTTTCAACGATTTGAATGTCGCGGTACGGCTCGTAGCCCGAAAGGCGGATCACTTGTTCCGCGAGATGCAGGATCTTGATCGGATCTCCCATGTCGAGCACGAACACCTCGCCGTCGTTGCCCATCGACATTGCCTGCAGCACGAGCGAGACGGCTTCCGGAATTGTCATGAAGTAGCGCTGCATATCGCGGTGCGTGATCGTGACCGGGCCGCCGCCGGCGACCTGCTGCTTGAACGTCGGCACCACGCTTCCGCGGCTTCCCAGCACGTTTCCGAAGCGAACGACGACGAATTCGGTGCTGCTGCTTCCCGCGAACGACTGACAGATGAGCTCGGCCATGCGTTTGGTCAGACCCATGACGCTGGTCGGATTCACCGCCTTGTCGGTTGAAAGCAGCACCATCTTGGCAGCGCCCGACGCCGCGGCGGCAAGCGCGACGGTGCGCGTGCCCAGCACGTTGTTGCGTACCGCTTCGCAGATGTTGCTTTCGACGATGGGCACATGCTTGTGGGCGGCGGCGTGGAACACGATGCGCGGCCGGTACGTCGAGAACACGCTACGAATCGCCGCGCCGTCGGCGACGTCCGCCAAAATCATTTTCGTCCGTGTGAACTTGTACTCGTACCGCAGCTCCTGCTCTATGGCGAACAGACTGTTTTCCCCATGGCCGAGCAGCAAAAGCAGCTTCGGCTGGAACGTCGCGATCTGACGGCAGAGTTCGCTGCCGATTGAACCGCCCGCTCCGGTTACGAGCACGACCTGATCTTCGAGATGCGGCCGGAGCGCCGCAGTATCGACCACCACCGGTTCACGCGCGAGTACGTCTTCCAAACGGATGTCGCGAATACGGGAGATCGTTACTTTGTCGTTCAGGATTTCCGTCGCGTCGGGAAGCACCTTGACCATCGGCGCCGACGGGGCGCGGCTGCAGAGATCTTTGATGCGGTTGATGACCGGCAGCGGCGCAGCCGGAATGGCGACAATCACGGAGTCGACGGCGCTTCGCGCCAGAATCTGCGGCAGATCCTCGATGCCCCCCAAGATGCGAACGCCGTCCACGCGCTTGGCGGCGACGCCGTCGTCGACGCAGCCGATGACGCGCATGGGCAGGTTGCGATCTTCCTGGATGGCCTTGATGAGGTTCAGCGCCGGTACGCCCACACCGACGACCAGGACTTTCTGCGCGTTCGGACGGCGCGTGAGCATCACGTTGCGCAGCACGACCAGGCCGATGCGCAGAAACATGCGCAGCATAAAGCCTGCCATCGCGGCAATAACAACCAGGCGGCCGGATGCGTGCTCGAGCGGATTTGGAACGAACCAAACGCATGCCAGCGCGATGAGCGTACCGCTGACCGCTCCATACAGCAGGCGCAGAACGTCGTGGAAATCAAACGTCCGCGCGCTTTCCCAGCGCCACTGAACGTAGGCTCCGCTCGCGAAGAGCAGGGCTGTGAGGAGCAGCATCTGCATCGGCGTCGCCGAATGGATGTCGCCTACGTCGGTCGCTAGGCTGACCGCCGTGTAAAAGAGCGCGAAATCGGCAATGAGCAAGCCGAAGCGCAGCTCCGGCCGAATTCCGCGGACAGTCGAATCTAAACCCGGTGCAACTTTCATCGTCGTTCTGCGGGCCATTGTATAACGCGAAGGTGCGGCGCCGCAGGCTTCGGACGGTCACCCCGCCGGGGCGGAATAGCACCCGCGCGCCGAGGCAAAGGACCTATTTCGGGGTACGAGATTGCGGACGCTTGTCCCAGGGTGTTTTCTTCTTGTGCGAGGTAAGCCTGAAACGTGCTATTCATTGAGAAACTCGCCGCCGCGCCGGCCGCATTGCGCCGGGCGTTCGCCACGCTCGTCGACAACGAACTCGAGCGCCGCCGCTTGCCCGGCGTCACGTACGCCACCGACGTCATCGTGCGCGGTGCCAAATTCATCAAAACCGGGAAAAACGTCTTTCTCGATCACCGCGCTTACCTGAACTGCAACGCCCACGCCGGAAAGCCGGGCTTCATCACAATCGGCGACAACGTCGAAATCGGCCCGTACACCATCCTCTGGGGCGGAGGCGGCGTAACCATCGGCAATAACGTGCACATCGGAACGCACGTGCACATCACGTCGATGGAAGGGTACCAAATCCCGGCCGACGTCAGCGATCCGCACGCTCCGCTCGAAATCGGGCGCGCGCCCGTGAACATCGGCGATCACGTGCTCATTTACTCGCACGCAGTCATCGTGCCGGGCGTGACCATCGGACATCATGCCGCCATCGGCGCGGGCGCCGTCGTGACCGAGGATGTTCCTCCGTATGCGCTCGCGGGCGGCGTTCCCGCGCGCGTTATTCGCTACAGCACCGACGAAGAGATCGCATTGCGCGCGTGAGCCGGCATCCGGGCAAAGAAAAGACGAAGGCCGGGCACTCGCCCGGCCTTCGCGTTTGGCGGTTGTCGAAAGCGTTACTCGATTCCGAAACCGACCTGCGGCACGCCGCCCGCCGGAGGCGTTCCGTAAATCAACCAGATTGCCGTATCTTCGGTCAGCATGACCTGTGTCGGGTCCGACACCGAAGAGTAAGAGGTCACGAGCGGATTGCCTTTCGAGTCTTTGCCGCTCGGCGTGCCGACATAAATTGCCGGCGGACCGGAGATGCCCGAGATCGGCAGCGTCGCCATCGGCTGACCCCAGATGTCGAACAACGTCTGGAGGTTGTATTGGGCGGGAGCGGCCGCATTGGCGGCAACGGCCGGATCCTCGACGTGGATCACGCCGGAGTCCGCATGCGTGTGGATGTTGTAGGCGCATTGGAACGTGAAGATTGGCTCGTTGCCATCCGGATTCACCATGCCGACCGCATCCGGAACGGCATAAGCGCTTCCATTCACATAGATACCGACGAAGGCGTGCTTGTGATAGTACGTGCCCGTCGCTTCACCGTTCGGCAGCGAGCAGCTGACGCCGTCAACGGCATTCGATCCGGTGCCGCCCGTGCTCGTGTCGCCGTCGGCGGCATCGCCGGGAGCCGTAACGCCGTTGGTCTGCCAGTTGTCGGTACCCCAGCTGTGCGCGGGAGTGCTGTCGTAGGCGACGTACTCGGTCGAGCTCACCGTAATGCCGGTCGGCGGAGCGGTGGTCGGCGTCGGCGTCGGCGCGGGAGTGCTGGTCGAGGGCGGAGGTCCGCCGCCGCCCGGTCCTGTAGGAGGCGTTGTGCTGCCGCCGCCGCCGCCGCCGCCGCATGCGGCAAGCAGGGCAATCGCGCTAAACGCGGCCAGCGAAGCTGAAGTTCGCAATAGTTTCATTATCCAAAATCCTCATGCGGGCAAGGTGTGTCCGCACATATCGTATGAAAAGCGGACTGCCCGCCGTGAGAACCACTGCGGGCAGCGAGGTAGTAAGAAGGCTCTTCCGCTGTTAGGACGAGCGTCCTAAAGGCGCTAGTTCTGGATAACGAACGCGACTTGCGGCAACCCGTTTGCGGGCGGCGCGCCGATCACGATCCAGATGGCTTGGTGATGCCCCAGCATGACCGTCGAGGGTGATCCGGCCGCGGGAGTATACGAGTTCACGAGGTCGTCGCCGCTGCCGTCCTTGGCCGTGGGCATTCCGGTATAGATCGACACCGGTCCCGAGAGAGAATTAGCGCCGGCGGTTAGACCCCTCGCGGAAAGCGTCCCGCCCCAGATGTCCACCAGCGTCTGCAGGTTCGCATACGCGGGCAAACTCTGATAGGTCGAGTCGAAGGGTTGCTCGGGAACTTCTACGTGCACCAGTCCCGAATAATCGTGCGTATGCACGTGGAACATGCACGACGCGTTTTCGACTTCGTTGTAATCGTATTGATGCGAGGGCGTTCCCTTGGTAGGCTCAACCGGATTTTCCATGCCGATCGCTTGCGGAAGCCCCAGTTCCGTACCGTTATAAAAGATCCCGACGAACGCGTGGCTATGGAAGCCCTGCGTCGGCTCCGAGGTCATCGAGGAATCGCAGCTGTCGCCGTTTCCGTTGTTTCCCGTTGCGGCATCGCCGGCGTGGTTCGTCCATGAAGCGGTCCCGGACGTGTACCAGCTCGCCATGTCGGGATTGGTGAAATTCTCCTCCGCCTTGACCACCAGCGAACTCGTGCCGACCGGCGGGGGCGAGGAACTCGGAGCCGGTGATGGGGAGGGTGTGTTCGAAGCGGACGGCGGCCCGCCCGGACTCGACGGCGGCGTCGCACCGCCGGCGCCTGCGCCGCCGCATCCTGCGAGCGAGATGAACACCGCCCCGGCAAGCAGCGCGGCGGAAAGTCGAGATGGATTCATGCAGTCGTGATCCTCTTGCGGGCAAGCTAAACTGCAATAACCCTACAAATAGCAAGAGCGCACCGGGAGAACCGGCGCGCTCTGAACTTTGGGGCGAAGGGCCTAACCTCTAGGCCGGCATGTCCTTTTGGCGTTCGGTATAAATCAGCGTCGGCGGATCTTTTTTCTCGATCACTTCTTTGTTGACGATGCACTTCTTCACGCCGGTCAGCGAGGGCAGATCGTACATGACGTCGAGCATCGTCTCTTCGAGAATCGAACGCAGGCCGCGCGCACCGGTCTTGCGCGTTTGCGCGCGTGCGGCGATCGCGATGAGCGCTTCCTTCGTGAACGTGAGTTCCACGCCGTCCATGCCCATGATCTTTTGGAACTGACGAACCAGCGCGTTGCGCGGCTCGACCAGAATGCGGCGCAGCGCCAATTCGTCGAGCGCGTCGAGCGTCACGACGATCGGCAAGCGGCCGATGAATTCCGGAATCAGACCGAACTTGAGCAAGTCCTCGGGCATCAGCTGCTGCAGCAGCTTGCCGACGCGCGCTTCTTTCTTGCCTTCGGGCTGCGCGCGGAACCCCATGTTGTTGCTCGCGACGCGCGACTCGATGATCCGTTCCAAACCGTCGAACGCGCCGCCGCAGATAAACAACACGTTGGTCGTATCGATCTGGATGAACTCTTGGTGCGGATGCTTGCGGCCGCCCTGCGGCGGAACGTTGGCCGTCGTGCCTTCGAGAATCTTGAGCAGCGCCTGCTGCACGCCTTCGCCGGAGACGTCGCGCGTGATCGACGGATTCTCGCTCTTACGCGCGATCTTGTCGATCTCGTCGATGTAGACGATGCCTTTTTCGGCGCGCTTGACGTCGTAATCCGCCGCTTGAATGAGTTTGAGCAGAATGTTCTCGACGTCTTCGCCGACGTAGCCCGCTTCGGTGAGCGAGGTCGCATCCGCCATGGCTAGCGGCACGTCCAGAATCTTCGCGAGCGTTTGCGCGAGGTACGTCTTACCCGAACCGGTGGGACCGACGAGCAGGATGTTGGACTTTTGCAGCTCGACGTCGTCCGCGCTCGCGCCCATGTTCACGCGTTTATAGTGGTTGTACACCGCGACCGCGAGCGACTTTTTGGCACGATCCTGACCGATCACATACTGGTTGAGGATGTGATTGATTTCTTTGGGCTTGGGAATGTTGCGAAGGCGCAGATTCTCATCGACGTTCTTATAGAGCTCTTCTTCGATGATCTCGTTGCACAGCTCGATGCATTCATCGCAAATGTAGACGCCGGGGCCCGCAATGAGTTTGCGAACCTGCTCCTGCGATTTGCCGCAGAAGCTGCACTTGAGCTGACCCTTCTCGTCTCCGAATCGAAACATGCGCCTGCGTTATCGCCCTTCCGCCTACGCCGGGGTCGCCAGCGAGGACCGGTTTTCGATGATCGAGTCTATGATACCGTAATCTTTGGCTTCGAGCGCGGTCATGTAGAAATCCCGCTCGATGTCCTTGAGGATCTGCTCGATGGGCTTCTTGGTCGTTTCCTCATAGATACCGGCCAGCATGCGCCGCGTGGCGATGAGGTCCCGCGCGTGGATCTCGATGTCCGTGGCTTGTCCGCCGACTTGCTGCACCCAGGGCTGATGGATGAGGATCTTGGAATGCGGCAGGGCCATGCGTTTACCTTGGGCGCCGCCCGTGAGCAGAATCGAGCCCATGGAGGCCGCCATTCCGGCACAGATCGTCGCGACATCCGGTTTGATGAAGCGCATCGTGTCGTAAATCGCCAGGCCCGCGGTCACGCTGCCGCCGGGGCTGTTGATGTACATGTCGATGTCTTTGTCCGGATCTTCTTTTTCAAGGAAGAGCAACTGGGCGATGACGAGGTTCGCGAGATGATCGTCGATGGCCCCGCCGACGAAGACGATGCGATCCTTGAGCAGACGCGAGTAAATGTCGAATGCCCGCTCTCCTCGCGCGCTCTGTTCGACGACCAT
>DASSZL010000062.1:0-7530 GCA_035713505.1 Vulcanimicrobiaceae bacterium | reverse complement strand
CGGCCGAGAACCGCCGACGCGTGGCCTTCGCCGGCACTTCCGGATCGGGTTGATTGGACTTGGGTTCCATGAATGAGACCTTTCATGCCCTCACTAATTGATTCCGGTCGAATGGTCTCATCAGATACTGAAACGGAGGGTCGCGCGCGACACGACCAAACGCGTCGACCCGGGCAACGAAGACTGGCGCTCGCTATTTGACGAGCATCCCGCGCCGCTCATCGTCTACCAAATGAATTCGGCACAGATTCTGGCGGCGAATGCGGCGTTCTGCGAGAGCTACGGCTACGATCCCGACGAACTCGCAGGCCAGCGATTCACAGAGGTGTGCGTTCCGGACGCGGCCTATAACGAGCTGGTCGATCCGGCGAATGCACCGGACGCGGTGCGCTGCCGCCATCAGCGCCGCGACGGCGCCCGGCTCGACGTAGAAGTCACGACCCGCTACTGCATGTGGCTGGGTGAACCCGCGTGCATGGCCCTCATCAACGATGTGACGACCCGCACGCGCATCGAACGCCGCCTGGTGCAAAGCGAAAAACGCTTGGAGCGCGTCCAGGAAATCGGCGGCGTGGGTGTCTTTGAAATCGACTTTCGCAGCGGCGAGCGCTATTGGTCCGGCGAATTGCGCCGCCAATTCGGTCTCCATCCCGACGACGCGCTCCCCGAGACAAAACAATTGGACCTGGCGATGGTTCACCCGGACGACCGCGAGTTGGTGCAGCGGGCCTACGAGCATGCGTTTGAACACAAGCAAACATGCCGCGTAGATCACCGCGTGATACAGCCGGGCGGAAACGTCGTGTGGCTGCAGTTGCAGGCCGATATCGACTACGACGACGAGGGACGCGCCATTCGCGCCATCGGCACGACCGTGGACATCACCGAGCGCAAAATGGCCGAACAGCAGCTCGGATTCCTAGCGCACTACGATCCGCTCACGGGTCTGGCGAATCGCGCCCACGCTATCACCCGGCTGCAGAATACGCTTCGAACGGCGCGCCGCAGCAATACCTATCCGGCTCTGATTTTTCTCGATCTCGACCACTTCAAAACGGTAAACGACTCGCTGGGGCACGACGTCGGCGACCAGCTCCTCATCGAAGTCGGGCGCCGGCTCAGCGTGGCAACGCGCGAAAAAGACTGCGTCGCACGAATGGGCGGCGACGAGTTCGTCATCATCATCACCGAAGTCAACAACCCGCAAGGCGCCGAGAACGTCGCTCGCCGGATTCTCAGCGTACTCGAACAGCCGGTCGGCGTCGGCGGACGCGACATCTTCGTGACTTGCAGCATCGGTATTGCCTACTGCCCCTCCGAAGGCATCGAGGTCGAAGCGCTGCTGAGCCGCGCGGACATGGCGATGTATCAAGCCAAGCGTTCCGGGCGCAATCGTTTCTGCGTATACGAAGATGAAATGCTTTTGGAAACGGTCGCGCGCATGGAGCTTGAAGCCGACTTACGGCACGCACTGGACCGGGACGAATTTTTCCTCGCGTATCAACCGATCGTCAGTATCGGCGATTGCAATCTGAGCGGGGTCGAGGCGCTGATCCGGTGGCGACATCCCGGCGGCGTTCGCATGCCGGCCGATTTCATCAGCATCGCCGAGGAATCGGATCTCATTCAGATGATCGGCGATTGGGCATTGCGCGAAGCGTGCCGCCAAGCGGTGGTCTGGAACCTGCACGAGGGGCTGCTGATGTCGGTAAATGTTTCACGCCGGCAGCTTACCGATCCCCAATTCGTGAACCGCGTGCTGCAAATCGTCGAAGAAACGGGCCTCCATCCACGGGCCCTGCAGATCGAGGTTACCGAAACCGCACTGGTCACCGATATCGAAAAAACGCACCAGAGCCTTTCGACGCTGCGTGCCGCCGGCATTCGAATCGCGATCGACGATTTCGGCACGGGGTACAACTCGCTCGCGAACCTGCGTTACTCGGTCATCGACGCCCTGAAAATCGACCGTTCGTTCATTTCGGATATCGGCTCGAGCCCCAATATCGCCATCGCGGGCGCGGTTGTCTCAGCCGGGCGCAGCCTGGGGGTTCGCGTTGTCGCCGAAGGCGTGGAAACCCAAGAACACTATGACATCTTGCAGCGGCTCGGATGCAACGACGCGCAAGGCTACTGGTTCAGCAAACCGATCGAAGCACACGTGTTCGAAGATCTCTATATGCGCGAGGCGTCCTCGTCGCGCAAAAGCGCGTACAGCGCGTGATCTTGATACCGTCCGCGTAGACGCTGTACTTCGCGCAGCACGCCCTCGAGGGTGAACCCCAGGCGCTCGGGAATGCGCCGGCTGCGGTGATTCTGCGTTGCCACATGAATCTCTATGCGATGCAGGTCGAGTGCCTCGTAGGCGTATTCGGCTAGAAGGTGCACCGCCCGCGTCATAATGCCGTGACCGGTATGTTCCTTGTCGAGCCAGTAGCCGATGCGGGCGTTCCCGTTTACCCAATCGATTTCGTGCAGGTCGATGCAGCCGATGAGGCTGCCGTGACGCCAGATGCCCGCCTTAAATGCGGTGTGCTCGTATGCTTCCTTTTCGGCGGTGCGCAGGAATGCATAGGTGTCGGAGACGTCGATAACGCGATCCATCCACGACATCCATGCCGCAAGCCATTCGCGATTGCGAATCGTCACGTCGTACAGCGAGTCGGCGTCCCCCGCGCGGAGCAGCCGCACTTCCGTATGTTCGTCGACATGCAGGGAAAAATCAACGAGCGCGGCTGTAATACGAGGCGGTTCGGTTACAGATCCGCGAGGTCCGGAGGCGTTGTCTGGTTCCATATGGCCGTGAATGACTTCAGCGTCTCCGCGGAACTTACTGCTTGCCCGAGGGCTCGCTGCGCGAGGGCAAGGCCGTAGAGCGCACGCGGGTCGTTCGGATAGCGCGCAAGGGTCGCGGCGAACGCTTCTCGCGCGTTTTCGTACTGATTGTGACGGTAGTAGAGCGCTCCCAGCGATTCGCCCGCCGGAAAGACCGGCAACTGTTCGGCGCCGTCCTCGCGCTCCTGATACGCGATCGCGCGCTGCAGATCGTCCACCGCCGCGCTCAATCGCCCGTCATGTTCGTCGATGGCGGCTGCGAGAATCCAGCGGTAATCCGCATCGATGTTGCCGTAGAGCGCGAGCATTTTGCGCGCGTCGCCGACTGCGCCCAAATGCACGCCGGTGAGGCCGCGCGCGAGCGGCGCGTAAAATTCGTTCGTCGCGCTCGTGGAAGCGATACGTTGCCATTGCCCGAAGCGCGCCCACGTCGCCCACAAGTCGCTGCCCTGGTACTCCTGTCCCACGCGCGCGGCCCAAGCCTCTGCGACTTGCAGATTGCCGAGCATCAAGGCCGCGGTCCAGCCCGTATACGCGTCATGCGGCCCGTATTTCAGCTTGTACGGCGGATTGGGTTGGGCATTCCACTCCTCGCGCAGACGCCACGCCGTTTCGCTCGCCGCAAGCGCTTTTGCGTACTGACCGGTTTCGATGTACGTGTGAGCCGGCATGTGCGCCAGATGCTCCTGCGCCGGATCGAACGTCCAGCGGCTCATGCGATCCGCGCATGCAAGCGCCGCGGTCCGATCCGCGGCATAGTCATAAGCGTGCATGCAGAGGTGATTCGCGAACAAATTGTTCGGATCGCGTTTTAGGACTTGCGTAATCAGCGTGAGCGCTTGCGGATCGGGTTTCTCGACGCCGCTATGTTCGAGCAGCGCTTCCGCGTACAGGGTTGCGGCATCGTCGTCGAGCGGGTATGCGGCAACGAGCGCGGCCATCGCGGCGCGATAGTGCTCGTCGTCCGTATCGCGCTGCGCGTACGTTCCGGCATATCGCCGGCCGGCGGCGTCGATGTACAGGCGCTCCTGCGCCGACGCGTGAATTGCCAACTCTTGCGCGCGCTGCGCCGCGTCGTGCGCGCGCATGAAGCGCACCTGCGTGAGCGGCGTGTTCACATCGGTTCCGTCCGCGAGGGCTTCGCCCCATGCGGCCATCGCCAGGTTGGGATCGAGCCGCAGTGCGGTTTGGAACGCCGCGCGCGCGGCATCGCCGTTGTAGGCGTACAGCAGCGTCAGGCCGCGGTCGAACGCGGCCTGCGCTTGCGGCTGGGTAGTGCTGACGGGGTGGTGCGCGACGGGCGTCGAGCCGAGCGCGGCAACCAGGGTGAGCGCGGCTATCACGCCGCTTTCTTCTTGCGTGCCTTCAAAGATCGCTTCAATTGCCGCACGGTTCGTGAGGCGTCGGTTTCACCCGCTCGCTCTTGCAGCAGGGCAAGGACGAAGAGCTCCTCGGGCAGCAGCCCATCGGTGCGGCGCGTTTTCGCGGACGCCTGCAGCGTCCCGCGCTCGAGATATACATCGACCACGTGCGGATGCACGTAGCATTTGCGGCATACCGCCGGCGTGTTCCCCAGACGCTTTGCCACGTCGGCGAGCGCGGCCGTCAAACGCTGCTTTCGCTCGGTTTGCGTCTGCGCGTCCTCTTGCTGCTGCGAGAGCAGCGACGCGCACGTCACCGTGCCCAGCCACGTGCGAAAGTCTTTCGCGGAAAAGTCCTCACCGGAGATCGCGCGGATGTACTCGTTGACGTCCGCCGAGTCGATCTCGTGCGAACCGCCCTCGTCGTCAACGTATTCGAACAACTGCTGCCCCGGCAAGTCCTGGCACCGGCGCACGATTCGCGCGAGGCGCCGGTCGCGCAGATCGATCGCGTGGCGCACGCCGCTCTTGCCGCGAAATGCGAACTGAACCGTCGAGCCGTCCACTTTCGCGTGCTTGTTGCGCAGAGTCGTCAGGCCGAACGAGCCGTTGTCCTTCGCATACTCGTCGTTGCCCACCCGGATGGCCGTCGATTCCAGCAATTGCACCACGGTAGCCAATACTTTTTCGCGCGGTAAACCGGGCAGAGCGAGATCGCTCTCGATGCGCCGGCGGATGGCCGGCAGCGCTTGCGCGAACGCAATCATTCGCCCGTACTTGGTTTCATCGCGAATTTCACGCCAGCGCTTGTGATAGCGGTATTGCTTGCGCCCGCGCGCGTCGCGTCCCGTTGCCTGCAGATGGCCGTTCGCAATCGGGCAGATCCAGACGTCGGTATATGCCGGAGGCACCGCGATCGCTTTGACGCGCGCGATCTCCGTTTCGTCGGTCAGTTGCTTTCCGTCGGGACGCAAGTACGCAAAATGCTTGCCGCGCAAAACCCGGCGTATGCCGGGCATCTCGTCGCTCACATACCGAAGCCCCGCCGCCTTTGCCGAGGCGACGGGATCGTTGAGCGTTTCGGGCGTGCTCATGCCGCCTGGACGTCGTACCGGAGCGTGCCGTCTTCACGGCGCACGCCCTGCGTGAGCACGTGCGGCTGCGTTCGTCCGTTCGGCATCAGATGACGCACGTCTATGCCGTGCAGTAACACGGCCGCATCGGAAATCAGGCGGCGGTGGCAGCGCCACCAAAGCGTTTCCGAACACATGATCGCGGTCTTGCGATGCGCCAGCGAGTCGATTAGCGCGTTCAAGGCGCTCAGGAACCGCTCCGTCTCCATGTAGTCCGCGTAGCCCCGAAACGACGGATTTCGCAGCGCTGTGTGGTGCGAGCTCGGTTGCGGGGTGCGGAATCCGCCGAGATCGCGCTCCCAAACGTACTCCGCTCCCGCTTCCGCGGGAACCCAGATCGCCATTTTGTCGCTCCATACCCAAGGGTGTGCGCGGCTCTTCGGGACCGTGCGCACATCCACGACGCGCGCGATTTGCGCGGCGTGAATGAGGCTTGCCAGCTCCGCCTGCGTGAGCGTGCCGTGCCCGAACGTCAGCAGTTCCACCTTATCTGTATATCCGCTGGCCCCCATTTTCATACTCCGCGATGGCTTCCCGCCAGGACTGCGGGACGGCGATCGTCCGGTTGCCGATGAAGTCGAACGCGACCATCGTCGTGATGCCGTGCGCGGCGCGATGGCCGTGCGTCTCGCTCCAAATCTCGTAATAAAAATCGAACGACTTGGTTCCGATGCGCGGGATCTTGCACCCGATGATGATCTGTTCGCGGTACAGCAGCTGGCGCTCGTACGTGAAGTTGATCGTAGCCTGAATCATACCGTGATCGCCGTTGACGGGCACCTTCATGACCTGCGCGAAATATTCAGAACGCATCGTTTCGGTCCAACGGATGTACGCCACGTTGTTCACGTGACGCATCATGTCGACGTCGGCGAAGGGCACGCTGAAGCGGGAGACGAGCGGAAAGTCTTCGAGCATACCCGCTACCTTCGCCGTCCCCGGGCCCTAAGCGAGCAAGTCCCTAGACAGAAGCTGCCCCGGTAGCGTAAAATACCCCGGTCCCCAGGGAAATGGGCGCGTAGCTCAGTGGGAGAGCATCCGCTTCACACGCGGGGGGTCGTTGGTTCAATCCCAACCGTGCCCACCATTTTATCTTGGAGGTCCGGGACCGGCCGAGTGCCAATAATGCTCGCCGGTCTCATGGCGATGGCGCTGTAGCTCAGTTGGTTAGAGCGCCGCCCTGTCACGGCGGAGGTCATGGGTTCGAGCCCCACCAGCGTCGCCATTTGAAGAAGCCCCGGTGCGCTTGCGCCGGGGCTTTCTCCATCCTCGTGCTAGGCGTCTTCCAGATGGAAGATGTCCTCAACGGGCGTTTGCAATGCGCGCGCGAGCTGCAGCGCGACGATGGTGGACGGAACGAACACGCCGTTTTCCACGGTGTTTATCGTTTTGCGCGAGACGTTCGCGAGCACGGCAAGTTCTGCTTGCGTCAGATTTTTGCGTGCGCGCAGATCCCGGATGCTGTTGCGCAGATTGCTCACGAGCCGCGCAAGGCGCGAAGTTCCAGCAGCGCCCAGGCGAACAGCGCCGCCGTCAGGCTGCTCGAGGTGATGATGTAGCCTGCAGCGCGGGCAGACAACATCGTCGACGCAGGCGCCGCCAGCAGTGCGAGTGCGGCGAGCACCGCCGTGCAGAAGCCGGCGGCAAGCGCTATTTGACGATGCGCCTGGGTCACTTCATCGTTCATCAGCGCTCGTATGCGCTTTTCCTTGAGGAACGCACCGCCGGTTACGACCACGATGAAGGCAACCGCGGCATAGATCGACCACAACAGAAGGAGCGCGTGATTTTCTTCACCGCCCCCCAAACACGCGCGCCCGAACAGTGCGCTCTGCGAGCTGAAGAGCAAGGCGGTGGCAGCCAATAACATGGCGCGCTTTCGCGAGCAGCGATCGGCGATGTCGATAGAATGTTGTTCTGTCATCACATGTAACCTATGGGTGACAATATAACCTATAGGTTACACCCTTGTCAACCGCCGACGTTAGCGAGGCTGCAGACGCGCCCTTTCGCGGCGTACGTCGTCTTCGGTAATAGGTTTACGTCCCCAGATCGTCCATGCGTGCAGCAGAAGGCCCACGCCCCAGCACCACAATATCCATGCGGGCCAGAAATAGCCGCGTCCAGTAAAATACCAAACCAAGAGAAGAGCGGCATTTACGACGATGTACGACACGATGTTCGACGAGAAGTCGCGCCGG
>DASSZL010000061.1:0-9747 GCA_035713505.1 Vulcanimicrobiaceae bacterium | reverse complement strand
CGCGTCTATTGCCGCCATGCGCGCGGCGCACAAGCCCGTCGTGACCGCGTCGATCGATCGCGTGGATTTCAAATCGCCAATCCGCGAAGGCGATTTCGTCGAAACCGTTGCCCGCGTGGTCAACGTGGGCCGCACGTCCGTTACCGTTGAGGTCGAGCTCTGGGGCGAGATTCCGGCAACGGGCGAACGCCGCTTATCGACCGTCGGCAAATTCGTCCTCGTCGCCATCGACCGCGACGGACGGCCGACGCCGATTAAGGGCTAAAGGCTCCGTTATTTCGGCGCTAAGCGAATGGCGCCGTCGAGGCGGATGACTTCGCCGTTGAGCATTTGGTTTTCGACGATGTGGCGTGCGAGCATTGCGTACTCTTCGGGCTTGCCCAAACGCGCGGGAAACGGCGTTTGCTTGCCGAGCGACTCGCGCGCGGCCTCGGGCAATCCTGCCATCATCGGCGTGTCGAAGATGCCCGGCGCGATGCTCATCACGCGAATTTGCTGCGCGGCGAATTCGCGCGCGAGCGGAAGCGTGAGCGCGGCAACGCCTCCTTTCGAGGCTGAATACGCCGCTTGACCGATCTGGCCGTCGAACGCGGCAACGGATGCGGTGCAAACGATGACGCCGCGGTCTTCACCCGGAGCCGCTTCCTGTTTCATCATCTGCGCGGCCGCGAGACGGACCACGTTGAACGTGCCGATGAGATTCACCGTGATGACTTTGGTGAAGTGATCGAGCGGCTGCGGGCCCTCTCGCCCCACCGCGCGTTCCGCCGTCGCGATACCGGCGCAGTTCACGACGCCGCTCAGCGCGCCGAATTCTTTCACGGCGAGATCGATCGCGGCTTGGACGTTCGCTTCATTTGTAACGTCGGTCTTTTGGAAACGCACGCGTGCCGCGATGTCCGGTTTCGCGGCTTCGCGCGGCTCGTTCACGTCGCAGATGACCAGATTCGCTCCCGCGCTTGCAAACTCGCGCACGACCGCAGCCCCAAGACCCGACGATCCGCCGGTAACCAAAAACGTCTTCCCGGAAAGATTCACTGCTTTTCAAACCCTTTCGATGATTGTCGCGTTCGCCATTCCGCCGCCCTCGCACATGACCTGCAGCCCGTACCGGCCGCCGCGGCGCTCCAATTCGTTCAGTAAAATCGTCATGAGCCGCGCGCCGCTCGAGCCGAGCGGATGGCCCATCGCAATCGCGCCGCCGTTGACGTTGGTTTTTCCGTGATCGGCGCGCATGTCGTTCATCCATGCCAGCACGACGCTCGCGAACGCCTCGTTCACTTCGAAGAGATCGATGTCTTCCATGCGCAGACCTGCGCGCTGCAGCACCCTGCGCGTGGCGGGAATCGTCGCGGTGAGCATCAGCTCCGGATCGTCGCCGGTGACCGCATTGGCGATGATGCGCGCACGCGGGCGCAGCCCATGTTTGCGCGCAAATGCGGGAGATGCGACGAGCACGGCGGCTGCGCCGTCGCTGATCTGCGAGGAGTTGCCCGCAGTGATGACGCCGTCTTCTTTGAACGCGGGCTTGAGCGAGCCGAGCTTTTCGATCGACGTGTCGGTGCGAACGCCTTCGTCACGATCGAGTTCCGCTAGCGGCACGAATTGCGAGGCAAAATATCCCGCAGCCGCAGCGCGAGACGCCCGCTGATGGCTTTCCAAACTGAACGCGTCGAGTTCCTCGCGCGAGAAGTGCCAGCGCTGCGCGACCATCTCCGCGCTGATGCCTTGATTGAAGATGCGCTCCATCGGCACGCCCGGGCCGTGCATGAACGATGCGCCGAGCGGCACGCGCGTCATCGACTCGACGCCGCATGCGATCACCGCCTCATAGGCGCCGGCCGCGACGCCTTGCGCTGCGAACGCAATGGCCTGCTGACTCGAACCGCACTGACGATCGACGGTCGTGCCGGGAACTTGATTCGGAAACTTGGCTTCGAGCAGCGCGCAGCGCGCCGTGTTGAGCGCTTGTTCACCGACTTGGCTCACGCAGCCGGCGATCACGTCGTCGATCTCGCCCGCGTCAACGCCGGCGCGATCGACGAGCGTGCGCAGCGTTTGCGCGAGCAACCCGACGGGATGCCGCTCTTTGAGCGCCCCGCCGCGGCGCCCCACCGGCGTGCGAACGGCATCGATAATCAGTGCTTCTTGCATCAAACCTTTGCAACGGCGCAAAGCGGCAGATCAAACTGCCGCGCCAGCTCCTCCCACTGTGCGCTCGAGCGTTCGGCAAATCGCGCGCAAAGTGCTGCCGTATCGAGCGTCTGCAGCCCGAGCGCGTCACGCAGCTTCGCCTGAAAGTGCGGTTCGAGCGCCGCGATCGCTATCCAGCCGTCCGCCGTTTCGTACAAGCGGTACACCGGCAACGCGCCGCCGAGCGGCCCGTCCCGCGTGGTCAGGCCATAGCGCAGCGCATCCGCGAGCTGCGCGGCGCCGTCCGCTATGGCAATCTGCGCGTACGCGCCTTGCCCGGTGCGTTCACGCTCGAGCAGCGCACGATATGCGGCCGCCGCCGCGCGTTCCGCTGCGAACATATCCGCAAAAACGCTGCGCGGCATCGCGGGCGGATCGACCAGTCCGGCTTGCGCCTGATACGTGAGATCGTGTCCGGCGCGATCGTCGTTCGGCGCCGCTTCTCCTACGATGGCGATGTGGCACAAACGCGGATAACGCTCGCGCAGCCTCTCCCAGCCCAGACTGAGCCGCTCGAGCGCGCCCGCACGCATCGCGGTGATCAGTACGTCGGCGCCGGCCAGCAGCGTGCGCATCCGTTCGAGTGCCGCCGGTTCTTTGAGGTCCAGACGAAGCACCTCCAGGCCTTCCGTGATTTGCGCGTACCAGCCGGGAGCGGCGGCCCCGAGGGGGTCGCCCTGGGGCGGCTCAACCTTCGTGACCGCGGCCCCGTCCCGCGCCAGAGTCCGGGCCGCGAGGGGCCCCGGAATGTTCGTAACCAGCGCGAGGACCCGCAAGCGAGCAGTCATACCGCTACACTATGTTGCGCGCACGCCGGAACCTCTGGTATGATTCCCCGGTCGCCGGAGCGGGGGAGACCTGCATCCGAGCGAGCCCATCCTGAACAAGGAGTCTCATCCGTGCCTCTTACCAGCGAGCAAAAGGCGGAAATCGCCGCCAAGTTCGGTCGCTCAGCGGGCGACACCGGTTCCGCCGACGTCCAGATCGCCATTCTGACGGCGTCCATCAACCAGCTGACCGAGCATCTGAAGATTCACAAGAAAGACCACCACAGCCGCCGCGGCCTGCTTCTGCAGGTCGGCCAGCGCCGCCGTCTGCTGAATTATCTGCAGAAAAAAGATCTCGAGCGCTACCGCAAGTTGATCTCGGATCTGGGCCTGCGCCGCTAAACTGCGCCCTCGGGGGACCTTGCTTGGAGGGGCGGCGTTCAGCCGCCCCTTTTGCATAGGGGCAACCGGCCTAAGAATTGGGGACGCCCTTTCCCTACCCTCGATAAGGCCTCGCTCGCTACCCTAGCAGTGAAGCCGCTACGCTTCCCGACTATGGAAAGGACGGGGTTGTATGGTCGTTTCTCTGCCGCGCCGCGAGATAGACTTGGATATCGAGCGGAACGATTCTCGCATTATCGTCCACGATCGCAAACACGATTACGTGCACGTGCTGAACCAGCGTGCGCTCGAGGTGCTCCAGCACTGTGATGGAAAGCACAGCTGTAACGAAATCGCGCGCTCACTTTCATATCGCACGCATGAACCCTACGATCGAGTGGCGCGCGAAGTCGCGCATCTGGTAGCCGCATTCGCGGATTTGGCGCTCGTGGAGAGCGCCGCCTCAAACTAATTACGCCTTACGGCTGCGTACCCGGTGAACGGCCTCTTTGACGGAGGTCGTGCCCATGCCGTAGTGTTCGATCAATTCCGCCGGATCGCCGGATTGTCCGAACTGGTCCTGGACGCCAACGAATTCGATCGGCACGGGATGGCGCTGCGCTAAGATCTCGGCGACGCGCGATCCCATGCCGGCGTGCACTTGATGTTCTTCGACCGTCACGATCGCGCCGCAGCGCTTCGCCGCTTCGACGATCGCGGGTTCGTCCATTGGTTTGACGGTATGGTTGTTGATGACCATGCAGTCGATGCCTTCGTTCGCGAGCTGCTGCGCGGCGATGAGCGCGTTGTATACCAGAATGCCGCATGCGACGATGGCAACGTCTTTGCCGTCGCGCAAGATCTGCGCTTTGCCGATTTGAAACGGCGTCTGCTCGGTCGTAACCACCGGTGACTTCTCACGTGCGAACCGCAAATATACGGGTCCGTGCAGCTCGGTGAGCGCGAGTGTGGCTTTTTTGGTCTGCGTGGAGTCGCACGGAACGACCAGCGTCATGTGCGGAATCACGCGCATGATGGCGATATCCTCGATCGCCTGGTGCGTCGCGCCGTCGGGCCCGACCGATACGCCCGCGTGCGCGCCGGCGATCTTCACGTTCGTTTCGTTGAGCGCCATGATCGTGCGCACTTGCTCCCACGAACGCCCCGGGTTGAACATCGCGTAGCTGGCTATCCACGGAATTTTGCCCGCGCCGGCAAGCCCGCCCGCCATCGCGACGAGCAGCTGCTCCGACACCCCGATTTCGATATATTGGTCGGGCAGCGTTTCCTTGAGCGCGAGCATGCGCGTGGACTCCGAAAGATCCGCGCAGATGCCGATCACGTTCTTGTTCGCCTTGGCCGCTTCGAGCAGACCTTCACCGAAGCCGTTGCGCGTGGGTACCTGTTTGATCGTCTTCGGATCGTCGAGCGGCGCCAAATGCATTGCGTTCTCCATCACGTCGGTGCTAGCCATGGGCCAGAATCCTTTCCCGCTCCGCTTCGAGCTCGCTTAGGGCTTTGTCGGCTTGCTCTTTGTTCGGAGGCTTGCCGTGCCAGGTGTAATCGCCTTCCATATAACTTACGCCTTGGCCGGGGACCGTATGGGCGATGATGACCGTCGGTTTGTCTTTCGACTGGTGCGCCTTCTCGACGGTTTCGATGAACTGCGCGATGTCGTGGCCGTTGCATTCCAGCACGTTCCAGTTGAACGCGCGATACTTGTCGGCCAGCGGTTCGAGCGGCATGATGTCTTCGGTGCTTCCGTCGATCTGGATGAAATTGCGGTCGATGATGCTGACCAGGTTGTTCAGCTCGAATTTGCCGGCCGTGAGCACCGCTTCCCAATGCAGTCCGCACTGATGCTCGGCGTCCGACGTAACGACGTACACGCGCCACTGCGCGGCGTCCATCTTCGCGGCCAGCGCCATGCCGGTGCCTTGCGCAAGACCCTCACCCAGCGGACCGGAGGTCGTTTCCAGCGCCGGCAAACGCACGCGTTCCGGGTGGCCCTGCAGGCGCGACCCGAACTTGCGCAGCGTGAGCAGCTCCTCGACCGGAAAATAGCCGGCGTGCGCCATCGCGCTGTAACGCACCGGAGCGATATGCCCGCAAGAAAGCAGCAGGCGATCGCGCTGCGGCCACTGGGGGTCCTTCGGATCGTGCCGGAGCACGTGCTGGTAGAGCGCGGTGAAGATGTCGGCCATGTCGAGCGAGCCGGCCGAATGCCCGGAGCCGGCAGCGAGCAGCGAACGAATGATGCCCTGGCGGCACAGGTTCGCCTGCTCGCGCAGCTCGGTCAAGCGCTGTGCGGAAAGAGGTTGCATAACAGGCGGTAGATACCCGCCGCCGCGCTCCGGGCCCTCGAAGGATGACCTTCTCGGCGCGTTCTTTTCGGGCGCACATTCCCGCGATAGGCTGGCGCGTATGAATGCCGGCGTCCGGGGCGCTTTCACGGCCGAAGAGCTCACACATCTGTTCGAGCAGGTTCCGGCAGGGGTTTGGGCCTGCGACCGCAATCTGCGCTTCACGTTCAGCGCGGGCAGGGCGCTCGACAAGCCGGGGCTCAAGCCGCATGAAGTGGCCGGCCAATCGCATGACGGCGTCACGGGCCGCCGAATCGCGCCTATTTCACCGAGATCGCTTCAGCCGCATCAACGATTCCCTGGGGCATCTTGGCAGGTGACGAGTATCTGCGCACGATTGCATCCCGGCTGCGCGGTCATCGCCGAAGGCATCGAGACGACGCAGCAACGCGATGCGGTCGTAGCGATGGGATGCGCTGAGTTACCAAGGCCCGCGCGCCCTACGACGCCGGCAGCCGCACCACGCTCGGGAACAAGAAATAACACGCAACGCCGATAAGAATCAGATATACGAGCAGCGCGAACGTCCAGCCCATGTTGTGGCGGATGACCGGCCCTTCGTTGCGCACGAACCGCGTGGTCGAAACGCCTACGCTCGCCGTCTGCGGTGCGACGGGTTTGCCGATTTCCGCGCCGACCGAGTTCAGTGTCGGCAAAAGCAGCACGGGGAACCCGAGCAGCCGTCCGACGATGCTTTGGAACGAACCGAACATCGCGTTCGTGGACGTGTTGCTTCCGGAGAGCGCCACGCCGATCCAGCCGAGTACCGGCGCGACGATGATGAACGCCCACCCGATGCGCGAGAACGCATACGCGAGTGAGGCGGCCATACCCGAGTAGTTATACACGTACGCGAGACCAAAAATGAACACGCCGACGAGCAGCGCGCCCCACATCTGCGCGAACGTTTTGCGAAACACCTCGGCCAGTTGTGCGAACGACGGACGCAAAATCAGCGCGATAATGAGCCACGACGCGAGGATGGCGGTCCCGCCCACGAACGGCGCAAAATTGAAGATCGCGCTCACGCTTTTGGCTTGCGGGATCGACGGCAGCGCGTCCACGCCCGCTTTGAACAAACTGATCTTCGGCAGAGGCGACCACGGGCCGGTCCAAAGCACGACGACGATGATGAGCACGATGAACGGCATCCAGGCCTGGGCGATCTGCAGCGGCGTGAGCGCCGCGGGCACCGCGGCGGTTTGCTGAACGCTCAGCGGCGTGCCGCCGTAGCCCAGCACTTCCTTCGGGCGCCAGAAGCGCAGCAACAGCAGCAAGGCGATGATGCAAACGACCGCGCCCGCGATATCCGGCAGATAGGGTCCCAAATACACAGCCGTCGGATATTGTCCGGCGATATACGCGAACGAGCCGACGATCGCGAGCGGCCAGCCTTCGCGAAAACCGCGTTTGCCGCTCACCAAATAAATGAGAACCCAGGGCGGAAGCAGCGCCAGAATAGCGACGATGTGGCCGACCGAACTGGAGAGCGCGAGCAGCGGCAGTCCCGTGACCGCGGCCAGCGCGATGATCGGCGCCCCGAGCGCGCCGTATGAAACGGGCGCATTGTTTGCAATCGCCGCGACGCGAATCGCGTCGATGTCCGGAATGCCAAGTGCTATCAAGATGGGTGCGACCACCGCCCACGGATACCCGAAACCAACCAGGCCCTCGAGCAGCGCGCCGAACGCCCACGCGAAGAGGATCGTTTGCACGCGCACGTCGCTCGTGCCGTGCGCCGCGATCCATTGTCTGAATCGCTCGTACACGCCGGTGACGATCAGCGTGTTAAAGAGGACGACGCCCCAAAACGTGATCCAGTCGACGTTCCACACGCCGGTCGCGGAGCCGTAGACATAGGCGTGAAAGCCCGCGCCGGCCGGCATCTTCCACACCGCCCATGCCAGCAGCACCGTCACGAGCGATCCGATGAGCGTCGCAAGCCATGCCGACATGCGGAAGACTGCGAGCAAGACCAGGAGCAGCGCGACCGGGATCATCGCGACGACCCAAGTGGCGAACAGGTTGCCGAGCGGATTGAGCACTTGATGGAACATGTGCGTACCTCCGGGAGCATGCCGCTGCTCCTAAAGTTGTATCACATGTTCGTAGGCTTGCGAACCGCTCGCGTTGGAGAACCCGAAACCGAAAACGGCGTTGAGCGTATGCCTCGCCTCCGGCGCATGGCTGATGACGTCCTCGAGTTCGAAGCGGAAGTTCCGGCCGACGCGCGTTGCCGCGCCGGATGCGGCCGCGGCGCCCTCGCCGTTGGGACTGGAATCAAAGCCGCTCTGCGTGACTGCATTCGCGGAAAACCGTCCCGCATACAGCGATGCGCCAAAGCCCAGTCGCCAAAAGCGATCGCCGATCTCGCCGGTGGCGCGCCGGCCGTCGTACTGGTACACCTGCAGAACAACCGCGCCCGCGACGTCTTGCACCGCCCAGGCCGCTGCCGGGATACCGGATTGCGGATCCGTTCCCGCGAGGGCAAGCAGCGAGGCACTCAAGCCGCGCACCTGATTACCAATGCGAAAAACGCTCCCAAGCGCGGTAAGGCCCATCGTTGCGGTATGGCATGCCTCGCACGAGAGCATGGTTTGCTTTGCGAACAGCGTCGTGGCGAGCAGCGCGATGATATGAAGCGCCATGCGTCCTCCATGGCGGCGGCGAGTGCCCGCGTGCCGTTTGAAATACGGAACGCCGATAGGAGCTCGCGCAGTTGGTCCGACTGAGCGAGCGACGATTGTGACGATCCCTCGATAGAAGCGATCTGCCGGTTGAGTGAAGCGGTCGCAAACGACACTTCTGCGCAGTCTGCCATTGCTCGTTGGCCGATGCCGCGACCGGCATGATGCGCGCCAGGACGGAGTCCGTCGTTTGACCTACTTGCTGCGCGCGCCCGGGCAAAACAGCGGGCCGGGAACGTTCGCGGTTTCATCTTCCGGGGCGGGTGTCTGCCATTTCGGGATGTACGACGTCTATACGAATCGGTCGAGCGCCATCGCGCCGCTGACGGTTCCGGTGCAAGTGATGGGTGCGCTGCAGCTCAATGGCGGCAGCGGTTGGTCCTCCAACGTGGCGCTCGCGTTTACCACGCCAACAGCGGGGGCGCAGGCCGTTAGCGCAGGCAAGACCTATGACGCCGAGCAGCTCGCTCCGAGTTTTCCCGGTTCGCCGTGCGCGGGACTCGCGACGGCGACGACCACCGGCTACAGCACGCAGAGCACGCCGAGTAGCAATTACACGAGCGCGTCGTTTGACGTTGCGCCAGCGGGCGCGGCGGGCGGGGGAACGTGTACGCTGCAGGTGAGCGATCAGTACAACGAGCCGAGCACCACGGTGAGCGTGAGCGTCGCAAGCGGCCTATTCGTGGGCGATGCGAGTCTGAATCCCGTTGGAAGCGTCACGTTAGTCGCGAACGGTTCTGGCGGGTGGGTTCCGCAATCGCTATATTTGTGGAAGAAGTTCCTCGCATCGTCATTTAGCGGCACAGTGAATTATGGTTCGTGTGCAGGGTATGCGTATGTCGGGCCAAGCGCCCCGTCAATTGGAACGTCGGGCGTCAATGGTTCCTCCCAGGATTTGCCTTTTACAATATACGGGCAAAAGACAACATTGGCGGTAACCGCCGCAGGTAATTGCTCGATGAGTTTTTCAGATAATGTATCCGATGCTCCAGTACCACTGGAGATTGTGGTGGACCCGCAGCCGACACCGACCCCAGCGCCGAATGTGTACGATTTGAAGGAAGTCTGGGTAAATAACAGCACCGGAACGCCGACGACGTATGCGTACAGCGATACCGTGAAGCCTTGTGGAAACGATCCCTCGCAAACGACAGAGTGCGGAACGATTACGAACCTGGAGCCGCCGGGGTACCAAGGCCCACCGAGCACGGCTCCCGGTAGTGCCCGGAAAAGTGTGTAGAAACGTTTTGGCACTCCTGCCGGGTGCCGGGGCGGCTGCGGTCCAACTCCTGCGCTATGAAGCGCAAGCGAAAGGACCGAATGGAATCTCTCAACCTCACGCCTGAGCAGCGGACG
>DASSZL010000060.1:0-9904 GCA_035713505.1 Vulcanimicrobiaceae bacterium | reverse complement strand
GAATGCTGAGCAGCAGCACGTTGACGCCGTCGATCTCCAAACGCTGTTTTATCGGATAAGCGGGCAAGCTGGGGAACTGGCCGGTACTCATTTGGAGATGGTACCCGCTTTGCGCGCCTACTCGCGGGCGGGATCGTAGATGACGCGAAATAGCGTCTGGCCGCGCTTGGGCTTGCAGTTCGCCATAGCGGGAGAGTAGCGGCTGGCGTAGGCGGCCCGCAGCGCCGCGGTATCGAGATCGCGGTTGTGCGCCGGCTGCAAAACCTTGACGAACGTCACTTGGCCGCGCTCATCGACCAGCACTTCCAGCAACACGTCGCGGCGTTCGTGAATGCGCAGTCCTTCGAGCGTTCCGGGAAGTTGCGGCGCGGCTTGCATCACAATCTGCGCCGGATGGTTGCACGAATCGGCAAACGCAATATATGCCGTGATATTGGCATGCATGATGACGTGATTCGAAGGGCGTAGCACCGTTCCTATGGTGTTTGCCGCTGCTTTACTCTCCGCCATTACGCTCGTCGTCGACGCGTCCAAGGCGCCCACGCAAAATATCGTTCGTACGCATGAGGTGATCCCGGTGTCGCCCGGGCCGCTCACGCTGGAGTATCCGCAATGGATCCCCGGCGAACACGCGCCCGTCGGGCCCATTCAAAATCTCGCGGAACTCGTCATCACCGCGAACGGAAAGGCCGTCGCGTGGCATCGCGATCCATCGAACCTGTTTGCGTTCAAACTCGACGTGCCCGCGCAAACGCAGAACATCGACGTCGACTTCACGTATTTGGGAGCCACGTTCGGAAATTATTCCTCGAACCGCCTTTCGTCGCCGAACATCTTCGTCATCGATTGGAATCAGAACGTTCTATATCCGTCCGGCGGCGGCAACGACAGCACGCAGTTCGATCCGGCGCTGATTCTGCCGGGCAGCGATTGGAAGTTCGCGACGGCCCTGTATGATGCCAAGCGCAGCGGCAACACGGTGACGTGGAGCACGACGCCGCTCGGGCGGCTGCTCGACTCGCCGCTCGATGCGTGCGTGAATTTTCGCCAGTGGACGCTGTGGACGGATACCGGGGCGTTTCCCGGCACGGCAACGCTGAATGCGTGTGCGGACACGCCCGAGGAGCTCGGTGCGAGCGGCAAGACGATCGGCCACTATCGCGCACTGGTGAAAGAAATGATTGCGATGTACGGCGCGCGGCATTGGCACGACTATCATTTCCTGTTGACGCTCTCGGACGTGATGCCCGGTGAAGGCGTCGAACATCACGAATCGAGCGACGACGGCGAAGGCGGCGACTATCTCATCGACGCCAAGGCGCTCGAGCGAGGCGGCGATTTGCTCTCACACGAGTTCAATCACTCCTGGGACGGCAAATACCGCATGCCCGACGGGCTTCTGCGCTCCAATCCCAACGCGCCCTACGATGATTCGCTGCTGTGGGTGTACGAGGGCATGACGCAATACTACGGCGACGTGATGTCGTACCGCGACGGCATTCGCGATGCGAAGACTTGGCCGGATCACATTGCCGCGGTGTACGCGAGTTACGACAACGAGCAGGGGCGTCAGTGGCGCCCGCTCGGCGATACGGCGACGTCGGGACCGTTCCTGTACGGGTCGCCGCGGGGATATTACTCGGAGCGCCGCGGCGTCGACTTCTACTCGGAAGGCGAGTTGATGTGGCTGCTCGCCGATGCGATCATCCGTGACCGCACGCACGATAAGGCCTCGCTCGACACCTTCGCGCGCGAGTTTTTCGGGCAGCACAATACCGGACCGATTACCGTTGGATACACCCGTGCCGACGTGATTGCCGGTTTGAACAAGGTCACGCCCTATGATTGGAGCGCGTTTTTCCACCGCTGGGTGGATGACATCGCGATCCATCCGCCTGCCGGGTTCGAACGGGACGGCTGGAAACTCGTCTACACGGATAAGCCTTCGCACGACGTGCAGAAAAGCAATTTCGTCTATTCGCTCGGTCTGCTCAGCGGTCGCGGCAACGTCGTGGCCGACGTGCATTTCGGTTCGCCCGCCTGGAAAGCGGGATTGGGCCTTGACGAGAAACTCGTCGCCGTGAACGGCCGTGAATACAGCGCCGATCTCCTATACGACGCCGTCAAGGAAGCGCAGCGCTCGCACCGTCCCATCCAATTGCTCGTGGAGAAGGACGAGATGTACCGCACGATCGGCATCCCGTACTATGGCGGACCGCGCTACCCGCACTTGGTTCGCGTGAAGACCGCCGCCGATCTGCTCACCCGCGTGGTTAAGCCTTTGCGCAAGGAATAGCGGGCGTAACCGGAACGCCGAATCGTTCGATCCATTGCGACTGCAGCAGTTCATTGCAGCCCTCGCCCAGCAGCATGCACCGGCGCAAGCGCGGCATTTTGAAACTCGCCGGCTCGGGCAGCGCAAGTTCCGCGTGATAATCGTCCGCGCGCTGCAGCAAAATCGTGACGTCGAGTTCGCGTACGAGATCCAGGCGTTCGCGCGGATCGAAGGCGCCGCTGCTGATAACGGTCGCGCAGCCGCATAACCACGGCTGCACGATCGCGCGTTCGAACCAGAGGTCGTCTTCGGTTTGCAGCGCACACCAAGCGACGTCCGTGCTGAACGCGCCGAGCTGCTCGTGCGCCTGGTCGCGCGCCGTGCGCAACGAATCCTCGTCGACGTCGGTTGGCGCGGAACTCGGGCCCGCCGGCGCGACGTGCGCCAGCGTATCCAGGCGCGCCCAGCCCTCGCACTCCTCGCCGATGATGAGATACCGCGCATCCGCCGAATAACGGCCGCGCACGGCGTCGACGCGCTCGCGGTATTTGCGATTGGCGATGACCGCGGCCGCGCCGGCAGCGGCGTCTTCGTCGAGGATCGCCTGCGCGCCGAGCCGCTGCAGCGCCAGCAGCGTGAAAACGCACTTTGCGGACGTGGCAACGCAGACGTACACGCGGTCGCCTTGCCGGATGCCGAAAGCACGAAGCACGGCGGCATACCTCGTCGAATACGCCGCTATTTCGGCAAACGTGTAGTCGCGCCGGTGCCCGTACTCGTCGATGAAAACCAAACCGGTTCGCGGATCGATCGCAAGGCGATCGACGACGTCACAGAGTCGCCAGTGCATCCCCGAACACGCGCAACAGCAACTCGATTTCCCCATCGCCGATAACCAGTGGAGGCGCGATCCGCAGAACGTTCTCGTGGGTGTCCTTCGCGACGACCCCTCGTGCCAGCATCGCTTCCGACAAGCGGCGCGCCGGCACCGTCAATTCGATGCCGATGAGCAGACCTCGCCCGCGCACTTCTTTGACGAACGGCGAGCTCATGGTGCGCAGACCTTGCAAAATCGTTGCGCCGGCGTAGCGCGCGCGCGCCGCGAGTTTCTCCTCGACGATCACGTCGAGCGAGGCCATCGCTACCGCGCAGCCCAGCGGATTACCGCCGAAGGTGCTGCCGTGCTCGCCCGGGCGGAAGAGCAGCATCAAATCGCGGTTGGCGAGCGCCGCTGAAACCGGATAATAGCCGCCGCCGAGCGCTTTGCCGACGATGAGGACGTCGGGTTTGACGCCTTCATGATCGCAGGCGAAGAGATCGCCCGTGCGTCCGAATCCCGTTTGGATTTCGTCGGCCATGAAGAGCACGCGGTGTTCGCGGCAGAGCCCCCATGCGCGCTTGAGAAAGCCGTCGGGAGGAACGACCACGCCGCCTTCGCCCTGAATCGGCTCGATGAGAACGGCGCATGTGTTGTCGTTGATCGCGGCGCTCAGCGCTTCATAGTCGCCGTAGGGAACGTGGACGAAGCCCGGCGTGAGCGGCCCGAAGCCGCGCCGGTATTCCAGCGTGGAACTCGCGCTTATGGCGGCCGTCGTGCGCCCGTGAAAATTATTGTTGAAAACGACGATCTCGGCGCGATCCGGAGCAACGCCTTTGACGTCGTATCCGTACCGCCGCGCGAGTTTGATTGCCGTTTCGACCGCTTCGACGCCCGTATTCATCGGCAGCGCCATGTCGTAGCCGCAGATCTGCGTGAGACGCTGCAAAAACGCCGGCAGGCGATCGTTGCGCATCGCGCGGGAGGTGAGCGTGACTTTTTTTGCTTGTTCGGCGAGGGCTGCGGCGATGCGCGGATGGCAATGCCCCTGGTTGACCGCCGAATATGCGCTCACGCAATCGAGATAGCGTTTTCCGGAGACGTCGTAGAGCCAGACGCCCTCGGCGCGTTCGACAACGAGATCGAGAGAATGATAGTTATGCGCGCCATAGCGGTCCTCGAGCGCTATGAGGTCCTTCGCTGTGCCTTGAACGTCGTGCATGATTTTCCAAGCGGCGCCGCGTGTGTTTACTTCCGTCAGCCCGCGGTTGGTGCGAGGGCGGAAGGACCGCAGGGGCGCGAACGCCTGCGTTCCAGGAACACTTGTTACTTTCAGTTAAGGACGATCCGCTCGCCTACCTTTTTTATGGACGACTACACGTACGCAAGCGCGCAGGAACGCTTGGAATGGTTCGCTCGCCGCGACCAAGCCGCGAGCGTCGGCGATCTCGGGCGGACCCTGATCTTCGACCACGGTCACCGGACGGAGCGCGCGACGCTGCTGCTGCATGGCCTGTCCGCCAGCCCGCGCCAGTTTCTCGCGGTTGCGCAAGAGCTGCATGCGCGCGGCCACAACGTCTTCGTCCCGCGTCTGCCGCGCCACGGGCATCGCAATCGCCTCTCCGAAGCGCTCGCGACGATGAACGCCGTGCAGTTGGAGGCGTGCGCGAACGACTCGCTCGCGATAGTGCGCGGCTTGGGGGAGCGTGTAAGCGTTGCGGGCTTCTCGTTGGGCGGTTTGCTGGCGGCGTATCTCGGGCAATTTTCCGCAATGCACCGTGCAGTCGCCATCTCACCTTTTCTGGGCGTCTCCATCGTTCCGAATTTCTTCCGGATGCCGCTCGCGCGCTGGATGCTGAGCAAACCCAACCGGTTTTTCTGGTGGGATCCGTTTTTGCGCGAACGCCAGCTTCCCGAACACGGATATCCCCGGTTTGCCTCACACGCGATCGCGCATGGACTCACGCTGGCGCATGAAGTGATGGAATCGGCTCTCACCACGCCGCCGAAGGCGCACGAGCTGGTGCTGGTCGTCAATCCGCGAGACTCGGCCGTGAACAAGCGCGCGATTATGCGCCTGGGCCGGCGCTGGTTCCGGCAAAAACCGCAAAGCGTCACGATTCACCGGCTGCAAGGGCTGCCGCCTTTCGTGCACGACATCATCGAACCCAAACGCTATCCCAAAGTCGCGCAGCGGGTTACGCCGGTTCTCGTGGAAATCATCGACCGGTGAATCTGCAGCGCTGCGAATGGCCGAAAAACGATCTGGCCATCGCGTATCACGACCAGGAGTGGGGCCTTCCCGTACACGACGATCGCGTGCTGTTCGAATTTCTCACGCTTGAGGGCGCGCAGGCCGGATTGAGCTGGGACACTATTCTTCGAAAGCGCGACCGTTACCGTCACGTGTTCGCGAATTTCGACCCGAGGCGCGTCGCGCGCTTTACCGATGCGCGGTGCGAACGGATTTTGCAGGATCCCGGCATCGTGCGCAATCGCGCGAAGGTGTTCGGCACGATAGGAAACGCCCGAGCGTTTTTAGACGTGCAGGACGAATACGGCAGCTTCGATGCATATGTGTGGCGCTTCGTCGATGGGAAGCCCGTGCGCAATCGCCGGCGCCGCGGTGCGGAAATACCCGCGAGCACGCCGTTGTCGGATGCGCTCAGCAAAGACCTGCGCGCGCGCGGCTTTTCATTCGTCGGAACGACGATCTGCTATTCGTTCATGCAAGCCGTTGGAATGGTCGACGATCACCTGGTGACGTGCTTCAGGCGCCGCGCGTAGATCCGTCGCGATCGTACGCGCAGGCCTTGGAACGCGTACGCGCGTTCCAAGCGTACGACGACGACCGGATTTTGCCGCAGGCGCGAACCTCGCTGCTGGATCACGGCGCTCGAACGCCGCTTGCCGTGTTGCTGCTGCACGGCTTTACCAACCATCCGGGGCAATACCGGGATTTCGCGCCTCTGGTGCACGCGCGCGGCGCGAACGTGTTCGTTCCGCGCATGCCCGAACAAGGGGATCGCAACCGTCTGACGCGCCGCATGTCGCGGCTTACCGCGCAGACGCTGCTCGCGCGGGCTTCGGAAGCGCTCGACATCGCGTGCGGGCTGGGCGAGCGGGTCTGCGTCGCCGGGATTTCTTCGAGCGGGCTGCTGTGCGCGTATTTCGGCCAGTACCGCGCGGATGTATCGCGCGCCATCGCTATTGCGCCGGTGTTTTCGATGCTGCAGTTGCCGTACGCGATGAGCTATGCGCTCACGCACGCCATGCTCGTCCTTCCGGACATGTATTTGTGGTGGGACCCGCGCGTTAAAGAAAATCAGCGGCCGGCGACCGCGTACCCGTGGTTTTCGACGCACGCGCTTGCGCAGACGATGCGCATCGGCCAGAACGTCTACGCGCAAGCGCGCCGCAGCGCCCCTGCGTCGCGCTCCATCGTGCTGATGACCAACCCCCACGATCCGGCCGTAAACAATGCGGTGACGCACCGGGTAGCGCTGGCGTGGGACAAGCACCGCTCCGGCACAGTGCTCGAGTTCGAGTTTACCGATCTGCCGCGCAATCACGACATCATCGAGCCGGATAATCCGCACGCGCGGACGGACATCGTCTATCCGCGGCTGCTCGAGTTCATCCTGGGGACGCCCTGAAGAACGCGAACCCGTACTCAGTTGTAATTTTTCACCAAAGGCCAGACGTCCGCCAGCGGTTTTTTGATGCCGCGACACAGCATGATTGGAATGCCGTCTTCGTACGGCATGACGTACGGTGCCTTGAACACGGCGACGAGTTTGACCCGCTCGTACAAGCGCAGCGATGCGCCGCAATCGCCGTTGACGTCGATGAGTACGTCGCCCGATGCGCCGTGCGTACCCCATAAGAAGTATTGGTTGTGCCCGCTGATGACGTGCGGCAGGCCGTGGCCGGCGCCGAAGAACTCGATGGCGGACGCCTCGCCGTAATTCGAGGCCGCGATGACCGCGCGCGAGCGGTCTTTCGGCGGCAGCGCTTGATAGACGTTCGTAACCGTTCGCGCAAGTTGCCGCCAACCGTGCATGTCTGCGTACGTCTGGGGCAATACCGAGAGCTTGTGATGTTCGCTGGCCGTCGATTGCATCGGCACCACCCGTGAAAAGCCGTCATCGTACGCAATGAACTGCCGCACGGGAAGCAGCGGGACGACAAAGGGCAGCAGCAATGCGCCGGCCGCCGCGGCGAAGGGAATCGCGGCATAGCGCAGGATTTGCACGCGGAAAGTCCAGCGCTCGACCGCCGCTGCGCCGAGCGCGAAGAGCGCAGGGTAGGCATCGCACGCGTAGTAGTTTTTCGCGTCGAGCGCGATCATGGCCGCCAGCAGCGCAACGAAGGAGAGGGCAATCCAGCGCAGCTGCGGCGTGAACAGCGACCAGAGAACTCCGGCGATCCAAATCGGCGCAAGCAGCGGATTGGTGATCAGCAGTTGCTGCAGAATGAAAGAGAGCGGATCCAGCACCACGTTTTTGCCGTGTTGCCCGTTGCGCAGCAGTTCGATCATCGGAAAGCCGTAATGCGCCTGCCATAGCACGTTCGGCAGCGCGACTAAGATCGCGAGCGCGGCGCCGGCAAGAAACCAGGGCGTCCGCATGACGCGGCGCTCCCTCGTTAGGGTAAGCGCGGCGAGCGCGGTCACCAGGAAGAATGCGGCGCTGTATTTACTTTCCAGCCCGATTCCCGAGACAGCCCCTACGGCGAGCCACCACCGTGGGTCGGCGCCTCGCGTCAGGCGTACGACGTACAGCACGATGAGCGGCCATGCCCAAAGGCCCACGGTGTCGGGCGCGAGCATCACGCCGAAATTTGCAAGGATCGGCGCAAGCGCGACGCCGATAGCGGCCAAGATCTGCGCGAATGTGCCGCCCTCGAATTCTTGCACGAGCCGGCACGTCACGAAAACGGAGGCGGCCGCGAAGAGCGCGGAAACCGCGCGCAGCGCGATGAGTGAAATGCCGAAGGCTTGCGATGCCGCCGCCAAAAGCGGAACCACCGGCGGTTGGTCGACGTAGCCCCATTGCGGATGGCGCCCGCAGATGATGAAGTAGAGCTCGTCCCGGAAGAATCCGTAATGCGGGTTTGCAAACAGATGAAAAACGAAGGTTGCCGTCGCCGCGAGGACCGGGACGCGCAGCCGTGAGTCCAAAACCATGAGCAAGCCTCCCGCCGCTCATACTGCGACGGGAGGCCGGCGTTTCACTTGCTCCGGTCTTACTTCGGGTCGAAGGCGCCCAGCAGAATCATCTGCTCGGAGAGGTCCCGCCCCAGGCGGAACCGTTCGCGTTCTTCATCGGGCGTGTCCGCCGGTAACTCACGCAGAATGCGCTGCAGCTCCTCGTCGAACATTCCACTGAGCGACTCGGGCGTGTACGGGCCGGGATAGCGCAGGCGCTGCGCGATCATCAGCCGGTAAATACGATCCGTCGCGAGATCTTCCATGTAGCCGTCAAGCAGACTTGCGCCCCGGCCCGACAGCACGCCGTGCCGGTAACGAATCACGGTGCGGACCGCGGCGCGGGTCCCCTCTATGGTCGTCTTACCGACGCCGATCGGTGCGGGCCGCAGATCGGGCGTCGGCTCGACGTTTTGCGGGCGCTTGTCGAGCTGGTTGGGATACGGGAACTGCGCGACGGCGATCTCGTTTTGGTCCGGATGGCCGGTCCATGCGCCGTCCATCAAGCAGCCGGCTTCGTTCTTTTTGTCGCGGGCGAGGACCTCGAGCGCGCGCGCATTCAGCTCCGGATCTTCCCGGCTCGGATAGAGCGCCGTCATGCCGCCGATTGCGAGCATCCCGTGCTTGTGACAAACTTCCGGAATCAGCGCGCGCAGGCGTTGGAAGAACGCCACGTCGGTCGGAATCGTGTTGCGATCGGGCAGCACGAAGCTCGGATCCGCGAGATTATAATGAATCAAACTCGCCATGTAATCCCAGCGGCCCAAGTTCAAACCGAGCAAGTACTTGCGCAGGTTGTACGTGAACTCTTCGAGCTGATACGCGAGCGGATGCGCCTCGACCAGCGCCATGCACTTGATCGAATTTTCGGGCCAGCCTTTCGCGGCGACGATCGCGTCGAAGAGGTCGCGCCACCAGAACGCCTCCTCCGCGGACTCGGACTTGGGAATGTAGATGCACAGCGTACGGTTGGCCAGGCGATCGACGTCCAGCCGGTAGGCGAGCAATGCGAGGTCGAAGAGCGAGGCCGATACCGGCTGCTCGTAGATTCCGGCCTGCGATAGATGCAAGCCTCGCACGCGATTCCACACGACCGTAGCGCTGGGTTTGATCTGTACCGTCTGATTTCGCTTGGCATCGAAGTAACTCAATTCGCCGTAGAGCGCCTTCACCAAATTATCGTGGCCGAGCAGCGTGTGATCCCACACGTTGGCCATCGAGTCCTCGAGATCGAGCATTACGCCCGGCGCCCCCGAGTTGAGCATCTTGACGACCAATTCCGCATCGTCCGCGGGGCCGGTCATTTGGTTGCGCTGATCGGCACACCACTCGGGCAGCGCTATGCGCCAATCCGTCGGGCGTGCCTTCGTTGCGTGCAAGTACGTCGGCAGCACGCCTTGGTGCGCCCGCTCGAGCACTTGCCGGCGATGGGCCGCGAGCTCGCGCTGGCGCGGCGTGAACTCTTCGTGCAGCGGGCGGAAGAACGCCGCGAACCCCGCCGGCAGGTCCCGCTCGATGTCGAAACCGGCCGGCGCGGTGTTCATTCCCGGTGCGCTCAGCGTGTGCATACGCATTTACGCGACCGCGATACCGTTCGAGCGCC
>DASSZL010000059.1:0-14727 GCA_035713505.1 Vulcanimicrobiaceae bacterium | reverse complement strand
GAACCGATGCCCTCGTCTCGGCGCTTGCCGGAATGCGGCAAAAACCGAAAGTGCTCGTAGCCGCATCTGCCGTCGGCTACTACGGCGATCGGGACGATGAAGTGCTCGATGAGACGGCGGCTCCGGGCAGCGGATTTCTCTCGAAGGTGTGCATCGAGTGGGAAGCAAGCGCGGCGCGCGCAATGGCGTTCGGAATGCGCGTGGTCATGCTGCGCACCGGAGTCGTCATCGGTCGCGGCGGCGGCGCGCTGGCGAAAATGATGGGTCCGTTCCGGTTCGGCGCGGGCGGCCCGCTTGGGAGCGGCCGGCAATTCGTGCCGTGGATTCACCTGGACGATATCGCGCACATGTATGTTTTCGCGATCGAAAACGAAGCGCTCAGCGGTCCGGTAAATGCCGTTACGCCTGATTACGCAACCAGCTCGCGCGTGGCCCAGGCTATCGGCGCAGCGATGCGGCGTCCGTCACTCGCACCCGCTCCGGCGCTCGCACTGCGCGCCGTTCTCGGCGAATTCGCTCAAACGGTGCTCGGCAGTCAGCTCGTGATGCCGCGCCTCATGCAGCGCGCCGCGTTTCGCTGGCGCTACCCGCGGCTGGAAGAAGCGCTGCAAGAAATCATCGATCCGTCGCGGCCCTGCACGCTGCTCGAGCGCTACAGTTGCAGGCAATTCGTCAACGCGCCGCACGAGCAGGTTTTTGCGTTCTTTGCCGATGCGCGAAATTTGGAAGCGCTCACACCGCCTTCGCTGCGGTTCTCGATACGATCGGCCCCATCGCAGATGCGCGAGGGCAGTGTCATCGACTACCGTTTGCGCCTGCACGGGATTCCGTTCGGCTGGAAGACGCTGATCTCGCGATGGAAGCCTTTGTCGGCATTCACCGACGTGCAGTTGCACGGGCCGTATGCGCTCTGGGAGCACCTTCACACATTCCAGCCCGTGGACGGCGGCGTGGAGATCGGCGACGACGTCATCTACGCTTTGCCGTTTGCGCCGCTCAGCCGCATCGCGGCCGGGTTTGTTCGCGGCGACCTCGAGCGCATATTCGCCCACCGCAGGCAAATCATCGCGCAGCGTTTTACGACTTAACGTACCGATCCAGAGCCGCGACGACCCGTTCGGGTATCGAGCCGCCGCCGTGACCGGCATCATCAACCACCTGTAATTCGCTTGCTGGCCAGCCCTTATGCAGTTCCCACGCGGTTTGCAGCGGGCTGCTCACATCGTAACGGCCGTGAATTAACGTTCCTGGTATTGCGCTCAAGGACGCAGCATTGCGTATGAGCTGATCTTCTTCGAGAAACGCCGCGTGCCGCCAATAATGCGTCACCAGTCGCGCAAACCGAAGCCGGAACTCCGGATCCAAGAAGCGGCGAGTCGGTACATGATCCGGAGCGAGCGAAACGTGGGCGTCCTCCCACGCGCACCATTGCGCAGCCGCCGCCGCACTGACCTGCGGGTCATCGTCGAACAACAGCCGGGCGTAGGCGTCGACAATAAGCATGCTCCCAAGTGATGCAGGAATGTGCGACGCGAAACGTTCCCACTGTTGCGGGAAGATGCAGCCCACGTCGTTCGTGAGCCAATCCACCTCCCGGCGTGAGGTGGTCGTGACGCCCGCCAGAACGAGGGCAGCAACCCGTTGCGGATGTGTTTGCGCATACGCGAGCGCAAGCGTGCTGCCCCAGGAAACGCCGAGCAGGAGCCAGCGATCGATGCGCAGATGCGTGCGAAGGGATTCGAGATCGCGTACGAGGTGCGCGGTCGTATTCACCTCGAGTTGGGATCTGTCCGTCAGTAGCGGCCGGCTGCGCCCGCATCCGCGCTGGTCGAACAAAACGATCCGGTACGTCTTTGGATCAAAGAAGCAGCGAGCGCGCGGGGTGCAGCCTGAGCCTGGTCCGCCATGGACGTATATCGCCGGCTTACCGTGCGGGTTGCCGCTGCATTCCCAATAGATTGAGTTGCCTTCGCCAACCGCAAGCAATCCCCGATCGTAAGGTTCGACATCGGGATACATGACCCCAAGTTTAAACCTTACTCGGCCGACGTCATTCCTCGTAGACCATCTTGCGTGTCATCCCGCCGTCGAGGATGAGGCTCTGGCCGGTCATAAAGCCGGTGCGTTCGGCGAGGTAGAGACATGCGTCGGCGACGTCCTGCGGCTTGCCCACCCGCCCTACGGGATGCTGCAGGTGGTCGCGCTCGCTCTTGGCCGGCACGCGGGGCGTTTCGATCCAGCCCGGCGCGATGCAGTTCACGCGAATGCGCGCCTCGCTCAAACTCATCGCCATCGCATGCGTGAGCGCGACGATGCCGCCTTTGGATGCACTGTACGCTTCGGTATTCGGTTCGGACATGAACGCGCGCGTCGATGCGATGTTGATGATGCAGCCGCCGCGCCCGCGCTGCTGCATATGACGCGCGAACGCCTGCGAGCACAGAAACGTCCCGCGCAGATTTACTCGCAGCACGCGGTCGAACTCGGTAGCGGGCAAATCCAGGAACGGCATGGTATGGGCAATGCCCGCGTTGTTGACGAGCACGTCGGGAACGCCGAGTTCGCGAACGGTCGCGTCGGCCCAGCGGCGCACGTCGTCTTCGCCGGCGATATCGCCGTCGTCGAAAAAGACGCGGCACCCTTGCGTGCGCAGTTCCTCAATGGTGCGTTCGGCTGCGGTAACGTCCGGATCGATGAATGAAACGGCATACCCGCTGCTCGCGAATCCGAGCGCGATCGCGCGGCCGATGCCTTGTGCCGCTCCGGTGACCGCCAGGATCGTTTCCATACGATAGGTGATACCCCCAAGGTGGCCGCGCAACGACTTACCGCCCGTAATTTGGTGCCGCTGCTCCTGGGGCTCACGCTCAATCCCATCAACTCATCGATTATCGCGACCGCACTGGTGCCGATCGGAGATGCATTCCACGCGAACGCGGCGGAAACCGCATGGCTGATTGCGGCCCTGTATCTGGCGACGTCCGTCGGCCAGCCGCTGATGGGACGCCTCGCGGACGTCTACGGCGCGGTGCCGATCTTTTACGCGGGCGCGGCGCTGACGGCGCTTGCCGGTATCGGCGGATCGCTTGCGCCCACGCTGAGCGTGCTGATCGGCTGGCGCGTCGTGCTCGGATTGGGCACGTCCGCTGCGTATCCGGCCGCGATGATTCTGCTGCGGCGTTTTGCCGTAGACGAAGACGGGCGCATGCGTCCGGGAGCACTGAGCGCGGTGACGATTGCGGGCCAAGTCAGCATCGTTGTGGGTCCGACCCTCGGCGGATTGCTGGTGCTCTTCGCCGGTTGGCGCGCAACGATCGTTGCCGTCGTGCCGGTAGCGCTGCTCGCCGCGCTGCTGGGCGCGTTTTGGCTGCCGCGCGGAACGACGCCGCGCGGCTCGGCGCGCGGTGCGGCTCGCGACATCGACTTTGCCGGAATCGTGACGTTCGCCGCGGGGCTATCGCTGCTGCTGGTCGCGCTGCTGCATCCGCGTGCGGTTTCGCCGTACGTCCTGGGCGCGATGATGACGTGTTTCGTGCTGTGGTTTGTAATCGAGCGGCGCGCGCAGGCGCCGTTCATCGACGTGCGCATGCTCGCGCGAAACGGGCGTCTGGTCGCGGTGTACGCGCGGTACATCGGCATCTACACAATTTTCTACTCGGTATTTTACGGTTTTCCGCAGTGGCTCGAACAAGCGCATCATGCCACGCCCGCGCAAGCGGGATTGCTGATGCTGCCGACCTCGCTGGTCGCGATTACCTGCGCGATGCTCGGAGCGCGCCTGCGCCCGAAGACCTCGCTGCTGCTCGGCTGTGCCGGCGCGCTCGCTGGAGCGGTGCTGCTTCTCGGGCTGCACGCGCAATCGGCGGCTTACGCGATTCTGGCCGCGAGCGCGGTGCTCGGCATCCCCAACGGCATGAATCCGGTCTCCGAACAGGCGACGCTGGCGCTGCACACCGAGGTGAAGTACATGGGTGTGGCCTCGGGGCTGTTGCGCACGGCCGGCTACGTCGGCGCGATGCTCGCGTCGAGTCTGATCGCGATCACATTCCGCGAGGGCGCTCGGGACGTCGCGCTGCATACGCTGGCGGCCGTGCTGACCGTTCTTGCGGCGCTTTTGGTCGTCGTGTCGGGAATTCGCGTTTTTCGCGCGTCCCGGTAGGTCATGCGGTACTTGTCATAGGCGAATTTGGGTAGCGTGGCGTAAGGTGTGCGCTATGATCCGCTTCGTATACCGGGTGGCGATGCTGGCATTCGCGGTGCTGCTTTCTACAGGCACGGCAAGCGCTGCCACATCCTCAAGCCTCGCCGTTACCGTACCGCAACTGGCCAAGGCGCCCGCCGTCAACGGCGTCATCGACGCGTCTTGGAACGGCGCCGTGCGTGTGAACCTGGGCTACGACTACATCTACCACCGTCCCGCCGCCGAGGCGACGACGGTGTACATCGCGCAATCGGGGCACGCGCTCTTCATCGCCTACGACGTGCATCAGCGTGAGACGCTTACCGTGGGGCAGACGACGAACGGGGGCGCCGTGCTCAACGACGATCACGTGGCGCTCGCGCTGTATCCTCAGGGGGCGCACGGCTTCTCGTACATCTTTCGTTCAAACGTAAACGGCGCGCGCGACCAAAGTTCCAGTGAAAACAGCTCGTACGCGCCGCAGTGGGAATCCGCCGGACATAAAACCGCCTACGGCTATCAGGTGACGATGCGCATTCCGCTCGACGTCATTCGTTCCGGGGGCTCGCGCAGTTGGCGCGCGCAGTTCGTACGCATCACGAGCGCGAGCGGCTCTCGTTACGTTTGGAGCTACGATCCGGCGATGCAATACGACATCGACGTGAATTACGTCGGGACGCTGAACGGGATCCGGGTACCCAAAGGGGCCTTGCGTCCACCGGCGCGGTTCCAGCTCTATGGTCTGGGCGAGGCGGCTTCGCAGAGCGCAGGCGGGACGACCTCGCGCATGGGCGCGGACCTTTCCGTCCCGATTACCTCGACCGCTTCGTTCGTTGCAACGCTGCATCCGGACTATTCCAACGTCGAGATCGATCAGCAATCGGTCGCACCGCAGGAGTTTCCGCGTTTTTACCAAGAGGTGCGCCCGTTCTTCACTCAGATCGGCTCGCAGTTCAATGGCCGTTTCAACTGTTTTAACTGCGCGATGACCCTCTATACGCCGAGCATTCCGGCCTTCAGCCAGGGCTATGCCGTCGAAGGCGCGCAGGGACCGGCCACGTTTGCGGCGTTCGACGCAATCGGCCCGCAGCGCACCGACGACGCGCAAACGTTCGGCCTGTTCGAGTCCAATCGCGACCACCAAGGGCAGTTCAGCGTGCAGCGCGTGAGCGTCGACACGCCGCAGGTTCACGACGTCAGCAGCACGCTCGCGACGGGATATTCGTTCGCGCACAACCATCTGCTGGTGTTCGCGAACGCGGGAACCGATCGCGGCACGTTCGTCACGGATCCATCGCAGGGCGGCTACCAGGAATACGGCGTGGGATCCGTGGACCAGACCTCAAACGTGTTCCTGGACTATCAGCACGTGGGTTCCCAGTTTCTCCCGGTGGACGGCTATGTGAGCCACCCCGGCATCGCGGGCCTTCTAGCCGCCGGCGGCAAGACGTTCAATTACTCCCCAAAGTCCTACGTTCAGCAAGTCTCGCTGAACACGTTCTGGGACAAATACCGTGACGACGGCGGACGCACGAATCAAAGCGATCAACTTCTGGGCGTCTCCCTTCGGACACGTTCTTTGCTGGGCTTCAGTATCGCGACGGGGTCCTCGTCGCTGCTGATGCCGGACGGCGAAATGCTGCCGTTCAACCAGAACAGCGTGTCGTTTTCGTATCGCGCGAACACCGCGACCCCGTCGAGCGTCCAGTACGCGCACGGGTCGTATTACCATGGTTTCTTGGGCTCGTGGTACGCCGGAACCTCGATTCGTTTGGCCAAGCCGCTGATTCTCTCGCTGGAAGCGGATACGACGCACTATGTGCCGGGCGATGCGTTCGGGCCCGGCACGGCGTTCAACGAAATAGCGGCGGACGAACTGCTCGAACGCGTTTCGCTGGACTGGCAGTTTAACCACAAGGCGTCGCTCGATATCGGCGCGCGGCGCATTGCCGGTATTTTCGCGCCGACCGGATTCGGTTATGTTCCGACGGCGGGCACGCCGCCGGTGGATGCGATGAACCTCACGGCGGCGTTCCATTTTCTCGCGTTGCGCAACGAATTTTACGTCGTGTACGGCAATCCGAACCAGTTGACGACCGAGCATGCGCTGTTCTTGAAGTGGATTCGCTACATCGGCGCCCCGAAGGGAACGTAGCACGCACTAGTCGTTGCGATGTACGAACAGCTCACCGCGATTCCGACGGCGATGCCGATGACCAGACCGGGCACGATGATGTACCAGTTTGCGGTGAGCGCGAACGCCTCGCCCCTCACTGTCACGGCACATCCTTAATTACGTTATCGGTAAAGGACCACGCCAAAGCCACGGCCCAACCGATGAATGTCCACCCTAAAAGGACGACCACTACTGCGATTGCAGCAGCGTTGCGATGGCGTCTGCCCATCGCGACGTAAACTGGTGCGAGATACACCAGTGCGACGAGAATAAAAACTGTTACAAAGCCCATCTTTTCCTCCTTTCAGTGACGAACTGGCGAGCAGCGATTCTACCGGTTGTTGGATCTAAGTCACCTTCGCAATCGTGCGACATCTCGACGATAGGCGTGCGATGCGCAGGCGCTGTGAACGGCTCGTGAATGGCGCGCGTGCGCTTGCCTCCCTTGCAGCTAGATAAGCGGCAGACACTCTGTTGCTTTGCGCAATCGCAAGGCGCAGGATAGTAACCCAAGTCACGGTGTGTCTCAGATAAGGCGGTGAATTATGGCCACTCGCCGGAATCCTCGTACCACTGGCGCTGCTCCGGCCGTTCTCGACACGGCCGGCCGCGGGAACGGGCATACTGCGGTACAGTCCGAGATCGACGTGCGCCGGGTTCTACCGACCACGGATTGGATCGCTGCAGCGCCTTCCCAAGAAAATGCGCAGCAGCTTATTAATAGTAAAACGTTCGCGGTCGCGCACTTTTACCAAGCGCTTGGGACGCTCGCGACGCACCTCAAGGACGTGCTCGCCAACACGACGACCGTTCTGCCGACGGCGATCAGCGGCACGCTGCTGCAGCCGGATGCGACCGCGGCATCGCAAGTCGCGGTAACGATCCATCTGCCGCAGCCGGGCGGCGTGCCGCCGTGGCCCGATCCGACGACCGTTACGGGCGATGCGGGGGATTTCGTCCTCGCGATTCCCGGCAACATCAACGTAGGACAAAATGACAGCATCACGCTGACGTTCCGCGGAGCGAATACCTCGGCGGACCGCGCGTTCAAGGTCGCGGGTTTATTACCGCTCGGCGTCGCCGGAAAAATCACGCTCACGCAACCGCTGGAGCCGCTTCAGCAAAGCGTCGTCGATCAACTGAAAGGGTTGCTTCAAGGGCAAATCAGCAGCCCTGCGGCCGCGCAGCCGGCGCAGTCGAATCCCCCGCAAATAAGGCTTGGTACGGACGACTGCACGATCGCCTTCGATTATAACGTGAGCGACGAGCGTTTCCCGTACTCCGTGCTGTTCCGCTTGGTCGAACCGCGCACGAGCATCGTCACGGACACGTACGAATACGTCGGCAACGCGGGGCGATTCACGATCGCCGCCTGGAACAATGAGTGGTTCAAGCTGTTCCCCGACGCCAAGCGAAGCTTCGCGGACCGCGTGCCGATCGATCAGCCGATCTCGGTGGACGGTTTTCGCGATCGCATCGTAGGCGTCGAGCAAGGCACGATCAGCGACGAAGAAACCGTTCCGATGGCCGGCACACTGGGCCTGGGCTATGTCGTGCGTTTCGCGCAGAAGTGGACGCCCGCGGGTCTCTCGCTCGGGAATTTGGTGTACTCGCTTCCGCTCGCACCGGGCGAGCAGCAGCGGATTGCGGTTTTCGAGCAGACGCAGACGATGACGACGACCGAATTCGAAACGCTGACGGACGAAGAGCAAATGCGCTTCGAGCAGCTCAACGATTCGACCACGCAATCGACGTTCGATTCCGCGTTCAACGAAACGCAGCGCGGCGGCAGCTCGTTCGCCACGCACGCGGATTCATCGAGCTTCGGCGTTTCGGCATCGAACGGGCTGATCGGCGGTCTGCTGGGCGGCTTCGGCATTTCGGCCGGCGGGGCGAGTTCGAACAACAGCGGAAACAGCTACAGTTGGATGGACGGAGCCAAGAGTTACGCGTCACGCGCCGCCGAGCAAATGCACTCCGGCGTCGAGCGTCAAGCGTCGTCGCGCCGCCGGCAGCAGCGCACCAGCGTGCGCCTTGCTTCGGCAACCGACACGGAAAGCGTAACCACCAAGGTCGTTACGAACAACAACCGCGCGCATGCGCTGACCATGCAGTACTGGGAAGTGCTGCGTCATTTCGACGTCGGCACGGCGGTGGAAGGCGTCACCCTGGTCGCGTTCGTGCCGCTCGAAGTGGTGCGTTTCTTGCCGCCCGGAGAGCCGCTCTCTTTGGGTGACAATTTCGAGAGCTTCGTGGGCAGCCGCAATGAAGTACTCGGACGCTATAGTTCGCTGCTCAAACATGCGGATGTCCTGCGCAAATGGGTGCCGTGGCAGTATCGCGAGGGACTGGATATTCTCGAAGAGTTCGCCGGCGATCCGCGTTCTATCGTGGAAACGAGCGGTTCACCGGCCCAGGACATCCTGAACATTTCGATCAGCGGCAGTTTTCTGCCGTTCGAGCGGATCTACGTGACCATATTGACCAAGCGCGGCTCGCGGCTCGGGCCGTTCAAAATGGCGCCGCTCTCGGGCGTATCGGGAACGACGATGGAAGCGCTGCCGGCGCTCACGTACACGAAGGAGGGCGACGTTCTGCAGGAGCTGCGTTCGCGGCGCGCTGCGGGAAGCAGCGACGCGCGCCCGGCGGTGACCTTGTCGACGGAAGTCTTCCTTCCGAATTACCTAGGCCCGAACGACGTAATCGGCTTCGAACTTTCGCGCGGATTCGACTCATTCTCGTATCAGCTCAAACCCGACGACTCCACCGATAAACTGGTGGAGGATTTAGCCGCGGGTGCACTGCTCGGACCGCTCGGAGCGTTGCTCGTATCGCACGCGCAAAACCGCGTTCAAGGCCTCAACTACAGCCCGGGCCAGCTCGAACAGCTTCTGGGCGGCCCATTTATTTGGGGATTTGATGCATCGCTTCCGGGCGTCTCGGAAACGTACGCGCAGAACTTCATCAACGAGAACTCCAAAGTCGAGTTGCCCGCGAGTTCGTATCCGCTACCCGCTCTGCAGGTCGCCCCGGTGTTGCGTTTCGATCGCTTGCTCAAGGTCGAGCAAACGCTCCAGCACGTCGTGCGCAACACGGTCACGTATTCCAAAACAATATGGATGTCGCTCACCGCCGAAGAGCGGGCGATCATGCTGGAGGGATATACGATCGGCGTTCCGCAGGGCGGCTTTACGGATCCCGCCACGCAAACGGTTCCACTGCTCAACTGCGTTGGCAATGAAGTCATCGGTTATTACGGCAACTCGATGATCATGCCGTTCTCGATTCCCAAAGCGGTCGTCGATTCGTTCGGCGCCGCAAACGGGGACGGACAAGGCCAGGTCTTTACCACCGGAGCAGTGCAGGATGCGCTCACGGCATTCCACTCGCGCGATTTCTCACCGCCGGTTGCGCACGTCGCGCTGCCGACTCGCGGCGTGCTGGGCGAAGCCATTCTCGGCCATTGCGCTTCCGCGGAGAAAATCGATCTCACGCGGTTCTGGAATTGGCAGGACTCGCCGATACCGCAAGCTTCCGATATCGCTCCGGTTACGATTGGTAAAGGCAATACGCTTGCTTCAGCAACGGCACCCAGCACGCTCGGTTCGGTCGCCCCGATCATCAACAACATCGTTCCGACCGGCGGAAGCGTCGGTACCGGCACAACCGGCGACGGAACGGATTTGGCCAAAGCCCTGGTTGGCGCGCAGCAGCTCGGCGACATGACCAACATCACCGGAGGGCAGCAGCTCGCCGATCTGATCGGCAAGACGCAATCCTCCGCCGACAAAGGGCGCTCCGATGCGATGAACAACGCGAACACGCTGGTCACGACGGCGATGAAAGAGATGTCGCAGATCGTGCAGACGGGCATCCAGGCCTTCGCGAGCATCGAAACCGGCGGCGCAGCGGGCGGCGGCGGTAAGAAGTCCGGCGGCGGCAACGGCAAAGGCAAATCCAACGGCGCAAACGCGGGCAACGGAGGAAACGCAAATGGCTGATCCTGCACCGACACCGGTATCGCCCATCGAGACGGCCACGGCGGATGCGGTAAACTCGCTGATCGAGGTCATAGACAAAGGCACGGCGCCCCCGATGCTCGAGGCGCAGCGCATCCTGATGGAGCGCATCGCACTCGAAGGCGACGTTATTCCCTCGCGCATCAAACCGCCCGCGAACATTACCGAAATCGGCGGTTACATCAATCTGCTCGACTCGCTCAATGAAAAAGACGCCGAAGCCGAAATGATTTCGAGCATCTTGGGAATCGCGGGCGCGAATTATGGCCCCGGAGCCTTTGCGGAACCGCCGCCGATCGCATTCGCGCGCATTCCGAACGATCGGCCGGACGGACCGGCGCAAATGTTCATTCCGACGCACATCACGGTTCGTGCGGACTTCGTGGACGCGTTCCAAGCGGCAATGAAATCGCTCCACGATGCGGGCTGCATGCTGCCCCTGCTTTCACCGGCGCGTTCGCTGCCTGCTGCGACTCCGGGAGTGCAACTAAGCGTGGACATCCTCTCGATACTCGGCCGGGCGATCGACGTCGTTCCCGCGAGCGTTGCGTCAGATCCGGATCACGACGCTCTCGCGTTCGCGCGCAAACCACCCGGTGGAACTGCACCGTACGCGCTCGTGGCGCGGGAACTGGATGGAGGAACCGGCGTTGCGTCCGATACCTGGGAGGCGCTCAAGTGCGATTCGACGTCGTGCACTGCGTCAAGCGGCGCGCGGCAATATCAACCCATCGCGCCGCTCTTTGCACCTGCCGGGTGGTATCCGCAAACTACGTACTCCGCTCCGTCGAGCGCGGCATCGCTCGGTTCGCTGACGCGGCTTGTCAACGTGACGGGGCTCGTGAAAGGCGCCACAAAGCTGGGCGAGGAGCTGAACTTGCTGTACACGCGAGCGCAGATAGGGCAGTCCGCGCTCGCCTCGCAGGTGGGTTATCTCTGGGACGGCACGGCGTTTTCACCCCCGGCATAACTGTCTCGTCATGCGTATGAGGCAGGCAACCAATGCCGGCATCGTTCGCAGCGGTGCCGGCATTTGCTTCTGATGGAGGATAGCCATGAATACAGCCGCCGCTCTTCGTTTATTCGCGTTCTCTTTGCTCGTCTCACTGCCGCTGCAGTCAATCGCCGCGCCCCAAGCGCAAGGCGGCTCGATGCAAGTCGCCGCTCAATCCGGCTGCATGAACCAGTGGCTCTTCAACGGCATGTGGCGCGTTCGCGTAACGAACGTCGAGCAAATACCCGCGGGCGAGGTCAGCGGCTGGAACGTCACCATGCAATGGGCGAACGGCACGAGCTTCGCAGGCGTCGCGCCGGTCGATACGATGAAGCAAGACCTCGTGCTTGCGCTTGCAAATGGGGACACGCTGACCGCGACGGACTCCACGCGCGGCACGCTCAATCAGCAGCAGCTCGATTTTCACACGTTCCCTGCCTCGGGGCAGTTCACGTACACGCAAATGTTCATTACGCCCGGCGTCGATCCGAACAACAAGCCGGTGAAATTGCTCGTTACGTTCGACGTGCCGAAATACCGCGCCGCGCATCCCGCGAACAGCGCGAAATACTGGCGGCAGAAGACGCCGGGCTACAATTACCGGATCGACTTGACCTGTACGAAGTAGCCTAGCGCGACTGCCAGCTGCTCCGTGACGATTTAGACCAGCTCTTTGCAGGTCGAGTGTCCGCCCCAGCCCGAGGCGTCCGAGACATAGGCGCGCTCAATGACCCAAGTGCCAACCGTGTTCTGCGCATTTGTACGGGCGCAGACCAATGCTGGTTCGCGGGATTGCGCGCTCGGCTTCCTTGCGGGTTTTGAATGCCGTCTTCGGCGCACCATTCTGTTTGTAACACGAGCGTGGACCGCCGCTCTTACGATTGGCCAGTCCCGCGGATTCGGGGTGGGTGCGGCGGACCCATCGCGTGAATGTACGTGAGCGTGGAAACGATGACCATCGAGGGCGCGCTCAAACACTATTTCGGTTTTGAGAGCTTTCGGCCGCTTCAGCGTGAAATTGCGCAAGCCGTGCTGGCCGGCCGCGACGTTACCGCGCTGCTGCCGACCGGCGGCGGCAAGTCGTTGTGTTACCAGTTACCCGCTTTGCTGCACCCCGGCTTGACGCTGGTGATCTCGCCGCTCATCGCGTTGATGAAAGATCAGGTCGACGCGCTGCGCGCCAACGGTATTGCGGCCACGTACCTGAATAGCTCCATCGACGCGCGAAGCGCCCTCGAACGCATCGAGGGTCTCTTGCGCGGTGAGTACCGGCTGCTGTACGTGGCGCCCGAGCGCGCGGTACTGCCGAGCTTTCATCGGGTGCTCGATCGCTGCGACGTGCGGCTCATCTCCGTCGACGAAGCGCACTGCGTGAGCGAATGGGGGCATGATTTCCGGCCGGAGTACCGCAGGCTGGCCGAGCTGCGCGAGCGCTATCCCCAGGCGCCGGTTCTCGCGCTCACGGCCACGGCGACGCAGCGCGTGCGCGGCGATATCGAGCGTTTACTCGTGCTGCGTGATCCGCTGCGCTTCGTCGGCGGCTTTAACCGGCCGAATCTGCGCTACAGCGTGTTCGAGAAGCGCAACGCGTTCGCCCAGCTCTTGGCCTGGTGTACCGCGCGAGCCGCAGAGAGCGGCATCGTGTACGTGCAGAGCCGCAAATCGGCGGAGGATCTGGCCGCGCGATTGTCCGCCGCGGGCATTTCGGCGCGTCCGTATCATGCGGGTCTCACCGCGAAAGAGCGCGGGCATCACCAGGAGCTTTTTATTCGGGACGAGATCCGCGTCATCTGCGCGACCATCGCGTTCGGCATGGGCATCGACAAGCCGAACGTCCGCTACGTCGTGCACTACGACGTCCCGAAAACAATCGAGGGGTACTATCAGGAAACCGGCCGCGCCGGGCGCGACGGACTGCCCAGCGAATGCGCGCTCTTTTTCAGCGGCGGCGATGCGGCAAAGCAGCGGCATTTCATCCGGCAAATCGAAGACGCCGCGGAACGCGCCCAGGCCGAACGTCTTTTGGAGGAGATGCTCAAGCTCGCCGCGAGCGTACATTGCCGGCGCGCGCAGCTGCTTCACTATTTCGGCGACAACGACGTCGCGGAGAACTGCGGCAACTGCGACAACTGCCTGCAGCCCGCCGAGCGCATCGATGGAACCATCGCTGCGCGAAAAATTCTTTCATGCGTCTACCGTATTCGAAGCGCCGGCGGATTCTCGACCGGCGAGCAGCACGTCATCGACGTGCTGCTCGGGCGATCGACGGAAAAGGTGCGTGCGTGGGGCCACGAAGCGCTCTCCACGTTCGGAATCGGGCTCGAACACGGCAAGGCCTCCTGGCAGTCCTTCATCTCCGAACTGCTGCGGCTTGGTCACCTGGAGCGCGAGCCGGAGCGGCGCACGCTGCTGCTGACGCAAGACGGCTTGCGCGCGCTCAAAGAACAGCGTTCGTACGAGTTCGCCAAACCGCGCGCCGTGGAAGAGAAGAGCAAGAAGCGCGGCACGAAAAGCGCCATATCGCAAGCGCCGCCTGACGACGATCTCTTCGAGGTGCTGCGCCGCGTTCGCAAACAGATCGCCGACGAACAGGGCGTTCCGCCGTACATTGTGTTCTCCGATGCGACGCTGCGCGAGCTCGCGGCGCACAAGCCTTCGACGCTTAGCGCGTTTCGGAACATCGGCGGCGTGGGAGACGTGAAGCTCGAGCGCTACGGCCGCACGTTTCTTGACGCGATCGCCTCGGCGGGCTAACGCTCTACAGCACTGCTTTCGGATCGCCCACCATTTGCGCGGGGACGACGGCCTTGTCGAAATCCGCAGCCCAGATGAAGCCGCTGGCGATGGCGGCCTCACGCAGGGTCGTGTTGTCGTCGAAGGCCTTGTGGACGATCGCCGGCTTTATCGTAGCCGATGATCGGCCAGAGCGCCGTAACCAGCATGAGCGAGCGCCAAACGTACGGCGGGAACTCGGCGTCCAGTTTGCCGGCGATGACCTCGCCGGTCGCGGCGACAATCAGACCGGCGATGTTCTTGTCGAGCTTGCCGGCCGCGCAGTTCACCAGAGCGGCTGCTTTTTTGACGCAGCCGTACGCGTGATACACGGCTTTGGGCATGCGGTCCTCGCCGATGGAGAAGTGAATCAGCGTCCGGCATGAAGCCTCCTAGCCTGGGGAGAACCTGCTTGCTTCGAAGGACACCAATTCTGACGCTGCGGCTCGCGCCGCGCTGGAAGATGTTCGTGGTGACGTGGATGGTGGTATGGATTGTCGTGTGGATTCTGGACATCTGGTACGCGCCGCTGGTCCAGCCGCTGCCCGTGCGGCTGCGGGCGCCGGCTTTTACGGTGGTCATCGTG
>DASSZL010000058.1:0-6996 GCA_035713505.1 Vulcanimicrobiaceae bacterium | reverse complement strand
ATTGCGGGCGAACTGGGTCGCCTCCCGGGCGATTCCGCATGCGAGGTCTTCAAGCGAGCGCTCCCGCAGACGAATCGCCGCTTCGGTTAGACGCTCCATTCCGAAGAGTTCGCCCTCGCGGCGCGCCTCCGTGACCCCGTCCGAAACAGCGAGAAGGGTGTCGCCCGGCTCGGCTTGGATCGTATCGTCGCCGTACAGATCTTCCTGGTCCTCGAACACCCCCACGACCGGGCCGCTCGGATTCAGCGGGACGATCGTGCCGGCGTTGCGCGAAAGCATGAACACGCCGTCGTGCCCGGCCGACGCATACGAGAGCGTCCGCGTTCGGATAGTGTAGCGGCCGAAGAACACGCTCGCGAACGAGTCGCTCCCTTCGAAGGCGTCGTTTTCCTTATAGAAGCGATTGAGCCAGCGCAGCACGCTGCTCGGGCGATGCTGCTGGGTGGCGTACGCGCGAATGCCGTATTTGACCAAGCCGGCATGGAGCGCGGCGCTGACGCCTTTGCCCGAAATGTCCGTGAGCGAAAAGTTGACGTCGCCTTCAGTGCAGCGATAAACGTCGATGATGTCTCCGCCGCTGTGTTTTTCCGCGAACCGGTAATAGGCGGCATAACGAATGCCCGCAACCGGCTGCGCGGGCGGTACGAACAAATGTCGCAGCACCACGTCGGCCGCAACCGCGCGATCGAGCGCGGAGGCATCAGAGTCGATGGTTCCGATTTTTGCTCGCGTGAGGGGTACGCGCGGCGCGCGGCGGCGTTCAGCCACTTGCTCTCCTTTCAAGTCCCAGTGTAGCGTCTAGAACTTCTCGCGCCTACCGAGGCCCTTCGACCCAATCGCGTCGAAAGACCTACGCTTGCCGATTCTCAAGATCTTCACGCGCCTCGAAGAGCGCTTCGACTTTGGTACGCACAAAGGTGCGCAGCCCAAACGCGTCCTCACGCGCGTCGGCGTCGCCGATATCGTCGATGCCACGACCGAAGAAACGCAGGCGCTCGTCGCGGCGGGTCTGCCGCACGGCAACGCGACGCCGATGGCGTGGGCGCGTTTCCGCCATGAAGGCGTGCCGGCGCTGCAGCGCGCGGGCTGGGACGTGGAGATCGACGACAGCCTGTACGACTTGTTCGTCGATCTGAGCATCGATAGCGCCGTTTGGGACGCGCAGCTCGAGTCGCGCGCCGGCGATTGGTTCGACCTGGACCTCGGCGTCGAGATCGACGGCAAACGCGTTCCGCTCTTGCCGCTGGTGGTGGACGTATTGCGCGGCATGGAGCGCGGCACGCTGCCGCAGGGTGATGTCGCGTACGCGAACATCGACGGCCGCGTGGTCGTGCTGCCGATGGAGCGGATCCGGCGCGTGCTCGAAACGCTGGTCGAACTGCACGAGGATCCGCAGTTCTCGCGCCGCGGAAAGCTCACGGTCGGGCCGCTCGCCGCGTTCACCATCGCGCAAGCGCTGCCCGAACTGCGCGCAAAGGACGAGCGCGCGCAGGCGCTGTATCGTCTTGCCGATCGCCTACGCACGCTCGACGGCATTCCCGACGCACCGATTCCCGAGGGATTGCAGGCCACGCTGCGCGACTATCAGCACGAAGGCTACCGGTGGCTGCGTTTCCTGCGCGAATTCGAGTGCGGCGGCATTCTCGCCGACGACATGGGACTTGGCAAAAGCGTGCAGGCCATCGCGCATCTGCTCGCGGTTCGCGGTACGCCCTCGCTGCTGGTCGTGCCGACGAGTCTGGTGCCGAATTGGCTCGCGGAGATCGAGCGCTTCGCGCCCTCGCTGCGCGTGCTCACGCTGCACGGCCCCGGCCGCGAACGGCTGCACCGCCGGATTGACGAAAGCGACGTCGTCATCACGACCTACGCCTTGCTCACGCGCGACGAAATATTCTTGCAGCGCGAGTGGAACATCGCCATTCTGGACGAGGCGCAAGCGATAAAGAATCCGCAGTCCAAGGTCGCGCGGACGGCCTCCAAAGTGCGCGCGAAGCAGCGCATCTGTCTGACCGGCACGCCGATGGAGAATCACCTGGGCGAACTGTGGTCGCTGTTCAACTTCGCGATGCCGCACGCGCTCTACGATCAGCGCACGTTCGCACGGATGTTTCGCACGCCGATCGAAAAGCAGAATTCCTCGGAGCGGCGCGACATGCTGGCGCGGCGCATCCGGCCGTTCGTGCTGCGCCGCACGAAGGCCGGCGTGGCGCTGCAGCTGCCCGATAAAGTCGAGATCGTCGAGCGCGTGGAACTGGCCGCGGATCAGCGCGACCTGTACGAATCGGTGCGCGTGGCCGTGCACGAAGAAGTGCGCCGTGAAATCGAGCGCTTGGGCCTGGCGCGCAGCCGCATCGCCGTGCTCGACGCCCTGCTCAAACTGCGCCAGGTGTGCTGCGATCCGCGTCTGGTGAAGCTCGCGAGCGCCTCGCGCGCACATTCCAGCGTGAAGTTGGAGTGGCTGGTCGAGACGCTCGGGCAGCTCGTCGAAGAAGGCCGCCACGCGCTGGTGTTCTCGCAGTTCACGAGCATGATCGACCTCATCAAAATCGAGCTCGACAAGGCGGGAATCACGTACGTCGAACTGGTCGGCTCGACCGTCGATCGCGCGACGCCCGTGCGCCGTTTTCAATCCGGCGAAGTGCCGGTGTTTCTCATCAGCCTGCGCGCCGGCGGCACGGGGCTCAATCTCACCGCCGCCGATACCGTCATCCATTACGATCCGTGGTGGAATCCCGCGGTCGAGCAGCAGGCGACGGACCGCGCGCACCGCATCGGCCAAGACAAGACGGTCTTCGTGTACAAGATCGTCGCGGCCGGTACCGTCGAGGAGAAAATTCTGCAATTGCAGGCCCGCAAGGCGGAACTCGCGGGCGCGCTGTTCGACGCCGCCGATGCCTCCTCGCTGGAACTGCGCCCGGAGGACGTCGAAGAACTCCTGCGTTGAGCTCTGTTTTTACAGTAACTCGAAACCCGAATGTTTGAAGTCGCGATCGAAAGAGAAGGCGCGGCGAATGCCGCTGCGGCGCATGAAAACGAAACTGCTGCAATCGATCAGGCTCAGATGCCGCCGGCTTTCCGAGAAGAGCAGATCGACGCCGGCCTCATGCAGCGACGAATCGACGATATGCGTTTGAACCACCGGAAGTAACTCGTCGTGAAACGCTCGCACCGCCCTTACGCCCAGCCGCGCTTGCAGCAGAGTCGTGGTTTCCACGACGATGTAGTTGGTCGTGTGCAATGAATCGCGCCGTCCAGCCAATGCAGCCCACACGTTAGCAGCGGCATCGTGTGACTCGTCACGGTCGTCTAACAGGGCATAGAACGCGGTCGTGTCCACGAAGATCATCAACGGCGCTTGGCGCTCTTTGCGCATGCGGCTTGGGCGAACCATTCGTCGTGGTCCTTTGCCACATCGCCCGGCGGTCCGTGAAACGCTCCAACGAGGGCGCTTGCGCGCGCCCAGCGGTCGTCTTCCGCCTTGGCCTCCGGCTCGAGCAGCCGATCGACACCTTCCCGAATCAAGGCCGAAATCGAAGCGCCGCGCAGTTTTGCCAGATCTTTGAGCCGGCGCTCCTGCTCCGCCGTCAATTGCACTTGTAATCGATGCATGCCATCATGATAGCAAGTATGCCATCATGGTGCAAGATTTTGAGCGACCGCGCCTTGACACGAACTCTTCGCGCGTGGTTAGATGGTCGGCAATGAACGTCTCGTTCTCGTATGCGTATTATTACTTTTGGCCGTCCGCCGGGCGGGCCGAGAGCTGTTTGCGCGCTTAACGAGATAGAGTAAGTCAAAAAGTTCGCAACAAGCCCTCGCCGTCCGGCGGGGGTTTGTTTTTTATTTGCACGGGAGTACGACATGGTCGCGGCATTTCAAGGGGTAGACGGAGCGTTCTCGCAGCTGGTGGTGCACCAGTTTCTGCACGAGCGCGAACTCGACGTGACGACGCTGGGCATGCCCACGTACCGCGAGGTCGCGGCGGCCGTGAGCGCGCAGCGCGCGAGCGTGGGCATCATTCCAATAGAGAACGCGATCGTCGGCACGGTGCGCGAGGGCTACGACTTGGTGGCGGAGTTCGGCCTCGTGCCGGTCGCGGAAGTGCTGTGCCGTACGGATCACCGCTTGCTCGGTGTGCACGGCGCCGCGCTTGCCGACGTGCGCGAGGTGCTGGCGCATCCGCTGACCATCGCCGAATGCAGCCGGTTCTTGCAAGGCCTGCAGAACGCGCGGGCGATTCCGTGCGAAGATACCGGCGTCGCGGCGCGCGAAGTGGCGCGCACGGGCAACACCGCCGTCGCGGCGCTCGCGCCCCCGGCCGCCGCGAAGATTTACGACCTCGTCGAACTCGCAACGAACTGCGGCGATCATCCGAACACGTATTCGCGGTTCTTGATCGTGCGGCCGCCGCACCAGGCGGCGAATCATCCCATCGCGACGCTCGCGCCGTCGGACAAGCGCAGGACGTCGGTCATTTTTAGCCTGGATGACGCGCCCGGGCGTTTGGCGGGGTGTTTGATCGAGTTCGGGCAGCGCGGCATCAATCTCTCGAAGGTGGAATCGAAACCGCGCCTGGGACACGGAAGCGAGCACGTGTTCTACTTGGATCTCGACGGCGACCAGGCTGATGCGCGCGTCGCGCAAGCGCTCGAACGCGTGCGCATGAAATCCGCGCAGTTCACGCTGCTCGGAAGCTACGACGCGCACGACGGCGCACCGGTGGGGGCGGGCGAAGAACCGGCGCGGCACGTCGCGGTTTCCATCACCGCCGGCTGGCATCCGCAGCCCATCACCGTTGAAAGCAACGACGCGCTGCCGCGCGTTTCGCGCCCCGCGCGACCGCAAGGCAGTTCGCTGGGCATCGGCGGCGTTCGTATCGGCGACGGCGAGTTCGTCATCGTCGCCGGGCCGTGTTCGGTGGAGTCGCGCGAGCAAGTGCTGCAAACGGCGCACGCGGTGAAAATGCACGGCGCGGCGATGCTGCGCGGCGGCGCGTTCAAGCCGCGAACCAGTCCGTACGCGTTTCAAGGCTTGGGCTGGGAAGGCGTCGACTTGCTCGCGGAGGCGGGGCGTGCGAGCGGCTTGCCCACGGTGAGCGAAGTGATGACGGTCGATCAAGTCGAGCGCATGGCGCGGCAGATCGACGTGCTGCAAATCGGCGCGCGCAACATGCAGAACTTCGACCTGCTCAAAGCCGTCGGGCGCACCGGCAAACCGGTCCTGCTCAAGCGCGGCCTGTCCGCGACGATAGACGAACTGCTTGCGGCCGCCGAATACGTGCTCGCCGAAGGAAATCCGAACGTGATTCTGTGCGAGCGCGGCATTCGCACGTTCGAACCCGCGACGCGCAACACGCTCGATCTCTCGGCCGTTCCGGTGCTGCGCGAACGCTCGCATCTACCGGTGTTCGTGGATCCCAGCCACGGCGTGGGCGTGCGGCGCTGGATTCGCCCGCTCTGCCGCGCGGCAAAAGCCGTCGGAGCGCACGGCATCATCGTCGAGGTGCATCCCAACCCGCCCGAAGCCAAGAGCGACAAAGAGCAGGCGCTTACCTTCGACGACTTCACCCAAATCGTCGCCGACCTCGCGCAAATTCCGGTTGACGCAGCGGTGGTGAACGCGTAATGGAACTCGAACTGCAACCAAGGAACGGCGTTCGCGGCGAGATCCGCGTACCCGGCGACAAATCGATCGCTCACCGCGCATTGCTGCTCGGCGCGATCGCCAATGGCTGGACGCGCATCGCGGGCGTGCCGCGCAGCGCCGACGTGTCGGCGACGATTCGCGCGCTCGGCAATTGCGGCGTGCAGATTCAGCGTAACGAGGAAGCGGTCATCGTCAACGGCGGCGGGCGCGACGCGCTGCGCGCCGCCGGCGAGACGATCGATTGCGCGAACTCCGGCACGACGATGCGCCTGCTGATGGGGGTGCTGGCCGCGCACACCGGCACGGTTCGCCTCACCGGAGACGGATCGCTTTCGCGCCGGCCGATGCGCCGCATTGCCGAACCGCTGCAGCGCATGGGCGCGCGCGTCTCGCTCAGCGGTGCCGGCGTCGCGCCGCTGGAGTTCACCGGCACGGAAGCGCTCTGCGCAATCGACTACGAGTTGCCGGTCGCGAGCGCGCAGCTGAAAACCGCGCTGCTGCTGGCGGGGCTTGCGGCCAACGGGCGCACGCGTTTGCGCGGAAAACTGCGCTCGCGCGATCATACCGAGCGCATGCTGCCGCGCTTCGGCGCGAAACTGCACGTGAGCGACGATGAAATCTCGCTCGAGGGAGGGCAGCGCCTGCGCGGAACGTTCGTCGAGGTTCCGGGAGACCCGTCGAGCGCGGCCGTCTGGATCGCCGCGGCGCTGCTCGCGCGCGAGAGCGATCTCACAATCCATGACGTGTGCCTGAATCCGACGCGCACGGGCTTTGTGGAGGTCGCACGGCGCATGGGCGCGCAGATCGAAACGGCGATGCGCCGGTTGCAGCCCGAACCCATCGGCAGCGTTCGTGTTGCCGGCAGCGCGCTGCGCGGCATAACGATCGGCGCAGACGAGGTTCCGGCGATCATCGACGAACTGCCGCTGCTTGCGGTGCTCGCGACGCAGGCGCGCGGGCGTACGCAGGTGCGCGGCGCGGCCGAACTGCGGGTGAAGGAGAGCGATCGCATCGAGGCGATTGCCGCGGCGCTGCGAGCCATGGGCGCGCACGTCGAAATCTTCGACGACGGTTTTGGAATCGAAGGACCGCAGGCGCTGCGCGGGGCGGTGATCGATCCGCGCGGCGATCATCGCATCGCGATGGCCGGCGCGGTGGCGGCGCTTGCCGCGCGCGGCAGCACGACGATTCTCGACGCGGAGTGCGTCGGCGTTTCGTACCCTTCGTTCTTCGCCACCCTGCGGGAGGTCGCATGAAAATTCGAGGTATTCGCGGCGCGGTCACGGTCGACGCCGACCATCCGCAGGCGATCGTCGGCGCGACGAAGCGGCTGCTCACCGCGATGATTCA
>DASSZL010000057.1:0-6739 GCA_035713505.1 Vulcanimicrobiaceae bacterium | reverse complement strand
GGGAAGATACCGCCGCTTCTGCTCCTCGTTGCCGATTTTGAGGATCGCCATGCAGATCATCGAGTGCACGGAAACGGTGACGGCCGTTCCGGCGTCCACGCGCGCCAGTTCTTCTATCGCGCGTGCGTATGAAACGTAGTCCGCTCCCGCGCCGCCGTACTCTTCGGGAATGAGCAGGCCCATGATGCCCGCCGCAGTCAACTTGGTGTAGAGATCGCGCGGGAAATAGTGTTCGCGATCCCATTGCACGATGTGCGGCGCGATTTCGCGCTGCGCTATCTCCGCGGCGAGATCGCCGATCTGCCGCTGGTCCGCCGTCAGTTCGAACGAAGCGTGCGATGCGGTCAAAGCATCACTCATAAATGTAGAAGCCTCTGCCGCTCTTGCGCCCGTGCCAGCCCGCGGCGACGTATTGGCGCAGCAGCGGACACGGGCGGTACTTCGAATCGCCGAAGCCGTCGTACAGCACGTTCATAATCGCCAGGCACGTATCCAAGCCGATGAAATCCGCGAGCTGCAGCGGTCCCATCGGATGGTTCATGCCCAGTTTCATCACCGTATCGATCGCTTCGGGCGAGCCGACGCCTTCGTATAACGTGTAAATCGCTTCGTTGATCATCGGCATCAGCACGCGATTTGAAACGAAACCCGGGAAGTCGCGCACCTCGACGGGAGTCTTGCCGAGATCGCGCACGAGTTTTTCGGTCGCATCGTAGGTGGCTTGGGATGTCGCCAGCCCCCGGATGACTTCGACGAGCTGCATCACGGGGACCGGATTCATGAAGTGCATCCCGATGACGTGCGAAGGCCGCTTGGTCTGCGCGGCCAGCGTGGTTATGGAGATCGACGAGGTATTCGTGGCGAGAATCGCTTCAGGCGGCGTGGATTGATCGAGCCGCCGGAATATCTCGGATTTGAGTTCGAGGTCTTCGCTCGCCGCCTCGATGGCGATGTCGACGTCGAAATCTCTGATCGCGATTTCGGGGCGAATGTGCGTGAGGACGGTGCCGCGCTGCTCTTCGTGAAGCCGCCCTTTTTCCACCAACCGCGCCAGATTGCGTTCGATCGCGGCGATGCCGCGCGAAACGCTGGGCTCGTCGCGGTCGACGAGCACGACCGAATGATGGTGCATCGCCGCAACCTGAGCTATGCCGGAGCCCATTTGTCCGGCTCCGATAATCGCGATCTTCACTTAAAGGCGCTCCGGCCTAGCCTGCGCGCCCCCCATCAAAGATGGGGCCCCCAGGATCTCGCGGCGCCTAAACGTGACTGCCGGCCTACGCGCTCCCCGAGAGCGCCGCAACAGCTTAATCAACCCGGATCAGGAGGGCGTCGCCCTGGCCGCCGCCGCTGCAAATCGCCGCGATGCCCAGGCCGCCGCCGCGCGCGCGCAGTTGATTGATCACCGTGCCGACCAGACGCGCACCCGAAGCGCCGATGGGATGGCCCATCGCCACCGCGCCGCCGTATTTGTTGATGGCTTCCGGATCCAGGCCCAGCTTGCGCGCCGACGTGATTGCGACCGCTGCGAACGCTTCGTTGATCTCCCAGACGTCGATCTGATCTTTGCTCAGGCCCGTCTTCGCCAGCAGCTTCTGCGCGGCCATGGCCGGCGTGAGCGCGATGTACGGCGAGTCCCAGCCCACGGTTGAATGCGCGAGGATGGACGCGATCGGCTTTGCGCCATGCGATTGCGCATACTCCGCGCTTGCGAGCACCAGCGCCGCGGCGCCGTCATTGACGCCGGGTGCATTGCCGGCCGTCACCGTGCCGTCTTTCTCGAGCGGTTTGAGCTTGGCCATCGTTTCCAGACTCGCGTCGGCGCGAACGGCCTCATCGCGATCGAGCGTGGTATGCGGAACGTCGCCGGTGACGAACGGCGCCCACTGCGCGTAGTTCAGCGTGAACTGCGCGGACGGTTCGTGCGCCCACACGTCGTCAGCGCTGCTGCTGGAAGAACCCGCCGCTACCGGAACGCGCGCACGCGCCGGTTCGGGCAGTTTATCGACGAGGACTTTGCCTTTGGCTTTGCTTGCGACGCGAACCGGTACGATCTCGTGCGCGAGCTTGCCGTTTTGCTGCGCTTCGATCGCGCGCCGGTGGCTTTCGTACGCGAAGCGGTCCTGTTCCTCACGCGAGAGGCCGAGCTCGCCGGCGACTTTCGATCCCTGCGTCGCCATCGTCATCGGGAAGTAGTAATCCCACAAACCGTCGTGAATCATCGCGTCGATCAGGCGCCCGTCGCCGAAACGGTAGCCGCTGCGCGCTTCTTTCAAAATGTAGGGCGCGTTCGACATCGATTCCATGCCGCCGGCGAGCACGACCTCATTGCTCCCCTCGTTCAGCAGACGCGCGGCGTTGACGACCGCGAGCAGCCCCGAAGCGCAGACTTTGTTGATCGTCTCGGCCGTCACCGTTTTGGCCAGGCCGCTCTTGAAGCCGACCTGACGCGCCGGGTTCTGCCCCGCGCCGGCCTGCAGCACTTGTCCCATGATGAGGTGCTCGATCTCGGCCGGGTCGATGCCCGACCGCTCGATCGCGGCAACCACGGCGGCGGCGCCCAGGGTGGTCGCCTCCAGGGGCGAGAGCGTGCCGCCCAGGCGTCCGAACGGCGTGCGAGCCGCGGCAAGTACCACGGCCTTGGAATTCATCGAAGTCATAGCCCCGAGCGTTTCTAGGCCGCCCGCGGGCCGTCCCTCATCCGACTAATGTCGGGGAGCAAGCGGCTGCGTGCATACGATGCGCTCGTCGGCCTGGCAATTCTCACATTCGAATTGCAGCGTGACGTGCGCCACCCCGAACCGCTCCCGGACCAGCGCGTCCACCTGCTGCAGAATCTCCGTCGCCTCGCTGACTCGCCGATCGTTCACCAGAATGTGCGCCGAGAGCGCCAGCGCGCCCGAGCCGATCGCCCAGACGTGCAGATCGTGCACGGCTTGAATGCCCGATACCGCGGCCATCGCGTCGCGCACGTCGCTCACGTGCAGCCCGCGCGGCACGCCTTCCAGCAGCACGTCCGTGGCGTCGCGCAGTACGCGCACGACCCCCGTGATGATGATGGCCGAGACGAAAAGCGAGAGCGCGGGGTCGATCCAGGCCGCGCCGGTCGCCGCGATGATCGCGCCGCCGATGATGACGGCGAACGCGCCGAGCGCATCCCCCGCAACGTGAAAGAGCGCGGCGCGCATGTTCAGATTCTCTTTGCCGTGCCCCATGAGCATGTAACCCACGGTGCCGTTGGCCAAAAGGCCGATTCCCGCGATGATGCTCATCAGCGCGCCTTCGGGACGATGCGGAACGAAAAAGCGATGCACCGCTTCGTACGCGATGAACGCCGTAACGGCAAGCAGCACGCTGCCGTTGAGCACCGCGCCGAGAATCTCGAGACGGCCGTACCCGAACGTTTTGCGAAGCGTCGCGGGGCGCTGCGCGCCGAGCAAGGCGAAGAGCGCTACCGCGAGCGCGAACACGTCCATGCAGACGTGCACCGCGTCGGTGAGCAGCGCAAGCGAGTTGGCGCGCACGCCGCCCCAGAACTCCAAGCCCGCCACGCAGGCCACGAGCACGAGCGCCGCAATCAGCCGCGCGCGCGGCGTCACGCTTTAGCCTTTGAGCGCCTTGAGCGCGAGAACGGCGAGCATCGCGCCGAAGGTGAGAAACGTGTTCTTTTCCGCCTGCGCGATTACTTCGGGCTTCCACTCGCCGCGCTGATCGCCGGAGGGCTGCGTCGCCGGAATTATCTGCGGCACCGACGCGCAATACCGCTCGTACGGCTCGCCGAATTGTGAGCGCAAATACTGCTCTTCGTGCGGAACGATGATGCTGTACACCGCAGCCATCGTCCCCAGAGAGGCGGCAATCAACGCAAGGCGTTTGCCGAACGGGTTCCCGCCGGTGAACGCAACGGCAAAACCCGCCGCGGTTATGAAGTTGCCGACGTACAGCGGATTGCGCACGTACGCGTACGGGCCCGCGGTCACAAGTTCCGGCGCCGTCACGTGATCCTCGCGCGTCGTCACGCCGGAATAGCCGACGGCCCAGCAGCGCAGCAATTCGCCCGCGATGGCAATCGGCAGCCCCAGCGTCACGCCGAGCGTGCCGGGCTTACCGAATGCCGCGAGCATCAGCGCCGGAATGGAAAGCAGCGCGCCGCGGTTTTTAAAGACAAACGCTTGCAGTTCGTCGCTTCGTGGATCGGTCAAGGCTTTGTCATCCTGACGTCAACCTTGTCGAAGGAACGGTACACGTCCTGCAGCGTTTGCCGGAGCGCGATGCGCGGCGACCAGCCGGTCGAATCGCGCAGTTTCCGGTTGCTGCCGTAGAGGACGGGCACGTCGGACGGGCGCATGCGCGCCGGATCCTCGCGCACTTCGACCGGAACGTGAGCGATGCGAATCAGTTCGCCCAAGATTTCCTGCACGCTGATCGCGCTGCCGCTGCAGACGTTGTAGATTTCTCCGCTCTTTCCGTCTCTCGCAAGGCTCGCGTACGCGTCCACGACGTCGCGCACGTCGAGAAAATCGCGGCGGGGCTGCAAATTCCCCACGTGCAGCACCGGTTCTCCCCCCCGCGCGATGGCGGCAAGCTGCGCCGCGAAAGCGGGAATGACGAAACGGTCGCTTTGCCCGGGCCCGATGTGATTGAACGCGCGCGTGATGACCGCATCGACGCCGAAACTGCGTACCTCGCCCAGTACGAGCACTTCGGCGGCAGCTTTGCTGGCCGCGTACGGATTGCTCGGATTCGGCGCGCAGGATTCGAGCAGCGGCATCGCCTGCGGCGGCTGCACGCCGTACACTTCCGCCGAACTCACGAACACCAAGCGCACCTCGCGCTTGCCGCGATCGCGCCAGGCGCGCAGCGCCGCAAGCACGTTCGCCGTTCCGATAACATTGGTTTCGTACGTCTCGGCCGGCGCTTCGATCGCTCGCGGGACGAATGCCTGCGCGGCGAGATGAAACACGACGGCGGGCTGCGCGAGATCGAACGCCGCGTGCAGCGTATCGGTATCGAGCAGATCGATTGGGAAATGCGAATCTCCGTCGTGCGGGCCGCCGGCCGCGAAGACTTCCGTTTCGTCAGCGCGCAGCCGCTCGACGAGGTAACGGCCGACGAATCCGCTGGCGCCGGTTACCAGCGCTCGCATGAAGCGAAGCTCCTACACGCCGGCGAGCGGGCGAAGGCGATCCATATCCGCGCGCACCATCATCTCGACCAGCTCTTCGAACGTGACCTGCGGCTGCCAGCCCAGCACGCGGTGCGCTTTCGACGGATCGCCGATGAGCAGATCGACTTCCGCCGGACGCATGAACCGCGGATCCATGCGCACGTATTGTTCGTACGATCCCAGACCCGCGCACTCGAACGCGATGCGGCAAAACTCGCGCACGGTGTGCGTGCGTCCCGTGGCGATCACGTAATCGTCGGCGTGCTCCTGCTGCAGCATCAGCCACATCGCGCGAACGTAGTCGCCGGCAAAACCCCAATCACGCTGCGCATCGAGATTGCCCAGCAGCAGTTCTTTCTGCATTCCCAGTTTGATGCGCGCGACGCCGTCGGTGATCTTTCGCGTGACGAATTCCTTGCCTCGACGCGGCGAATTATGGATGATGATCTCACCCACGCCTGCGTGAAAGCGCTCCGTCTCGGTCGTCAAGTCGTACAACCACCCGTCAAAGTGGGGGTCTTCAACAATCCGTTTTACTTCCCGCAGGTCCTTGCGCAAGTGCGCGCCTTTATCACCCTGCGGATTCGGCGAACGAAGATTCATGGAATAGAACGGCCCCGGACGCTCGGCCGGACCAACCTCGACGCTGAGGACGAGATCTTGCTTGAGCGCCTTCTTCGCCATCCACCAGAGTCCCATGGCGAGCACCGGCGAATTCGTTTTGAAATTTTTGTAGCGATAGATGCCGTTGCCCGCCTTCAGGCCGTCCGTCGCGTTGTAGCCCTCGAGGAACGCACGCCACACCGCTTCGTCGCCGTTGAGCACGCAGCGCGGAATGCGCTTGTAGCCCTCCGCCGTGTAGCACTCATCACGCAGCCATTGCAGGTAGTGCGGCGCGCCATTGAGCGCGAGTGCGCCGACGACCCGTCCTTCGCAAAACCCGGACGTCGTACGAGTATAGCTGCTCGTCCCCATCGTAACGCGCTGCCAAGCACCTGCGAAAAACTCACGCAAACGCGGATCGCTGTTGGTGAACTTCGCGCTTACGCGGCCGCTTTGTTCGTATGCCGACCCGTCGCCGACGAAGGCTCCGAGCAGCCATGCTTGTTCGAGGGTGACACTCGAGAAGCACGGCGCCTCCGGCAGCGCTGCGCGCTGCATCCTTGTGCCGGCTGCGACGTCCTTCGACGGCAGCTCGCCCTCTTCGGTGAACATCACGTGATCTGCGGTTAGGGTCACGGACCCGCAGCGTGCTTCCACTCGACGAACGCCTTTATTGTCCACGACCGGCCGGTGCTTGTACGCCGTGCCGCCCAAGACGCGAACGAAACGCTCCCCGTCCCACACTTCGGTATCGGGCACATCAAAGCGCTGCACGTTCGCGCCCTTTTCGCGAACGTGCATGACGTCGGCAATGCGCACGACGTCGACGATATTGTTCCGGCGAATAATGATCGGGGTATTGGCCGGCACGCTCTCGTGGTTAAACAGTATACCGCTTACTGCGAACATGTTGTAGGACTCGCGGTAATTCACCGTGATCCAGTGGCCGTAGACTTTGGCCACGCCGTA
>DASSZL010000056.1:0-16175 GCA_035713505.1 Vulcanimicrobiaceae bacterium | reverse complement strand
GCGCTCTCGGCGAGCGGCCGCGATTATTTCAAGAACGCCTACATGCCGCTGCTGGCGGACGTTGCACATATCGACTACGGCGTGACGGACGGCCTCGAAGCGATGCTGGCCGATGCCGCGGCGTTTATCGTCGAACCGGTGCAAGGGGAAGGCGGCGTCAACGTTCCGCCGGCCGGGTATTTGCGCGAGATACGCGAGATCTGCGATCGCACGGGCGCGCTCTTCATCGCCGATGAAGTGCAGACGGGCCTGGGGCGCTGCGGCATGTTGTTCGGCTGCAATCGCGACCAGGTCGTTCCCGACGTCATGACGCTTGCGAAGGGTCTCTCGGGCGGCATCATCCCGGTCGCGGCGTACATCGCGCGGCCCAGTGTGTGGAACGCCGCGTATGCCAAAGATCCGGTGATGCACACCTCGACGTTCGGCGGCAACGAACTGGCCTGCGCGGCGGCGCTTGCGGCAATGGACGTGCTTCTCGAAGAGGATCTCGTCGAGAACGCATGTGCCCGCGGCGAGCAATTACTGCTCGGCGCCCAGGCGCTGGCGCGGCAATACCCGACGGTCGTCAAAGAAGCGCGCGGCCTCGGCCTGCTCGTCGGGGTGGAACTCACCAGCGAAGGGTACGGCGGCTGGATCATCCCGGAGATGGTCAAGCGCGGCGTGACGGCCGCGTGGACGCTCAATATGCAGCGCGTGATTCGCCTGGAACCGCCGCTCGTGGTGAGCGAAAGTGAAGTGGATCGCGCGCTCGCGGCCTTGGAAGCAGGGCTGGCGACCGCCCAGGAGAAGCTCGGCGCACTGTAACCTGAATGCCATACGTTGAAACATCTATCGTGATCGCCGCCCCCGCTCGCGTCGTCTACGAATTAGCCAAAGAGCAAGAACGCTTTCCGGAGTTCATGCCGGACGTCGAAACCGTGACGGTGCTCGAGCGCCATCCCGATCATCTCCTCACGCGCTGGAAGACGCTGGTCGAAGAAGCCCCCATCGAGTGGACCGAGGAAGATCGTTTCGACGACGAAGCGCTGCGGATCGACTACAAATTGCTGGAGGGCGATCTCGACAAGTTCGAAGGCGCCTGGACCTTTTCCGAAAACGGCGGCCAAACGCACGTCGTGCTCGGCGTGGATTACGATTTCGGCGTGCCGACGCTGGCGGAGCTCATCGGACCGACGCTCGAACGCAAAGTCCGCGAGAACAGCGATATGATGCTCGCCGCGTTGAAGAAAGAGGCTGAAGCGCGTGCCTAACACGCCGAAGTTTTGCTTTGTCGTGCATCCGCTTTCGCTCGAGGACATCGAGCGCTACGAGCCGAGCGCGAAAGGCAAAGGTCCGGCGATCATCCGCAAGATCATGGAATGGATGCCCCCGTGGGCCGCGGTGCACGTGACCGGCGTTCGCACGCCGGACGGCCGCGAAACGGAAGGCTGGTTCGTTTCCGCAGCGCTCTTTCCCGAACAGATGATCGAATTTCCGCGCGAAGAGGTCTATAAGCGCATCGTCCGCGCCATCGAAATCGGCGCGGAACTCGGCGCGCAGGTCGCGGGCCTCGGCGCGTTTACGGGGGTCGTCGGCGACGGCGGCGTTACGGTCGCGGAGCGCTCCCCGATTCCCGTCACGACCGGCAATTCGTTGACCATTGCCGCCGGCATTCAAAGTTTGTTTCGGGGCGCGGACGAGATGGGCATCGACGCACAGGAGTCGACTGCGGTCATTGTCGGCGCAACCGGCTCCATCGGTTCAGCCTGCGTGCATCTGGTTGCGCCCAGGGTCAAGCATGTGGTGCTCGTCGCGCGCAACAACACGCGGTTATCGAAATTTCACGACTCGGTCAAAGACCAGCTGCCGTGCAGTTCATCCTATACGACGGATATTTCGGAAGCGGTGCGTGAAGGTCAGCTGATTCTCACCGCTACCAGTTCGACGCAGGACGTCATTCAGCCGGAAGATCTGCAAACGGGCGCGGTCGTCTGCGAACTCTCGCTTCCGCACGACGTGAGCCGCCGCGTCTCGCAAGAGCGTCCGGACGTGCTCGTGACCGAGGGCGGAAACATGCTGGTTCCGGGCAACGTCCGGTTCGAACGCGTGCGCGAACCGGGACTGGACTGGGATACGAATCTTCCGCCGCGTACCGCGCTTGCGTGCATGAGCGAAACGATGGTGCTCGCGCTCGAGAACCGCTTGGAGAGCTATACGCTCGGACGCGGCATCGAGCTTGAAAAAGTCGTGGAGATTCAAAAAATGGCCGATCGCTGCGGATTCACGCTCGCGGACATGCGCGCGTTCGACACGGCAATCACGCCGGAAAAAATTGCCGCCATCCGCGCCGCGGCACAAGAACGCCGCAAAGGCGTGGTCGCGTGAAAAAAGTCGTTTCGGTCTCGCTCGGAAGCAGCACGCGCGATCATCGCGCGGTAGTGAATTTGCTCGGCGAGGACTTCGACATCTCGCGCGTCGGCACCGACGGCAAACTTGATGCCGCCATCGCGAAGGTGCACGAACTCGACGGTAAAGTCGACGCGATTGGGTTGGGCGGTATCGACGTGTATTTGTACGCCGGAAAGCACCGCTACGCACTGCGCGACGGACTGCGTTTGCTCGATGCGGCGAAAACCACGCCCGTCGTCGACGGCAGCGGCTTGAAGAACACGCTCGAGCGCGAAGCGGTGCGCTTCATTCAGGAAGACCTCGGCATCAGCCTCAAGGATAAGCACGTGCTGATGGTGAGCGCGCTCGATCGCTTCGGAATGGCGCAGGCGCTGGTCGACGCGGGCGCGGACGTGCTGTTCGGCGACTTCATTTTCGCGCTCGATCTCGACAAGCCGGTCAAAGGCTTACACGAGTTCGAGGAGATGGCGGAAAAATATCTGCCCGACGCATGCAAACTGCCGTTCCAGTTCTTCTATCCGACCGGCAAGAAACAAGAGAAGCCGCCGCAGCCCAAATATCCGCAGTACTATCACGACGCGGATATTATCGCCGGCGATTTCCACTTCATGCGGCAGTTCATGCCGGATGATTTGAACGGCAAGATCGTGCTGACGAACACGGTGACGGAAAACGACGTCGACGAACTGCGCAAGCGCGGCGTGAAGATGCTCATCACCACGACGCCGGACTTTCAAGGACGCTCGTTCGGTACCAACGTCGTGGAAGCGGCGCTGCTCGCGCTGCTCGGCAAGAAGTGGGACGAAGTCACGCCCGGCGACTACGAGCGCGTTTTGCACGAGCTGCATTTGCATCCGCGCGTGATCGAACTGAACTAAAAGGCGCGGGGCGCTCTTACGAGCGCCCGCTCCGCTACGTGGCGGACTCGCTTGGCGGCGGCCCGCGGCGTCCGGTGATTATCGCGACGGTGCCGGTTTCCACCAGCTCGACGCTCCGGACGAGCGAGGCCGGCTCGACGCCCGGCGCGAGCCGCTTTGGGCGCTGGCCGCCGTGGGCGTGCTGGGGCTGCTGTTCGTCTTCAGTGCAGCCGCGGCTGTCCGCGTCTTTATGGCTCGCCGGGAGGCGCTTTGGGCGGCGTGGTTCTGCCATTGGTAGGGTTGCTTACGCTCGGAGGGGTTATGGCTGCCACCATTGCCTTCGAGAAGCGGTTCTTGGCATACATTGCGCCGGCTGGGGTACGTATGGGCGTACCGTTCTCGCTGTGGCGGGGCGCAGCTGTAGGAAAAGCAGCAGGCGACCTCCCTGGCCATTGCGAACCAACCGCGCTGGCGCCCCCACTGTAGGGCGCTTCATTGCACGGAGGCCGTCCGGCTTTGGCCGGGCGCCTTCAATTACGAGGGTCTGTACTTGAACGAAAAAGAGATCGTCCTTACCAGAGAGGGTCTGGAGAAGCTCGAGCGGGAGCTCGACGATCTGAAGACCATTCACCGCAAGGAAGTCAACGATCGCATTCGCCAGGCCAAAGAATTCGGCGACCTGAGCGAAAACGCGGAATACGAAGACGCCAAGCAAGAGCAGGCCTTCATTGAAGGACGCATTCTCAAGCTCGAGTCGATGATTCGCAACGCGCGCATCATCGAAGATTTCGAGTATGCCGCCGGCGAAGTGCATTTGGGCTGCACGGTGAAGGTCAAAGACCTCAAGAACGGCTCGAGCCACGAGTTCTCGATTGTCGGCTCCGCCGAAGCGGACCCCGTGAATCACCGCATCAGCAACGAGTCGCCCCTCGGGCGCGCGCTGATGGGCCACAAAAAGGGCGAGACGGTCGACGTCGTGACGCCCCGCGGGACGGTCAAGTACAAGATTGATTCGATAAAGAGCGGCGGCGGAACCGCGGCTCCCAAAAAAGCCGCGAAAAAGGCCTCATAATCGAAAACCCGCCGCCAGGCGGGTTTTCTCTTTCCTGCGAAACTACGCGCGATGATTGAGGACCTGGGCAAGACCGAAACCGCGCTGGTGCAGGCTAGACGGGAAAACCTGGCGGCGATGCGCTCGCGGGGAAGCGACCCCTTCGCACAGACGCGCTATCCCGTCGACACGAACCTAGCCGAACTGCTCGAAAAATACGCGTTCTTGGAAACCGGGCAGCGCGCCGAAAGTGAAGACTGGTCGCTCGCGGGCCGGATCATGTCCAAACGCGACATGGGCAAGACGATTTTCGCCGATCTGCACGATCGCACCGGGCGCCTGCAGCTCTATGTCCGCAAAGACGAAGTCGGCGATGCCGCGTTCGCCGATTGGAAAGATCTCGATATCGGCGATCTTGCCGGCGTGCACGGGTTCATGTTCCGATCGCAAAAAGGCGAACTTTCGCTGCACGTGCGCAGCTTCGCCGTCCTGTGCAAATCGCTCTATCCGCTTCCCGACAAGTGGCACGGCCTGACGGACGTGGAGAAACGCTACCGCCAGCGGTATGTCGATCTCATCGTCAATCCGGACGTGCGCGATACGTTCGTGCTGCGCAGCCGCATCGTCTCGGAGATGCGCCGGTTCATCGACGGGCATGGATTTTTCGAAGTGGAAACGCCCACGCTGCTGCACGTCGCCGGGGGTGCCGCCGCACGCCCCTTCATCACACATGTGAACGCTCTCGATCAGCAGATGCAGATGCGCATCGCCACGGAGCTCAACCTCAAGCGGCTCATCGTCGGCGGTTTGGAGCGCGTGTACGAAATCGGGCGCATCTTCCGCAACGAAGGCATCGACACGACGCACAATCCCGAGTTCACGATGCTCGAACTGTACGCGGCATATTGGGACGTGAACGACATGCGCGACTTCAACGAGGCGCTCATCGCGCATCTCGTTTCGACGGTCACGGGCGGCAGGGACGAACTGACGATCGAGGGACAAAATGTTTCGTTCAAACGTCCGTTCGCGCGCATCGAATATCTCGACGGCATCGCGCAGCACGGCGGCTACACGCGCGACCAGTTGCTCAGCCCGCAGGGCGCCGCGAAGATCGTCAACGAGCTCGGCCTGCCGGCATCGCCGACGCACGGCCACGCGCTCGACAAGATCTTCGAGCGGGTGCTCGAGCCGCATTTGGTACAGCCGACGTTCGTGACGGGCTATCCGGTGCTGATCTCGCCGCTCGCGAAGCGCCGGGCCGGCGACCCCGGCATCACGGATCGCTACGAGCTGTTTTGCGCGAACATGGAGATCAGCAACGCATTCACCGAACTGAACGACCCCGACGATCAGCGGTCGCGCTTCGAGGCCCAAATCAAAGAACGCGCGCAGGGCGATGAAGAGATTCCCGAGCCCGATTGGGATTTCGTGCGCGCGCTCGAGTACGGCATGCCGCCGACGGCGGGCATCGGCATCGGCGTCGATCGCCTCATCATGCTGCTCGCCGGAGCGCAGAGCATCCGCGACGTGATTCTCTTTCCGCTCCAGCGGCAGCACGGTTAGCCATGCAAGGCGTGAAGTGCGCGCACGAACCGTGCACCTGCACCGTGGAAGTCGGCGAGCAGTACTGCAGTCACGTTTGCAAGGAGGACGCGTCCCAAGGCGGACTCGCCTCCACACATAACGGCTGCCGGTGCCGTCACTCGACGTGCGAGGCGCGGTAACGCATGCCTGTAACGGTCGCGCACGTCGAAAAACACTTTAACGCGGGCGAGGCGGTACGAGACGTGGTCATCGGCATGTCCGATGGACTCACGGTTCCGTTCGCGCTCGCCGCCGGTATTTCGGGGGCCATCGCCGCCTCGCACGTCGTCGTCACCGCCGGCATCGCGGAGCTTGCGGCGGGCGGTATCGCGATGGGCGTGGGCGGCTATCTCGCCGCACGTACCGACGTCGAGCACTATCACAGCGAACGCGTGCGCGAGGAGCGCGAAACGCGCGAGTTGCCCGAGGTGGAGAAGCGCGAGATCGACGAAATTCTCGAACGCTACGGTATCAGCGGCGAAGTCCGCGGCAAGGTCGTCGACGAGATATCCGCCGACGCCAAGCGCTGGGTCGAGTTCATGATGAAGTTCGAACTGGGGCTCGAAGAGCCGGACCCCAAGCGCGCACTGCGCAGCGCGGTGACGATCGGCGGGGCGTACGTCGTGGGCGGCTTGATTCCCCTTGTGCCGTATATGCTCGTTTCGGTCGCGCGCGAAGCGCTGATCATCAGTGCCATCGTCACACTGCTGGCCCTGTTCGTGTTTGGGTTTGTGAAGGGGCGTCTGACAGGGATTCCACCGCTGCGCGGCGGACTTCAGACGCTTCTCACGGGCGGAATCGCCGCGGCCGTCGCGTTCGCATTGGCGCGTCTGGTTTCGTAGCCGCTCCGCTCTGCTTTTAAAGGGGTCTAATCGTCGTGCAAAAACGGGTGTGGGCTGTTCTTTTCGTGTTCCTGACGTTCGCGCCGGCCGCGGCAATGGCCGATCCCACCACGATCGGCGTGCAACTCGGCGCGACACGCGCGGTCCATCGTGAAGAAGACGGCGGCGTCAGCGCGCTCGCGCCCGTGCCGATCCTGACCGCTTCTCATCGCTCGGGATGCATCGAGATATCCGCCGAAGGGCTGCCGCCGGTCGGCCCGGTCGGATTCACCAACAACGGTCTGGGCATGAAAGACATCACCCTGAGTTACGCCGACGCGGTCGCGCGCTATTGGAACCCCTCACACACCGTCGCGCTCGGCATCGGAGAAACGCTCTATAATCAGCGCACCGATTTTCTCGAGCGATTCCGCGGCGGCCAGCAGGCGCTTATCGATCGATCTCGCGTGGCGGGCACACGGTATGAGCTGGTGGTGCGAAGGGCGCTGCGAACACGCGATGCTGCGCAGGTGAGCATTGCCGTGAACCCGGCAATGCATGGCCGCTATACGCAAACGCAGATGCCGCAAGGAGCGCCCGGCTGGGGTTTCACGACGCCGCCGATATGGGAGCACGCCTCTCAGGTAGACGCGGACGCGCGCTTCACGCATGCTTTCGGCGCGTATGCGATTTCATACGGCGTGCGCTATCTCAATTACAATGCGGCATTCGATTCGTTGTGGCAGCCGCAATTCGCCGATGCCAACGCGCTGGTCATGCCGTACGTCGCGCTTACGCGCACGTTCGGCGAAGCGCCGAATGCCCCCAACAAAGCCGCACCTGCGTGCGCTCGCCCGCGCATTCCGATAATCGTACGCGCCTTCTTGGGCGGCGAAGTTTTTACCGGCGCGCACCAAGACGCCGACGGTTCCGTGCGCGGTGCCGCCGTCGCGTCGCTTCCGCTGTATGCGCTGCGCGCCGCGTATAAACAGTACGAGCTGCTCCTGGAGGGCGTGCCCGCAGTGGGACCGATTCGGGGGAGGTCAAGATTTGCCAGGGCACCGTATGACGTCAAAGCCGGCTATGGCGCGGGCGTGCTGCGGTATTGGCTTCCAAAGGGGGGAATCGGCTTGGGCATCGGCGACTCGCTGTACGTCTCACAACGGCACGTCTTTGGGCACGTGCACGTGGCCGAACGGGCTGCAGGCCTGCGCTATGAGATTTTGGACCGGATGCAAATCTCGCGCGGCACGCAAATGCAGATCGCCGCGGCCATTTCGCCGTCGATGCATCAGCGCGGCACCTTCTGGGTGGATGACGCGCGCGCATTTGGGGCGCGTCCCGGCTTTGGAACCGGCTCGCTCGTCGATGCGAGCGTGCAATTCGAGACGCTGCACGGAAGCCGCCATTCCTGGGTCTACGGCGTGCGGTACCTCAACTATGCCGGCGGCACGTACTACCGCTACGACGGCCTGAAGGATCGGACCGGCATTATCGGCGGGTTCGCGGCCTGGGGCTTTCGGATCGGCCGCTAGGCTACCTCGGCTCTGCAACCAATTAAGAGTAGCCGCTGTTGTGCGCGGTATGGATTTGACTAAAACCTATCCGCGCAGCGTGCACGAAAAACTTTTCGGTCTAGTGCAGCTCCCGCGGACCATCGACAAAGGCAAGGCTAAGGCCTACGGAAACCTGGGCGAGTACAACTACGACTGTCCCATGGACAAGGCGCTGTTCGAGTTCCTCGGGATGAACGGCGATGAGCTGCTCACGGTGATCAAGAACGCCAAGAGCGATGCGGAGATCGAGGCATATTGCAAGCCGTTCGTCGACAAAAAGCCGGCGCCGGAAATCGAGCGCTGGAACCACGAATGGGTGACGCACAAACCCGAGGGCCCCTCGCTGGAGTATTTTCTGAAACTGCGCAGCGAGGTCGCGCCGGATCGGACGGACGTGACGAGCTGGGCAGACCTGCTCGATCTGGACGAGAAGCGCCCGGTCCCCCGCCGCGAGGCAGTGAGCGTCTAACCACGCTGCGTGCCGTCGTCGAATACGACGGCACGGATTTTAGCGGCCTGCAATTTCAGCCTGCGGTGCGGACCGTGGCGGGTGAACTGGAAAACGCGCTCTCGCAGTTGCTGGGGCACCGCGTGAAGATAACGGCCGCAGGCCGCACCGATGCCGGCGTGCATGCAACCGGACAAGTCGTCTCGTTTAAAACGCAGGCGGCTTTTCCGTTTGAACGCCTGGCGATCGCGCTCAACAGCACGCTGCCCAAAGACGTGAGCGTGCGCGAGGTCGCGATTGTCGACGATGCATTTTCGGCGCGTTTCTCCGCGATGGAGCGCATCTACGTCTACGCGATCTACAACGCCCCCCAGCCCTCGCCGCTCCTCGCGCGCTACGCGTACCAAGCGTGGATGCCGATCGATCTCGATCGCTTTTTGGAGGGAGCGCGCCACCTGCTCGGCGAGCACGACTTCCGCTCGTTTTGCGGCATGCTTCCGGAAACCGGACCAACGATTCGCACGGTGAGATCGCTGACGGCGGGACGCCGCGGTGAGGTCATCCGCGTCGAAATCCGCGCCGACGGTTTTTTGCACCGCATGGTGCGCACGATCGTCGGCACGCTCGCCGAATGCGGAAACGGCCGTCGCGATCCGGCGGACATTCCTCGCGTTCTGCAGGCGCGCGATCGCGCGGCGGCTGGGCTTACCGCGCCGCCGCAAGGCTTATATTTGGCCGGCGTGCGCTACAAAGACGGCTTCGACTCGTTCACCGAACCGCCGGCAACGTCGGCGTTCGCCACGTAGTCGCAGCGCACGAACGTCACGGCATACGCGTTGCGTTCATCGGCCGCACATTCGCCGATGACCTCGCGCACGCACTTGCGCTGCGGCGCGGCGTAAAAGGTCTCGCCGTCGATCTCCGCGTCGACTTCGGTGACGAACGCGGTATCGACGTAAGGCGCGAACTCATTGAAGATCTCCGCCCCGCCGATGATCGCAATCTGCGGATCGCCCGCCGTCATCTCGAACACTTCGTCCACCGAACGCGCTATTTCAACGCCCTCGGGCCAATAGGCCGTGTTGCGCGTGAGAACGATGTTCCGGCGGCGCGGAAGCGGCTTGCCGATCGATTCGAAGGTTTTGCGGCCCATGACGACCGGCTTCTCGAGCGTCAGCCGCTTGAAATGCTTGAGGTCTTCGGGAAGATGCCACGGCAGCGCGCCGCCGCGTCCCATTACGCCGCGGCGATCGTGCGCCACCACGAAGACAACCCGCGGGCGGCGCACGCTACACCGCGACTTGCGCGCGAATCGGCGGGTGCGCTTCGTAGCCCGCGAACACGATGTCTTCGTACCGGTAGTCGAAGAGCGAATGCGGGCGGCGTTTGAATACGAGCGCGGGAAGCGGCAGCGGGTCGCGCGTCAGTTGCAGCTGCGCCTGTTCCAGATGATTATTGTATAGATGGCAATCGCCGCCCGTCCAGATGAACTCGCCGGGCTCCAGATTGCACTGATGCGCGATCAGATGCGTGAGCAGCGCGTAAGAGGCGATATTGAACGGAACGCCGAGAAACGCATCGGCGCTGCGCTGATACAGCTGGCACGAAAGCCGGCTGTTCGCAACGTAGAACTGAAATAGCACGTGACACGGCGCGAGTGCCATCTTCTCCAGTTCGCTGACGTTCCAAGCGTTCACGATGAGCCTGCGCGAATCGGGATTGCGTTTGATCTCTTGCAGTACGTTGGAAATCTGATCGATCGTTTGGCCGTCGGCGGCTTTCCAAGAACGCCACTGGGCGCCGTACACAGGCCCTAAATCGCCGTTTTCGTCGGCCCACTCGTCCCAGATGCTCACGTCGTGGTCGTGCAAGTACCGTACGTTCGTGTCGCCGCGCAAGAACCAGAGCAACTCGTACACGATCGATTTGGTGTGCAGTTTTTTCGTCGTCAGCAGCGGGAAGCCGTCGTGGAGATCGAAGCGCATTTGGTAGCCGAACACGCTGCGCGTGCCGGTTCCGGTGCGGTCGTGTTTTTCGGCACCGTTCTCCATGATGTGCCGTAAGAATTGCAGATACTGTTGCACGTCGGGACGGATCATTCGACGCCGCGGTACAAGTATCTCCCATGAATAAGCGGCGCTCTCCATTAATCTTGGCCGGCGCGGCGGCCTTGCTGTGACCGGCTGCGCCCGCGCAGTGGCGCCTGAACGCGGGCGGCTCGTCCCATTCGCAAGCGTACCAAGGACTCGCGTTTTATCCGAGCACCATTACCGTGGACGCGGGCGACACGGTCGCCTGGACGTATCCGAGCGCGGAGCCGCACACCGTGACGTTCTTGGGAGCCGGGCAAGCGACGCCGCCGCCTCCGAGCGATCCGTCGGCGCCCAAGCCCGCGGGCGGTTCGACGTACGACGGCAGCACGTACACCAGTTCCGGCTTCATCGCGATGGGGTACAGCTATTCGCTCAAATTCACCAAACCGGGCACCTACACGTACTACTGCATCATTCACCAACCGGAGATGGTGGGCAGGGTCGTCGTGAATCCGGCCGGCACGGCGTACCCCGCCGATGAGGATTCGTATTCAACTCAGGCGATGGCGCAGACCGCGGCGGACTTGCAGCTCGCCGCGCAAGCGGTTACGCAGTTTCCGTACCCACCCGGCGGCACGCACATTGCCGCCGGCATAGCGCCGGGGCTGGCAGCGGCGGCGCCATCACACGCGATCGTCAACCGCTTCATCGTCGACACGAACGTCGACGGCTCGGCGGTGACGGTGCCCGCCGGTGGTACCGTTACGTGGACGAATCAGTCGAACAACGCGCCGCACACGGTGACGTTCCCCGTCGCGGGGCGGCCGCTGCCGGTACTTCCGGGCGATCCGTTCACCCCGCCGATGGGCGGCTCGACCTATGACGGCACGCAAGTGACGAACTCCGGCGTGCTGGGCCCAGGGCAAAGCTACTCACTGACGTTCACGAAGGCCGGCACGATCGTCGTTCGGTAACCCCGATCGCGCGTTTAGCGGGCGTCTTTCAGGAATGCCGCCGCCAAAGCAGTGCCGCCTCGGTGCGGTGGCGCACGCCCAGCGCGCTGAGAATTTGCGTGACGTAGTTCTTGACCGTTCCCTCCGTTAGGAAGAGCGTCGACGCGATATCCCGATTGGTCAGCCCGTCGCCGATAAGCGCGAGAATCTCACGTTCGCGTTCGGAAAGTTGCGCGATGCGTTCGTCGGCATGCTGATGATGGTCCGGCAAACGCACACCTTTGCCGATAGCGGTGTATCCGCGAACCGCCAGCGCGAATATGGCGAGCATGTCCTCGAGCGGCGTTCCCTTCAGTAAATAGCCGCACGCGCCGGCGCGCATCGACTCGCGTACGAGCCGGTCCTCGTCGAAGGTCGTGAGCACGAGCACGCACGCCTGCGGGTTGCGAGATCGAATAGCGAGCGTCGCGGCGATTCCATCCATGACCGGCATGCGGATATCCATCAGCGTGATGTCGGGATCCAGACGAAGCGCCGCCGCGACGGCTTCGTCGCCATTTGAAGCTTCGCCGATGACCTCGACGCCCGGCGCGCTGCTCAGTAAATCGCGCAAACCGCTGCGGAACTCCGCCTGGTCGTCGGCGATAAGGATGTTCACGAGGCGGCTTCGAGCGGAATCTGCGCACGAACGCGCGTTCCCGCTCCCAGTTCCGAGGAGACGTCAAACGTGCCGCCGATGGATTCGATCCGTTGGCGCATGGAAAACAGTCCGTGCCCGGCGGCCGGTTCGCCCGCAAAACCACGCCCGTTATCCTGCACGCGCAACTCGACGATTTGATCGCGGCCTTCTATCTGCACGTGAATCTGCGTCGCGTTCGCGTGCCTGACGATGTTCGTCAATGCTTCCTGCAAAACGCGGTACAACGCCGTTGCGATCCTTCCGGACGGCTCGCCGCGCAGGCGTACGTCCCAAGTCAGGCGGACACTGTGCGCGGCCGCGTAGTCGGTCCGCAGCCGCTCCAGGAGTGCAAGTAAAGGCGGCGATGAGGCTTGCGTGTCATCATGGAGGACGGAAACCGTTTCGCGCACATCGTTCAGCAGTTCCGTGGTCGTTGCCGACGCACGCCGCAGATACGCATGCGCGCGGTCCGGATCTGATTCGCCCAGGCGCTCCGCGTTCTGCAGCTGAACGGAAAGCGTGGTCAAGCCGTGTCCGAGCGAATCGTGCAGGTCGAGCGCGATGCGCACGCGCTCCGCGGCGGCGGCGGTGCTCGATGCTTTGTTCGCATAAAGCCAACTGATTCCGACCAGGCCGAAGATGAGGACGAAAAGCAGAACATCCAGATACGTGCCGAAGAACATGTCGACGTAGGAAATATGCTGAAGAAGATGAGTGATTGTCGCAAACGAGGCTGCCGACAACAGTTCGGCCAGACATGCCAGCGCTAATCCCCGAAATCCAAAGGCAAACACCAAACGTGCTGAAAGCGTGATCACCAAAGTTTGGGGTATGACTTGGTGGGCCGGAAAAGCCCGCGTCGCACAGATCCCGGCAATGGAGAGCGCGATAAGCCAGTAGCGCCGGTTCGCGGCATGCGGAATGGCGAAGATGGCGCATGCGGTTGCGCCCGCAATTAAAAAATATGCAGCGACGGAGTATGTCGTCATGGGGAATCGCGGTACCGCGGGCACCAGATGCGCGAGGTGCATCGCCGCCTCGCCGATGAAGGCGAGACCGACGATCGTTGCTTCGAGCGAGATGAGCAGCCGTAGCGGCTCCTCACGCAGGCGAGAGAACATCCTGCCGCCATCCGAGCACGGCGGCGTTCTTACCTGCTGACCAAAGTCATGTGACTTTTTTCAGATGCCGGTCATAGCCGCCGGCGGATATGCTGCGGCTATGCACGTGCTTCTACTGCTCGCTGCGCTCGCGGGAAGTCCGCAGCCTTCCCCAACGCCGCTGAAGACCATCGTCAACATTCGCTCGCGCGAGATATGCACCGTGTTGCGCGAAAAACTCGCGCCGGCCACCGGCGGGCTGCTCGCAAACGACAAATTGACGATTGAGGGGCAACTACTGCTCAATCGCTTGGGCGGTGACGCGCAAGGCGAATACGCCGACGACCTCGGCGGTGAGGGCTCCCTCACGTCGATGGACAACGAGCGCATCGGGGACGTGGTCAGTGCGATGGTTGCCAATATCGAGCGGATTGAAGGGCTGCTCAACCAGGCATCTTATCGCGGAAAGGACCAGAGCGAAGGAGCGGCTTTCGACCGAGCGCGGTCGGGACTGGAGCGCGTTCTGGCCCGGCAGAAAGACGAACTCAACATCTTGTCGTTCGTAACGGTCAGCAACGAGGGCAACTCCGTGCTGGCCAAGCGCGATCCCACCGGAGGCGTCGGGCGTCCGGAGCCCTCCGAGCAGGCGGATTTGGCGCCCGTCGCGCTGCCCAAAGAACTATGGCGTGTGCGCCAGGTGGTGCGCAGAACCGAGAACGACGCTGCGCCGGCGGTCTCGCACATCGTGGAAGTCTGCCGGTAGCCGATGATACATCTCCTGCTGGCCGCGCTGACGGCAACGCCGTCATGCTGGGACATCTACGATAAAGCGTTGACGCACAGTGCCGCGTCGGCGCATCCGCCATACATCACGTACGACGAGCGGATCTCGATCACGGATGACGACGAGTCGCTGCTGCGCAGCGCTGCGCACATCGACTACCGGGACGATGGTATGGCCCGCGTCGCGGACGAGCGCTTTGATTACGCGCCGATCCTTACGCGCGAGGTGGAGCCGGGGCCGCCCGAGCTCGGGCCGTACGGGCCGGGTCGATCGATGTGGCTAGCGCCGCCGCCCGGCGTGCCGACGATTGCCGTCCTGCGCGCGAGGGGCATGGTGAGATGCGCGAATGAGGGCATGGAACGCCTGAAGTCACGCGAGGTATACCATCTGGCCTTCCGCGGCGCAAATCCGGCGCGCGCGCACCTGGACGATCTCTGGATCGACGCGCATTCATACGACATCTGGCGTCTGCGGGTCACCGGACCGGTGGCGCTCCTTGCGAGTGCGAACTCGTCGATCGGACTGGGCAAGTACGACGTCGAGATGGCCTATCAGGGGCCCTATCTGGTCGTCGATCATGTCGTGTGGTCGTATCGCGAACGAATCTATTCGCAATACGCCGATTACACCGGAGAATATACGTTCAGCGACTTTGCGTTTCCGCGTGAGCTCCCGCCCTCGTTTTTCGCTTCAGTAGCCCAGCCGCTCGAACAACCCCAGTAGCGCGATGCGATCGGTGCGCGTGATAGTCGACGCCAGCGTTTCGCCGACGATGCGATCGACCGCGTCGAGTGCCTCTTCCAGGCGCTCGCGGCCCGCCCGGGTGACCGAGACATAGCTCGCGCGGGCGTCACGTTCGTGCGATGCGCGTTCGACCAGTCCGATTTTTGCCAACGGAAGAAGCGCGCGCGTCACCCCCGATGCGGTGAGTTGGACGCGATTGGCCAGGTCGATGGGCCGTAGCCGGCCCCCGACGACGGACGCCAGCTCATTGAGGATGATGAAGTCGGTGAAGCCGATGCCGGGCAGGACCGACTCGACCCGCTTGCGCAACCAGGCGTCAATGCGCGCCACGCCTAAGGCAATCGCGACGTTTTCCGTGAGCATGGGGAATATGATACTTGACTAATCAAATACTTGTCAAGTAAGTTTCCTCGTAAAACGCTTGACTCGCACGGAAAAATCCCGTAAACTGGCCCAGTTATGCGGACCTACCAACAGAAAACCGCGCAGACCCAGCACGACTGGTACATCGTCGACGCCGCGGGCCTGCGTCTCGGAACGCTCGCCGTGCGTATCGCGCGCGCGCTCTCGGGCAAGCACAAGCCGACCTGGACCCCCCACATCGACGACGGCGATCACGTCGTCGTCATCAATGCGGACAAGATTGAACTGAGCGGCAAGAAGTGGGACAACAAAGTCTACTACCGCCACAGCGGCTATCCGGGCGGCCTCAAAATCGAAACGGCCCGCCAAGTGAAGGACAAGCATCCCGAGCGGCTCATCGAGCGCGCCGTGCGCGGCATGCTTCCCACCAACCGCATGCGCAACGTCCAACTGACTCGTCTCAAAGTTTACACCGGAACGGCTCACCCGCATGACGCGCAGCAGCCGAAGCCGCTGGCGTAGGAGTTCTCGTGAACGAAAATTTTCAAGGCACCGGCCGTCGTAAACGCTCCATCGCGCGAGTTCGCATCTCGCTCGGTCAGGGTGTCATCACCATCAACAAGAAGCCGATCGACGAATACTTCCCGCGTCAGACGCTGCAGCAGATCGTGCGCCAGCCGCTGGAAGCCACGCAAAGCGGCACGCGCTTCGACATCGACGTGAAAGCCCAAGGCGGCGGTCCGACCGGCCAAGCCGGCGCCGTGCGGCACGGCATCGCTCGCGCGCTCCTCTTGATGGATGAGTCGCTGCG
>DASSZL010000055.1:0-7731 GCA_035713505.1 Vulcanimicrobiaceae bacterium | reverse complement strand
TGCGGCATACACCCACTTCGTGCATCCCGCGAATTTGTATATTTCGATCGTCGCCGGCGTGGTCGTGCTGTTGCCGGGTTATTCCCTCACGCTCGCGCTGCACGAACTGGCGAATCAAGATCTCATCGCCGGCACCGCGCGGCTTGGCCGCGTCTTCGCCATCCTGCTCTCGCTCGGATGCGGGGCGTTTCTGGGGTTCGCCGTGGCCGGCGCGGGGTTTATCAACGCGGCAGACGTGCAGCCGCATCCGGTCGGACCGGCGTTCTGGGTGGTTGCGGTCGCGCTGCTCTCATTCGGCTTGTCCATCGATTTGGACGCGCGCTTTCGCGATTTTGCGTGGGTGTTTCTCGCGAGCATCGTCGCGCTGGGTACGTCCTACGCATTCGGCAAAGTCCCCGGCGCGCACCAGGTCGCGCCGTTTTTGGCATCGCTCGTCTGCGGCTTGGTCGCCAACGGCGGCGCGCGCTTTTTACGCGTGCCGCAACCGGTGTTTTTGGTGCCGGCGCTGCACGTGCTCGTCCCGGGTTCGCTGAGCTATCAAAGCGTCTTGTGGGTCATCTCGGAAAACAACTATGCCGGCGCGGCGGCGCTGGCGATTAACGCGCTGGTCGTTGCCGTGCTGATCGTCGCCGGCTTGCTGCTCTCGCAGCTCATCGTTCCCGGCGCTCCGCTGCGCTTGCGGGAGTCAAACTGAGCATCTAGCCCGCCACGGGTGTTTCAAATAACCGAATACATTGCGCTGCGCAACACAACCTCGCGCCCGTTGCCGCGCGCTCGTCATAACTCATCCAGCCACGGGAATGGGCAAGCGCCAAGGTCATCGCGGAGAGTCCTTTGGTTGCCGAGTGGATGACAACCATCGTGCTCTCTTCCCATGGGTCCGCACGCCGAGCTCGCGTCTGCGCGCAACATTCTCCGAGAACGCCTCACGCACCGGCTCGAACCCGGCCTTCACGAATCCATGAATGTCGGGCGCGCAGCGGCCCATGAACGAGAAAGAAACGCGGGGGAACGGCCGTTCTCCCGGTGACGGCTGCAGCCGTAAGAAACGCCGGCTCAGATTACGCTCGGCTGCTCCGTTTTCTCGCGTGGAACGCCCATGTTCGCCTCAACGGCCGCATCGTGCAGACGCCGTAAGAAGCCGCTGACCGCGCGCATGCGGTTTTCGATATGGCCGACCGGGAGCAGCGCCGTGATCTGCACGTTCGTCTCATTCACGCCCGAGAGATACACTTCGCACTTTTCCGCTTCCAGTTTGCCCGCCACGTCGGTCACGGCGTCACACGCGGCGGTCTGGGCAATCGCGCACAGACCGGACACGGGGCCCTTCCATGGCAGCATCGCGTTCACGGGGATCATGAGCGCCGATACGCACATCGAGTAATTGGTGAACGGCGCGGTGTTGATTTTCGAATTCGGAATGATGATGTGGTTGTTCTGGAAATCGCGGATCGTGGTATTGTGCCAGTGGACGTCGACGACCTCGCCTTCCGCGAACTCGAACTTGACGTAATCACCGATACGCAGCTGGCGGGCCGCGACGATTTGCACGCCCGCGAAGAGATTGCTGAGCGTGTCGTTGAGCGCGAGCGCGACGGCCAGGCCGCCCAAGCCCAGCGTCGTGAGCAGCGGCGCGATGGCGATGCCCATCGAACTGAGCACGGTGAGCAGGCCGATGAGCACGATCGCGCCTTGCACGAGCGTCGAATACAGCGAGACGGAAAACAGCTTGTGGTCGGTGCGCCGCCCGAACGCCTCGATCCATGCGCCCGCGACGCGCGCGCCGATCCACATGAGAGAGAAAATGAACAGCGCGCCGATCGCGCGGTCCAAGAAAATCGCCTCACGCGTGGAGAGCGTCAGATGATCCATGCCGATATAGAGGCCGGCAAGCGCACCCCACAGCACGACGACCGTGCCGGCGATCGACATTACCGCTTCGAGCGCGTGCCACCCATGACGAACCGTCGCGTTATGAATCGGCCGCACCAGCGCTATATACGCGATGAGACCTGCGACGATGCCTCCCAATATCCACGCCAGCGGCAGCAACTGCGTAGCGCTGCTGACGTGGATCGGCAAGGGTGAGGGAGTTGCCATTGCTGGCGATACTACCCGAAAACGCCGCAGGCTCCTACGGGTCGACGTTGACGAGCAGCCGGGTTTGCCGATGCGTGCGCGCGGCCGGCAGAATCCGCTCGCGCAGCACGGCGCGAACGGGCGCGGCATCGCGCGCCTTGAGCGCGATGCGAAAACGCCATTCGTTATTGAGTCTGGCGATCGGATATGGCGCGGGGCCGAGTACTTCCGCGATTCCGCTATCCTCCAAGAGCTCGACGTAGCGCTGGGCCTGCGCGAGCGTTGCCGGACGGCTGCGCCCAATCACGCCCAGATACACCAACTGCCGCTCGGGCGGATACCGGAGCTGCACCCGCTGCTCCAATTCGCCGGCCGCAAACCCGGCGTAGTCGTGCGCCGCCGCATGAACGATCGCCGGATGATCGGGCGAATACGTTTGGACGATGGCCTCTCCCGGGCGCGCGCGTCCGCTTCTTCCGCAAACCTGCGTGATGAGTCCGAACGTGCGTTCAGAGGCGCGAAAGTCGGGCATGTGCAAACCGATATCGGCGGCGATCACGCCGACCAGCGTCACCGTGGGGAAATCCAATCCTTTCGCGACCATCTGCGTGCCGACGAGCACGTCCGCGCTGCTGCCGAACTCGTCCAAAAGCCGCGCGTGATCGCCGATGCGCGTCGTCGTGTCGCTATCCATACGGACCACCCGCGCATCCGGATACAGGCGCTGCACCTCTTCGGCGACGCGCTGCGTGCCCACGCCGAACTCGCGGATCGTTTCCGACCCGCATACCTCGCACGCGGCGGGCAGCCCGCGCTGCGCATCGCAATAATGGCAGCGCAGCAGCCCCTCGGAGCGATGGACGCTCATCGAGACGCTGCAGCGAGCGCATTCGGGAACGAAACCGCACGCGCGGCACAAGAGAAAACCGGCGCTTCCGCGGCGATTGACGAACAGCACGGTTTTTTCGCCGCGGCGCAGGCGATCGTCGAGCGCCTGGGCGAGCGGCGTGCTGAAAATGCGGCGGTTTCCCGCCTCGAATTCTTTGGCCATGTCGACGACGCGCACGGCGGGCATCGCTTGCCGCGTGGCGCGCGCCGGGAGCTCGAGCATCTCGATGCGTCCTTGCCTCGCGGCGGCATAGACCTCGAGCGCGGGCGTCGCGCTGCCGAGCAGCAGCACGCCGTTCTCCAGGCGCATGCGTTCGCGCGCCACCGTGACGGCATGGTAGCGCGGCGAGGTGTCTTGTTTGTACGTCGATTCGTGCGCCTCGTCGACGACGATCACCCGCACGCTGCGCAGCGGCGCGAATATAGCGCTTCGCGCGCCGACGACGACGTCGACTTCACCTCGCGCGCACGCCTGCCACGCGTCGAAGCGCTCGCGTTCGGAAAGTGCCGAATGAAGCACGGCGACGCGTTCGCCGAACGCTTGCTCGAAACGGCGCGCGGTTTGCGGCGTGAGCGATATTTCCGGAACGAGCACGATCGCGCGCCCGCCTTCGCGCAGCACGTGCTTGATCGTTTCGATGTACACGTAGGTCTTGCCGCTTCCGGTAACGCCGTAGAGCAGCCCCTCGTAAAACGCGCGACATTCCAGACGCTGGGTGAGCCTTGCGATCGCTTCCGATTGTTCCCGCGTCGGCGCGAATTCCGCGGGTCCCAAAGTCCGCGCCGCCGGCAGTTTTGCGGGCTGCACTTCTTCCTCCCTGATGGCGCCGGCTTTGATCGCGCGGTTCATGATGGCCGCGGAGAAGCCCGCAAGCAGCGCGTCGGCGCGCGGCACGCCGGGTTGTTCCCGAACGAATTCGAGGAGCGCACCCGCCTTCGGACCGCGCACACCGGCCGCCGCGGGATAGAGCACCTTGATGCGGTACTCGTGTGTTCGCGGATCGGCCACGCGCCGTTCACGGCGCAGATCCTTGCTTCGAACCAGCGAGTTGACGTGCCGCAGGAGCGTGGAACGATCGCCCGTACGCCGCGCTTCCGGATGCCGTAACAGCTGCTCGAGCGCGAACCCCTCGCGTAATTCTTCCCAGATGAGCGCGACTAATTTTCCGGGTACGGACGGGTATCGTTGCCGGTTGGGCTCGGCCGTCTGAACGACGAAGGTGTCCACTGTGCGCGGAACTGCGGCGCCCAGAACGACCGCGTTCAGAGCCTCGCCAAGGGTGCAGACATAATACTCGGCCACGAATCTGGCCAGTGCCAGGCCGGTTTCGTCGAATGCGCGAGGAACCTGCGGCGCGTCGAGCACTTTTCTCAGCGGACGATCCGACTCGCGCAGCTGCGGCTGCGAAACCACGAACGCGATCTCTTCGCGTGCCCCGAGCGGTATACGGACCACGTCGCCGACGTGCAGATCGAGCTCGCCGGCATCATAGGTGAGCGGCAGGTCGAAGCGCGACGAGCGGATCGCCGCCAAAGCGTCGACGCAGCGGACTAGCGGAATTCGCCGGCTCCCGGCGGCGTGGTTATGCGTTCCAGAACCGCTTTTACGCTGCGGTCGGGCGCCACGACCCCGAATTCCACATCGCCGATCTCGCGCGGTAAGACGAAGCGCAAGCGTCCAGCGCGCTTTTTCTTGTCCGCACCCATCGCGGCATGAACGTGCGCGGGCGACTCACGCGTCCAAAGCGGCATGCGCAGCAGCGTGAGCAGCGTGAGCACGCGCAAGTGCTCCGTGCGCGAAAAACGCCCCGTGCGCAGCGCGAGCAGCCCCGCCGCGCGCAAACCGATCGAAACGGCGGCGCCGTGAGAGACGCGATATCCGGACGCGCGTTCGATGCCGTGTCCAAAGGTGTGGCCCAGATTCAGCGTCTCCCGGATGCCGTGCTCCAGGCGGTCGTCGCTCACGATCATCCGCTTGACGTTTTGCGCGTCTCTGACGATCGTTTCCCACGGCCAGCGCCGGAACGGGTGCGGCGCAAGCGTTTCGAGCGCTTCGAACAAGTCGTTTCCCTCGATGATGCCGTGCTTTACGACTTCGGCCAGGCCCTCTCGCAAGTGCCGGTACGGCAAAGTGCGCAGCGCGTCGACGTGCGCGAACATCGCAATCGGATCGGTGAACGTACCGGCGAGATTCTTGCCCGACTTCAGATCGACTCCGGTCTTGCCGCCGATAGCCGCGTCCACCATGGCCACAAGACTTGTCGCGACGTGAATGTACGGCACACCGCGCATGTACACCGAGGCGGCGAATCCGAACAGATCGCTTGCCACGCCTCCGCCGAAGCCCAGAATCACCGTCTGTCTATCCGCGCCGCTGCGAACCAGCGCTTCGAGGACTTCTTCGAGCGTCGAGAGGCGTTTGCGCCGCTCACCCAGGGCGAACGGCAGCAGCGCCAATCGTCCCGGAACGCCGCGCGTCAGGCTGCGCGCATACGAAAGAACGTTCGCATCGCACAGCACGGCGTAGCGCGTAAGGGCGCGCTCACGCATGAAGCGGCGCAGCGGCTCGCGCACGGATCCTTCAACGACGATGTCGGTCACAACTTAACGTTTTTCTTGTGCAGCCACTGCGCGATGCTCTCCACGACTTGCGCCGTGCTCAAATCTTCGGCCTCGACCACGTAGTCGGCGTGCGAATACCGCGGCATGCGTGCGGCGTACAGTTCCTTGATCTTCGAGAGCGAAGGCGTAGGCCCGATGAGCGGACGAACCACGCGGCTGCGCCGCAAGCGCCCCAAGATTTGCTCCGGCGGCACCTTCACGAAAATACGATAGGTTCGCTTCTTCAGCAGCTTTAGGCTCTCGTCGTACGTGACCGCTCCGCCGCCGAGCGCGATAACGCCGGGCTCCTCTTCGAGAGCGCGGCATATCGCCTCGTACTCGTAGCGCCGGAACTGCTGCTCACCTTGCGCGTAAAAGATGTCGCTCACCGGGCCGTGCGCCGATACGACCATTTCATCGACGTCGTAGAACTTCACGTCCAGTTTGCGCGCCAGTTTTTTCCCAATCGTCGATTTGCCTGCGGCCATGAACCCGGTCAGCGCGATATGTTTTTTCACTATTGCACTCCCTGGTGTATGCCGCCGGACGCCGGTTCAAACAGCGCGGCCGCAGCCGCGCGGCTGCGTCGCAGGTTGTCCAGTGTTTCATCCATGGAATCGCCGCCGTACTTTTCCAAAATCGGAGCGGTCAGCGCCAGACGCACCATCGCCTCACCGACAACCGCGGCGGCCGGGACCACGCAGACGTCGCTGCGCACGATCGACGCGGGCGCATCGGTGCCTTCGTGAAGATTGACCGACGGCAGCGCTTTCATCAGCGTCGGAATCGGTTTGACGCTCACGCGCAGCGTAATCGGCTGGCCGTTGCTCATGCCGCCTTCGATGCCGCCGGCGCGATTGCTCGTGCGCACCACCTCGCCGCCCTCGAGCGCGAAAACGTCGTGCGCGCCGGAGCCGGGACGTGAGGCAACGTCTGCGCCGAGACCAACTTCAACGGCCTTCACCGTTTGCATCGCCATGAGTGCGCCGGCGAGCACGCCGTCCAAGCGCGTATCGGGCTGCCGGTTGCTGCCGACGCCTGCGGGTACGCCGTCGATGCGCACGATGTATTGCCCGCCCAGCGTATCGCCGGCCTTCTTCGCTCGATCGATCGCTTCGATCATCGCTTGTGAGGCCGCGGCGTGCGGGCAGCGGACTTCGCTCGCCTCCACGTCGTCTTGCGAGAAGTCATCGAGCTCCGGAGCCTCCACCGGCCCGATGCGATGCACGTACGAACGCGTGGTGATGCCGAGCGCTTCCAAGAACTGTGCGCAGATCGCGCCGATGCCCACCCGCAGCGCGGTTTCACGCGCGCTCGCTCGTTCCAAGACGTTTCGCAGGTCGCGATGGCGATACTTGAGCGCACCGGCGTAATCGGCGTGTCCCGGACGCGGATTGGTCAGCGGTTTTCCGTGACCGGTGATCGGATCCATCAATTCGCGCACGTTTTCGAAATCGCGATTGCGGATCACCACCGCGATAGGCGATCCGAGCGTGTACGAGCCGCGCACGCCGGCCAGAAACTCGAGCTCGTCCCGTTCGATCTTCATGCGCCCGCCGCGGCCGTAGCCGCCTTGGCGCTTGGTCAGTTCGGCGTTGACGCGTTCGATGTCCAGATGGAGATGCGCGGGGATTCCGTCGAGAATGCCGGCCAGTGCCGGTCCGTGGGATTCGCCTGCGGTGAGATAGCGGAACATCGCTCTGGATTTCCGGCCGGGGCCGAGCGGCGCCTCTACCGCATGTCGACGGCGAGCATCGAGACGGATCCGCCGTCGATGCCTTCGACGGGAAACGTGATTTGATCGCTCTCCCTGCGCAGCGCCAGCGCATAGATGAGCGGCAGATAGTGATCCGGGGTGGGCGCGGAAAGCAGCGCATCGCGCCCGAGCGACTCGTAATTCACCAGAGACGCATCTTCGCGTGCGAGCAGCAGTTCGCGCACGCGCGCTTCGAAGCGCAGGGCCCAATCGAATGGCTCGGCCGGATGCCGCCCCCATGCGTAGGCGTGTAAGTTGTGAACGATGTTTCCGCTTCCGATCACGAGCACGCCCTCGTCGCGCAGCGGCGCCAGACGCTGCGCGAGTTCGAAGTGATATTCCGGCGGTTTGGTTTCGTCGATGCTCAGTTGCACCACCGGCACATCCGCATCGGGAAACACGTGCGC
>DASSZL010000054.1:0-6649 GCA_035713505.1 Vulcanimicrobiaceae bacterium | reverse complement strand
CGCCGCTGGGCTCCAAGACGCGGGCGTGCAGATAGTCGTGGGGCGTCATCCCCAGCGGCCGAAGCCGCTGGGCGAACACTGCCCCAAAGATTTGGAGCGGAATGCCGCCGTAGGTGAAGGTGCTGCCCGGGGCGCTGCGCTGCGCAGCAGCAAGCGCCTTTTCGTAGGTAGGAACAGCGGAGCCCAGTCCGCCGAATGGCACACCCGCCGTGAGCGAGAGCAGTTCACGAACCGTCGCGCCCCGCCATACCGCTTCATCGAGTGAAAGCAAGCGTTCGCGCTGCGCGTGCACTGCGGCAACGCCCCAGAAACTCTTGGTTCCGCTGTACAACGCATGCGGCTCGCCGGCGGAAAATCCGCCGTCGTAGCGCTCGAAAAGCGTTTCGTCGCCGCGCGTCACGAGGAGCGCCTGCGGCTTGTGACGGGCGTGGTAGGCGGCGGCGGCTTCGAGCTGCATTACGGGTATAGTACCGGCGATGCGCTGGGCGTTGTGGTGGTTCGCGATTCTCTCGGCATACGTCATCGAGTTCGTCACGCAGACGGTAAGCGAAGTGGTTGCCGGAATCATCATCGCGTTCCTTTGCACGCTCATTATAGCCGCCGCCCTTCACCACGCAAAGCCCGGCTCGCGCGTGTATTGGCGCTGGCTGCGGCATCTTTCCGGCGTTCCGGCGCAGATGCTGCGCGACGCGCTGCTGGTAAGCGCGCGCATTATTTGGGCGCTGCGCACCGGCAACCAACTCGTCGGCATGCTCAAGCGCATTCCATACGACCCGGGCGACCGCGGGAACGCGTTCGACATGGGGCGCGAAGCGCTGGTTATCTTCGGCACGTGCGCCGCGCCGAACACCATCGTCGCCGAAGTAGATCTGCGCGGCAACCTGCTCGTTCATCAGTTGGTCGCCCGCGATAAGCCGCTGGAATCGGAGCAGTGGCCGCTATGAGTGTTTCCGCTACGTTCAACGGCCTGCTCTTCGGTGCCGAACTGCTGTTTGTTCCGATGGCCGTGGCGCTTTGGGTCATCATCTCGGGTGATACGGTACGTCGGCTCATCGCACTGCAACTCGCGGGCATGCTGGGCGCCACGCAGTTCGTGCTGCTCTCCATTGTCTTTGCTACCGAGGAATTCGCCGATTTGGGGGTCGCGCTCGCGCTGCTCTCGATCGGCGCAACGATCGCGTACGGGCACTTCTTGGAGCGTTGGCTGTAATGGCGCGCCAGATTGCGACGGGTGTTGTCCTGTTCGCCGCCATGATGTTTGCGCTGCTTTCGGCGCTCGGCATCGTGCGCAGCAAAAACAATTTGGCGGCGCTGCACTGCCTGGGTGTAACGAGCGTCACCCTGCCGGTTCTCACGATTATCGCGGTACTCATCGACGTGGGAGTAGGCGTATCCGCGGTCAAGACGGCGGTTTTTGTCGTCATTCTCCTGCTCGGCGGACCGATCACCGCGCATGCGATTGCGCTCGCCGAACATCGCCGGACCCCGCACCGATGAGCCTGCTGCAGATCATTCTGTACGTGCTCGTGGCGTTTCTCGGCGGCGCAGTCGTATTCAGCAAACGGCCCGTGAATCAAATTTTTATCTACACGACGTTCGGCATGATGCTGGCGCTGCTGTTTTTCGTGCTTCACGCGCCGGACGTCGCGCTCTCCGAAATCGCCGTGGGTACGCTGGCCGTTCCAATCATGGTTCTCGTCACGCTGATGAAGACCGGAGACAAAACATGAGCGTGCGGATCCGGACATATGTTTATGTCGTCAGCGCAATCATCACGTTTGGTGTTCTGATGTACTCGGCAGGCGGGTTGCCGCCGTTCGGATCGTTTTCCGGCGCATACACCGATATGCTGCTCCAGATCGCCACCTTGGAGCGCAGCGTCTATAACGTGCCGACCGCCGTGAATTTTGACTATCGCGGCTTCGACACGCTCGGTGAAGAGTTCATTTTCTTCACCTCGGTAGCGGGCGTGCTGTTCTTGTTCAGCAGCGTGAAAGCCAAAGCGGAAGAGCACGCGCAGCCTATTGAAAGCGAACGCGAGCGTGGGCAGACGGGCGCCATCCGCTGGTTCCCGATCGGGCTCACCGCGTTTCTGGCCGCGCTCGGCATGGACGTGGGCGCGCACGGGCAGATCACGCCGGGCGGCGGGTTTCAGGGCGGCGCAATCTTCGGGGGCGCCCTGGCGTGCATTTACCTGGCCGTAGGCCTGCGCGCGTTCGTGAAAACGGCCCACAAGCGAACATTCGACGTTCTTGAATCCCTCGGCGCATTTTCGTTCGCGGCGCTCGGCGTCGCGGCACTGTTTATCGCAGGCGCGTTTCTGAAAAACATCATGCCGCTCGGTCAAACGGGCGCCACGGTGTCCGGGGGCACGATCTATTTCCTGAGTTGCGCCGTATTCGTCGAGATCGGTTGCGGTTTCGTCCTGCTGATGCTCGCATTTTTGAAGCAAACGCAGCAAAAAGAAGAGGAAGAAGGATGAGTCAGTGGACGCTCTTCTTTCCGTACGCAGTGGCCTTCTGGCTATTTGTGATCGGCTGCTTCGGCATCACGCAAAGCCGGAACCTGATCCATACGGTTCTGTGTCTGGCGGTCGTGCAGTCCTCGACGTACATGCTGCTGCTTTCCATCGACTTTCACGCGAAAGCCGGAGCGCCGATTTTTGGCTCAACGAATCCGCCGGGAAGCCCGTCGGTCGATCCGATTTTGCACGCGCTCACGCTGACGGACATCGTCGTCGGCGCGACGGTGACGGCCCTGATGTTGGCGCTCACCATTCAGATCCACCGGCGCCGCGGAACGATTGACCCGCAGCGCCTGCGCCCGATGAGCGAATGAGCGCGGCGACCGCCGGCGCTCTTGCGCCGCTTTGCTTGGCGATTCCGCTTTTGGCGGCGGCGCTGCTCGCGCCGTTCACCAAGCACATGCCGCGGTGGCTCAGTTCCACGATTGCGGCGCTCGCGTCGCTGGCGGTTCTGGCGATGGCAATCTCACTGGTCTTCTATACGTCGGCGAACGGACCGGTGGTGCACTGGATGGGCGGCTGGACTCCCCGTCATCAGCTCGCCTTCGGTATCAGTTTTTCCGTTGACACGATGGGCGCCGGTCTTGCCGCGTTCATCGCGCTGCTCGTGTTCTCGACCACCGTCTACACGTGGATCAAGTTCGATCTCGTCGGTACGCTGTTTCATTCGCTGCTCCTGGCATTTTTGGGAGCGATGTGCGGATACGCGCTTACGGGCGATCTGTTCAACATGTTCGTCTGGTTTGAACTGATGTCGGCGGCGGCAATCGCGCTCACCGCGCACAAGATCGAGGAAGCGGAGGCGATTGAAGGCGCGATCAACCTCGCGGTGACGAACACGGTCGCGGGATTCGTCGTCCTTTTGGGCATAGGGCTCATCTACGCGCGCACGGACGCGCTCAACCTGGCGCAGCTCGGGCAGGTGCTTGCGCAGCGCCCTGCCGATGCTTTGGTTCTTGCGTCCTTCGCGCTCATCGCCGCCGGATATTTCGTCAAGGGCGCCGTCGCGCCGTTTCATTTTTGGCTCGACGACGCACACGCGGTCGCCCCGACGCCGATTTGCGTCCTATTTTCCGGCATCATGGTGCAGGTGGCGCTTTACGGCGTCGCCCGCATCTACTGGACCGTATTTTCCGGTGCGCTCAGCCCGCACGCGCACGAGATCAAAGCATTGTTCATCGGCGTCGGCATCGCGACGGCGCTCGTCGGCGCCATCATGGCGTTTGCCCAGCGCCATCTCAAACGGCTGCTCGCGTTTTCGACGGTAAGCCATTCGGGAATGTTCGTTGCGGCGATAGGACTGTTCGGCGCAGCGGGCATCGCGGGCGCAGCTCTTTTCGTTCTCGCGCACGGCTTGATAAAGAGCTCGCTCTTCGTCTGCGCCGGAAATTATCTCAATCGCTTTCGCTCGCTCGACGAAAACGTGCTGGCGGGAAAAGGCGCGAAAGCGCCGCTCAACAGCGCTCTCTTTCTCATCGGCGGCTTGGCGCTGGCGGGTATGCCGCCGTTCGCTATTTCCGCGGCAAAAGTGCTCTACGACGCGGCGATGAAAGACCGCGCGCTTTTGGCGGTGGCTGCGATCATGGCGTTTGCGTCTGCGCTCGACGCTGGCGCGGTGCTGCGCGCGGGCATTCATATCCGCTGGGCGATTGGCAAAGGGCAGATCGCGGGTTACTCGCCTCGCGAAGAAGAGCCGGAATGCGACGGCGACCATCTGGAGCGAACGCCGTGGACGATGCTGGCCGTGCCGGTCATGCTGCTCGGCGTCGCGATCTGGCTGGGTATGAGCGGCGCATTCTGGCACGGAGTGGAGCGCGCGTCCCATGCATTCGTGGACCGTGAGTATTACGTGGCCGCCGTGCTGCACAATGCGCCTCGCGCGCTTCCCGCCGCGCCGTTCGAACCGCGGACGGCGCAAGATATCGTAATCAACCTGAGCGTCACGGCGGCGGCGATTATCGCGGCGTTCCTCGGCCTGTTCCGCGATCACATTCCCGAGATGTTCGCCCGCACGTTCGGCAATCCATTAAAACAGCTGCGGGGGCTTCACAGCGGCATTTTTACGGACTACATTGCGTACATGATGTTCGGAATCGCCGCGTACACGGTGTACCTGGTCGTCGCAGCGCGGTGAGAGCGCTCGTGCACCATGCGGGCGCGCGCGGAGAGTTGACGCTGGAGGATCGTCCGATGCCGCAGGCGCGCCCAGGGGAGATCGTCCTGCGCGTCCTCGCGTGCGGCGTGTGCCGTACCGACTTGCACGTTATCGACGAGGATCTCTCGCCGCGCCGCGACACCGTCGTACCGGGTCACCAAATCGTCGGTGAATTGCCCTGCGGCGACCGCGTCGGCGTCACGTGGCTGGGCGGAACGGATGGAACGTGCGAGTATTGCCGCAGCGATCGGGAAAATCTTTGCGATGCGCCCGTCTTCACCGGTTATGACCGCGATGGCGGCTATGCCGAATTCGCAGCCGTGCGTGAGGACTTCACCGTGCCGCTGCCGCCAGGCATGGGTACGGAGCAGGCCGCGCCGCTGCTCTGCGCGGGAATCGTCGGCTTCCGGTCATTACGGGTGGCGGGGGTGCAGCGCGGTGAGCGCATCGGACTATATGGTTTCGGCGCGTCGGCGCATCTCGCGCTGCAAGTGCTGCGCGCATGGGATTGTGAGGTTTACGTCGCGACGCGCGGCGAGTCGCATCGCGCGCTTGCGCGGGAGTTGGGCGCGGTGTGGACGGGCGAAGCGACGGAGTCCCCGCCGGTAGGCCTGGACCGCGCCGTTACGTTTGCGCCGTCCGGCGAGGTCGTCATCGCCGCACTCGGCGCGCTCCGCAAGGGCGGCGTCGTTGCGATCAATGCCATTCATCTGGACGGTATGCCGGCGTTCGACTACGACCGGCTGCTGTGGGGAGAGCGGCAGATACGCAGCGTCGCCAACATGACGCGGCGCGACGCCTACGATTTTTTGAAGGTCGCCGCAGACGTCGGGCTGCGCCCGAGGGTTGCCGCCTTTTCGTTGGAAGAAGGCCCCCAGGCGCTGCGCGCTCTCCGTGACGATCGTATTGATGGTGCGGCCGTCATATTTCCGTAGAAAGCGGGTATACGTTACCTTACCGTGAGCCGCGCATTTGTCAAAGAGGACGACGGCGACACCGAAGTCGTCGCGAAGCGTCCCCAGCGTCAGCATCCGTATTACGTGACGCCGGAAGGCCTGGAAGGGCTCGAACAGCAGCTCGCCGCGGCGCAAGCGTCCGGGGACGAACGCGCTGTCGAGGAGCTGCAGGCGCGCGTCGACACGGCCATCGTCGTGCGGCCGGAAGAACAGCCGCGAGAGATCGTGCGTTTCGGCGCGGGCGTGACGGTCGAAGGGCCGGATCGTAAGCGCAGCACGTACCGCATCGTGGGCGAGGACGAAGCCGATCCGCTGAAAGGCCGCATCAGCTGGCTCTCCCCGCTGGCGCAGGCGCTGCTCGAGCATCACGCCGGCGACCGCGTCGTGTGGCAACGTCCCGCCGGAAACGTTCCGCTGAAGATCGTTTCGATTTCGTACGGCGCATAGGGGCGCAAAGCGGGCGGCGAGAACCCGCGCGGCATGGGCGAATTCAACGCGGCACATGCACTCGACGAAGCCAAAGAACGGAACGAACAGCTCGCTGAAGGTACGAAACTCGTTCCTATTATGGCGGCGGTCATCGCGGTGTTCGCCGCGCTGGCGACGTTATTCGCCAACCACAGCTCGATTTCGGGACTCGCAACCAAAACCGAGGCGATCCTTGCGAGTTCCAAGGCCACCGATACCTGGAATTACTATCAAGCCAAGCGCCTGAAGATCGAAGTAAACCGCGCGATGCTGCTTTCGGGCGCGGTCTCGAATCCCAAGGGCCTCTCGGCAATGCGGAAAACGGTTGCCAAGGAAGACACTCAATCGCAAACCCTCCTGACGCAGGCGCAGCAGTTGGACAAGGAATCCGACGACCACTACGAGCGATCCGAACGCTACATGCAGTCGTACGAGAAGTACGAAGTCTCTGCGACACTATTCGAAGTGTCGGTCGTCCTGGTGTCGATCACCGCGTTGATGCGAACGAAAGCAATGCTTTTTATAGCCGGCGGCGCGACAATCATC
>DASSZL010000053.1:0-7428 GCA_035713505.1 Vulcanimicrobiaceae bacterium | reverse complement strand
CGCGCCACCGTGTTGGGCGCCACGTTCAAATCGCCCGCGAGTTGACGCACGGTCGGTAGAAGCGTTCCCGGAGGCAAGTGCCCGCGCTGAATGAGTCCGCGCACCTGCTCCTCGATCTGCAGATACGGGGCGATGTCGATGTGGTGATCGACGGCGATAGCGGGTTGCGTCACACCGCTCCCGGGGCATTCCAGCCGCGCAGCTCATACTGCTCGGCCGGGAGATCGACGCCTTCCAACAGCGCCGGCATCAGCGTGAGCCGCCACCCGATGGCCGCGATGATCAAGGTGGCGAGGGATACGGCAACTGCGAAGGCGCAGCGTGGGATGCGGCAGATCGACCAGCGGCGTCAACGCAGAGAGAAAAGCCGCAGCGATCCAATACGGGGATACCGCGCGTCCAGGGCTGCGGACGGCAAGCACCGCCGCGCGCCGGCGCTGCGAGTTGCGTAACTGCAGGTACGCAACCCCGGTAACGGCGGCCATCCCGAGGGGCGAAACCGCGTACCGGAGTGAGGGCTGGAGCCACGTCGCGCCGCACAGCACCGACTTCAACGCACCGAGATAATACCCCAACTTCGGCGAAATATTTTCGAGCCTTTTACGGCGGACCGACGCATCCGTGATACGATCGTGCGCCCGCTCATCGGTCTTGATGTTGCAGAAATACGGGTACGTCGCCGCGTATCGCGCGGGATTGCGCAAAAAACTCCAGTCGTAATACAAAATATCCGGCGCGAAAGCGGGCCGCTGGGGCACTCTCTCAGGTGTGAAGGCTCGCAGGCAGTCCGGAATCACGCTCGTCGAAACCGCGGTCGCCGCGGGCATCGTCGCCGTCGCGCTAGGCGGTACGCTTTTTGCGCTCGCGCAATTCGGCAGGTACGTCCGGCAGCAGGGCGGCCCCGCGCGAACCGCGGCGCTGGTTGCCGCGGAGCAGACGCTGCGCGTCGCGCAAAACGCGTGGAAGTATGGTTCTCCCGGCACCGCGCCTTCCGGAACGCAAACCATTGCGCTTCCCATAACCGAAGCCGCCGCGGCGCCCGCAACGATCACGACCACAATTGCCGGCAGCGGAACGTCCGCGCAAATAACCGTGACCGTACGGTATACGCCCGAGCCCGGCCGTAACGACTCCGGCGTCGTCACGATGTCGGGTCAGCTCGCCGTCAAGGCGCCGCTGCCGGGATCGCATCTCGAGCGCCCGGGTCTGGTGCCGATGCCCAGCGGGGCTCCGTAGCATCGATGCTCGCCGGCATTCTCGCGTATGTCGCGCTCATCGCGATCGCCGCCGCGACTATTCTGTCGGCGGGAATGGCGATGACGCGCATGAGCATCGAGCGCATGACGCGGCCGTACTTCTCCTCCGGTTATGAGCGCGCCGCCGCCGCACTCGAGCAGAGCGTCGCCGCCGACATGCAGCGCGGCGGCATTCCGTATCCCGCGCCCTCGTTCACGCCGATTCCGGCGGCATGCGCCAACAGCGCCTGCACGTATCTTACGGCAGAGACGATTATGCTGACGCAGACGGCCCCGGCGACTCCCGGTCCGGCATGCGATTCATCGCAGACGAATTGCGCCCCGAACGTTCAAACCAACAGCTATGTTGCCGAAGGGCGAGTGAGCGCGCAAATTACGGTAAACGTCCTGAACGCACAAGGCTATTCCATAGCGGCGCGCACCGGCACAGTGGTGCTTCGCACGTTCGATTCACCTCCGTACGTTGCGATTGCCGGCGCGCGCGACGGCGCTTTCGATAACGTATTGAGCGCCGCGAACGCCGGAGATGACGGCGGCGCTCCGCCAGCTACGCCGAATCCATGCGCATCGGCCTCGAGCATTTCGGACGACACGGCGGTGCGAGTCGAGTACCGGAACAAAGACACGAGCGCGTGCATGGACGGCAGCGCCTGGGGGGATTCTTCCTACAGCACGCACGTCGCGCCGACGGGTTGGAGTCCCTGAACCCTCAGAATGACGTAATCGCTTGGGCGATTTCGTCCGGCGCTTCGACCGGGAGGTTGTGGCCCGCCTCGCGGAGCGTAACGAGCAGACAGCCGGAAATGAGCGCGGACACGTCGCGCCGCAAGCGGCTCGGCGGGACGAGCGGATCTTTCGCGCCGCCGATACACAGCGTGGGAACGCAGATACGTTTCAAGCGATCCGTGAATTCCGCAAAGCGGCCGTTATCGTACCAGCCGTGCCAGTGTTCGCGCTGCGAGACCAGCGCGTCGTCGACGATACGCTGCATGACCGCGGGTTCGAGCGTGCGCGCCATCGCCGCACGCTGAAACGCCTCGATCTTCGCGCGACTGCCGAAGCTGCGCAGCGCGGCCGCACGATGACGCTCGCTCGGGCGTCCGCCCGAAGCGGTCCCCGGCGCGGCGAGCAAGAGTTTCTCGAGGTTCTCCGGCCGTTCGCTCGCGAGGAATTGTGCCACTTTCCCGCCCATGGAGTGCCCCGCAAGGAGCACGGGCCCATCGATGCTCGCAAGCGCCGCGCGCGCGTCGGATACGTAACCGTGCAGGTCGTGCCCATGCTCCGGCCGATCGCTCAGCCCGTTGCCGCGAAAATCCAGCAAATGCAGCGTGAATTGGTTCGGATCGAGTCGATCCGCCACGCCGTACCACATGCGACGAGCGCTGATCCAGCCGTGCAGCATGAGCACCTGGCGCGGCCCGCTTCCGCGCCGCTCCATGCAAAGCTGCACGCCCGCGTTGTCGATAAACACCAGCATCACCCGGGAAGTTTGGTTTCCATCGGGTATGACCCTCGGGTGAAGCCGCGGCGAACGCTCATTTACCTCAGTTTGCTGTACGTGGTCGCCGCATGGGCGCTCAACACCGTCCTCGTCAAATACGCCGTCGCGAACTTGCGCCCGCTCGCGTTTACCGGATTACGTTTTCTCGCCATGACCCCGCTCAGTTTTCTGCTTGCACGGGTCATGGGCGAACGCGTGCATATCGAAAAGCGCGACATTCCGCTGCTGATCGCGTGCGGCGCGTGCGGTTACGGCGCGTACCAATATCTGTGGGTCATCGGCCTGGCGCACACGACGCCGTTCGCTTCCGCACTGCTTGCGACGCTCGCGCCGATGATGACGCTTGCGATCGTCGCGTTCGGAGGCACGGAACGCGTGCGCAGCGGGCGATGGCTGGGAGCGGCAGTAGCGCTTTTCGGCGTCGCGATTTTCGAAGGGGCTTTCGCGGGGCACGTCACCTTCGCGATAGGCGACGGACTCACGCTCGCATCGGCTGCGGTATTCGCGGTGTTCAACGTTCTCACGGCGCGTTTGCTCGACCGCTATACGCCGGTGGCCTTGGTCGCGGTCGCGATGACCATCGGCACGATCATGATTCTCCCCGGCGCCATACCCAGCATGATCTCGCAAAATTGGAACGCCGTCACGCCGGCCGACTGGGGCGTTCTCGCCTACTCCGTCGTCTTTCCAATCGTCTTGACGTTTCCGGTTTGGAGCTACGGCATCTCGCAGCTCGGCGCAGGCCGGGCATCGCTCTTTGCGTTCGGTCTTCCCGTCGTGACCGGATTGCTGAGCGTTGCGCTGCTGCGCAGCCGCATCGAGCCGCACCAGATTATCGGCGCCGCAGTATGCATCGGCGGTATGGCCATTTCGCAGCTGCTCGGCACGTATTCGCTTGCGGCGCTGTGGGCGCAGCGCACGCAAGGCGTGGAACGCTAGTTCGCGAACGTCAGCGCGCATGAGCAAGCGCTTCTTCTACTGGCTCCTGGTGGTGCCGTTCGTGGCGACGCTCGTTCCGCCGTTCTACGCGCGCCGCGAACCCTCGCTGTTCGGCTTCCCGTTCTTCTACTGGTACCAGATCCTGTGGATCGTCCTGGCGGCGCTTATCGTGTGGTGCGTCTATCTCGCTACTCGCGAGGCGACCCGTGAGTAGCGGAACGATCATCTTCATCGCGCTGGTGCTCGCGGTTACGATTCTGGGATTCCTCGCGGCGCGCTGGGGAGCGGCCAAGGTCAACACACTGGACGAATGGGCGCTGGGCGGGCGCAGATTCGGCACGATCGTGTCGTGGTTCTTGCTCGGCGGCGATCTCTATACCGCCTACACGTTCATCGCCGTGCCGGCCCTGGCGTACGGCGCGGGGGCGCTTGCCTTTTTCGCCGTGCCGTACACGACGATCGCCTATCCGCTCGTCTTTCTCATCATGACGCGCTTTTGGAGCATCGCCAAACGGCGCGGCTACGTGACGGCCGCCGATTTCGTGCACGACCGCTTCGGAAGCCGCTGGCTGGAACTGGCCGTCGCGATCACCGGCGTGCTCGCGGTCATGCCGTACATCGCGCTCCAACTCGTCGGCATGCAGGCCGTGCTGGAACGCGCGGGTCTTGCCTCGAGCCACGCCTCGGCGCTGCTCTTTCTGGTGATCGCCTTTGGTTTGCTCGCCGCATACACGTTCACCAGCGGTCTGCGGGCGCCGGCGATGATCGCGTTCGTGAAAGACACGCTGATCTACCTGACGGTCATCGTCGCGCTCGCGATTATTCCGGCAAAGCTCGGCGGCTGGGCGCACATCTTCGATGCCGCGCAAGCCGCGCTCGCGGCCAGGCCCAAGCCTGCATCGATCATCCTCGGGCCGAACTTGTTCTTCGCGTATTCGACGCTCGCATTCGGATCCGCGCTCGCGCTCTTCATCTATCCGCACTCGATCACGAGCGTGCTCAGCGCCAGAAGCGCGCAGGTCATCAAGCGTAATTGCGCGCTGCTGCCGCTCTACAGCCTGCTGCTCACGTTCATCGCCCTGCTCGGCTATTGCGCGCTGGCCGCGCACGTGCAGATCGCAGCCAACAACAACGAGGTCATCCCGGCGCTTTTCTCGCAATTCTTTCCGAACTGGTTCGCCGGCGTTGCATTTGCCGCCATCGTGATCGGCGCGCTCGTACCTGCGGCAATCATGTCGATCGGCGCGGCGAATCTATTCGCCAGCAACATTCTGCAAACGTTCCGCGCGCGTCAGACGCGGCCGGCCTCCGAGTTCAACACCGCCCGTTATATCGCGCTGCTCGTGCTGGCGGGCGGTTTTTCCATCGCCGCATTCGTCCGGCCGCAGTTTGCGATCAATTTTCAACTGCTCGGCGGAGCGTGGATCCTGCAGATATTTCCGGCGGTCGTGCTGGGACTCTATACGCGCTGGTTCCACCCGGCGGCGCTGCTCGCCGGATGGATCGCCGGCATGGCGGCGGCCACCTGGATGGCGGTCAGCACGAACTTCGCCACTTTCTTTCCGCTGCACGTGGGCGGCACCGTGGTGGCAGGCGCGAACATGTTTTACGCGTTCATCGTGAATCTGGCGGTAACCGTCGTACTGACGCTCGTGCTGGGCGCGGTCAAAGCGAACGCCGGAACCGACGTCACGAGCGCGGCGGATTACGCATGAGCCGCATCATTCAGCCGGAGGGATGGAAGCGGCCGCGCGGCTACAGCAATGGGATTGCCGCGCGAGGAGAACAGATCTTCGTAGCGGGCCAAGTCGGCTGGAACGAACGCGAAGAGATCGTGTCCGCCGATTTCGTCGAACAAACCGCACAAGCGCTTCGCAACGTGATGTCCGTACTGCATGCGGCCGGGGCATCCGCCGGCCACTTGGTCCGGATGACGTGGTTCGTGACCGATAAGCGCGAATACGCCGCACGCGCGAAAGAAATCGGAGCTGCCTACCGTGCGATCGTCGGCGAGGTCTATCCCGCGATGACGCTCGTGCAGGTCGCCGATTTGCTGGAAGAGGGCGCGAAAGTCGAGATCGAGGCTACCGCGATCGTTCCAAACTGACGATGCCCTTGAGCGCGAATGAGCCCTCCGCGCGTTTTTCATCGCTCTCGCGCCAGGGATCCGCAAGCGGCGCGCGCTCGACGTTGCGCGGGAATACGCCCTGCGAGTTGCGCTCGAGCCATGCGGCAGCGCGCAGCGCCAGATATTCGAACTCGCTGTATTGCCCGTCGCCGCGTTTGCGCCGCATGATGGCTACCGCAGGCGCCAGCGCATTCCAATAGTAGCGAACCAAGCGAGCATAGAGATCCATCAGCGTCGACTCGCCGATCAGTCCGTGCTTGAGAAACGTCCCCATCTGCGTGAACCAGTTGCAGACAAGCAGCTCGGGATGGCGTTCGGCGCTGATGAAACCGATGGCGGCAAGTTCATCCCGGTAGTGCTCGTCCTGCATGTGATGCGGGAGTTGCTCCTGCACGTAATGCAGCGCCGCCTGAACGGGCGGTGACTGAAACTCTTTCTGCAGCGAGAGCAGCGCTTCCAACTCGTTGCTGGCCCGCATGTGGCGCAGCTGAATGAGCGCGGCCACCGCGCTCGCTCCAATAACGAGCACGGTGCCGAAGGTCGCAACCGCGGTGAGCAGTTCGGGACTCATCCTAAACCAAACCTAACTAGCGAGACGCGGTGCAAAAAGCGTCTCGTGTTAGGTTTGCGTTACAGCGCCTTCACTTTTGCTCCAGGCTGATGCAAACGCGGCGAGCACGAACGTGATGCGTGCAACCAGGCGCACCTCAGGTGAGCCTCGGATGACGCCCCACGTAAGCAAGATGATTCCCGCGCCCGAACAGCGGGACGTGGTTCAGAATCACATGCAGATGGGCGGCAAGGCCTAGAGAACGCTTAGGGGCGCGCCGTTCAAAACGTGGCGCGTCACCACGTTGTCCAGATTCACCGTGCGCACGTACGGCGCAACCGATTGCGGCAATGCAATCGGGGTTACCGGCATGTACCGCGTTCCGTAGCGTGCCTGAAGTACGTCGTGCAGCTGCGTGCTGAAGTATCTCTCGACCGTTTGGCTCGGCGCTTGCGCGTGCACGATCGCGCGATACTCATAACGCCGATCGATCGTGAAGCCCGCCTGCTCGAGCGCCTGTTCCACCGCGGAGCGATCCGCGTCGGAGCGCAGCACGATCTGTACGCGCGTCATTGCGGCGGCCGAACGCCGGCCGCGATCGGCCAGTCCGCTCACGCGCGGCGTCACGTCGAGCGGCGCGTTTGCCGCAAGCGGCTGAACGGCAGTGCTGCCGAACGCGGAGCGCACGAGCAATCCGGAGGCTTTCGTTCTGCCGGGACACGCGGTGTTCGCATATGCCATGCCGTACGGCACGCCGAAGCCGCTGGCATTGTCGTAGCCCGCGGCCGCCGTGTAATACGGCGTCGTGGTCCCGAACTGATCGTTGCCGCTCGTGACGTCGAGATATGCACTGGGATAGTGCGATGCGACGTAGTACGGCACGTTCACGGCATTCGCCAGACCGCCGGAGAGGCCGCAGTACTGCAGCACTTCCGCCATGAGCGCGGCGTATTCCGGCGAGGACCACGACGTGCCCAAGAGCTGGCCCCACGTTCCGTTGAATCTGACGCTCACGTCTTCGGCCGGCATCGAAATATCCGGCTCGTTGCGATAC
>DASSZL010000052.1:0-7892 GCA_035713505.1 Vulcanimicrobiaceae bacterium | reverse complement strand
AGGACGGGCCGCCGCCGCGCGGAACGCGCTACTGCATCAATTCTCTCTCACTCAAGTTCGTCCCATCGGCTACGTAACCGCGGCCGGACGACGCATCGAAGCCGAGTATATCGCCGGGTCGAGCGACCGGCCGGTGCTCGTGCTCTTGCACGAAGGACTTGGGTCCGCCGGTATGTGGAAGAGCGTGCCCGCGGATCTGGCGCGGCTCACCGGCTGCGGCGTGCTCGCCTATTCACGTTACGGCAACGGTTTTTCGCAGACGCTTGACGGAGCGCGCGCCGTCTCGTACATGCACGACGAAGCGCTTGAAGCATTGCCCGATATGCTGGACGCTTTCGACATCCGCAGCGCCGTGCTCGCCGGGCAGAGCGACGGCGCTTCGATCGCGCTCATTTACGCGGGAGAAATCGGCGCGCGTCTGCGCGGCGTGATCGCCGAAGCGCCGCACGTGTTCGTCGAGGACGTCTCGGTGCAAAGCATCGCGCAGGCCAAAACGGCGTACGAATCCACGGATCTGCGCAAGCGTTTGGAGCGCTATCATCAAGACGTCGATCGCACGTTCTACGGCTGGAACGACATCTGGCTGCATCCTCAGTTCCGCTCCTGGAACATCGGGGAATCGGTCCGCAAGATACGGGTGCCGCTGCTGCTCATTCAAGGCGTGGACGACGAGTACGGCACCCTCGCGCAGCTCGACGCGATTCGCAGCGACGCGCAGCAGGCGCGTGTGGACACGCTCTATCTGGCGGAATGCGGACACGCGCCGCATCGCGATCGGCCGGACGCCGTTTTACCGGCGATCGCCGCGTTCGTCAATGACGCAGCGTCAGAATGAGGCGCACGCCGGCAGGCTCTACCGTAAGCAGATTCGTCGGTAACGGACCGTACTGCCCCGGGCCGACGACTCCGTAATACGGGCGGCCGCCGTTGAATACTTGAAACTTTCCCGCCGCTGCATTGAAGAGATTCGTGCCCGCGAGCGTGAGGTCGAGGTGAGGCGCGATCTGACGCCCGACCGCCGCGTCGACGAAGATCACCTGCGGCTGATTCAGCGGGTTGTTCGTGCCGCGGAAAACACCGGTCGCGGCCGCGTGCCACCCGTTGTAGCCCCAATCGCCCTCGAGCGAAGCCTGCTGTTGCGGAATGTTGGGGAACTGCTCGTTGTTCACGATGTACGCGCCCGACGTCGGATTGGATATCGTCTCGGGCATATTCGCCGGATAGGCGACGTTCAAACCGTACATGGCGGTCACGAATGTGTGCGCGCGCGGAAAACGCTGGATGAATTTGAGTTCCGCGCCTTCATAGACCGCGTTGCCGATGTTGATCGGGTATGAATAGCTCGTCGCGGGGCAGGTGTTGCCCGGATAGTAGTTTTCAATGGGGTCGCGCAGATTCGTGCGGTAAAACGAGGCGTCCATCGTCGCGTTCGAACCGAACTGGTGCGAGACGCCGAGTTCGTATTCCGTCGCGTGCTCGGGTTTTTCGTTCGGATTGCCTTGGCCTTGGATCACGCAATTATTGTCCGGCGGCGGCAATTCGCCGCTCGAGAACACGTAGCGCTCGATGAGCAGCGGCGCGCGAAAGCCCGTACCGGCCGAGAAACGCAGCGACGTCTGCGGATCGGTGTCGTAGACCGCGCTCAGGCGCCCGTCGACGTTCGAGCCGAACGTCGAGTAATTCGAGAGATAAACGCCCGCGCCCAGATGCAGCCTCGATGCCGGCCGCCATGCCGCGCGAGCGAAATAGGACGCGATCGTCTGCGTGAGCTCGGGGACCGCGCCCGGAGCGGCGAAGCGCTCTTGCCGCAGATATCCGCCAAAGGCGAAGCTCGAGTCCGCGAACGAGCGGCCCCATTGCAGCGCTTCGTTGGTACGCTCGTCCGCGTGCGAGAGGTCGTACATCGGATTGGAGATGCCGCCGCCCGCGATGCCGACGTTGTCGTCGGCGCGCGAGAGGCTGCCGACGAGTTCACCGGCGCCCAGCACGGTACGGCCGTGCAATTCGTACGCGCGAATGTTTTGCGAGAGCGTTTGCGGGCCGGGACCCACCAGAACGCCGCTCGCTGCGTCGATTCCCGCAATGCCCGCGCTCTGGTCGCGCGTGTCGCCAAGCGTGAATACGCGCGCGCCGATGTCGGAGCTCTGCGAAAAAGCGTAGGTCACGTTCGCAAGAGCCGAACGCTGCGAGGTGCCGGAGCCCAAGTGCTGCGGAGCGCAGGTCGAGTAATCGAAGGAGCAGACGGTATCCGTTTCATTCACGTAGCCGGCTTCTTGCTGGTCGTCGAGCGCGAACGCATATCCGAATTTGCTTTGCGAACCGGTTGCGTTGAACCACGCTTCGCTTTGGCCGAACGAACCGGCCGAGAGCGAATACGCCGAATGCGCTTCACGCGTCGGCCGCAGCGAAATGAGGTTTACCGCGCCGCCGATCGTGCTGCTGCCCTCGAGGTCTTGCGGGCCCAAGCCTTCGGAAACGTCGATTGAGGAGAACGCCGCGACCGGAAGCTGCGAGATGTCGACGTCGCCGGTATTGGCGTCGTTGAGGAGCTGCCCGTCGAGCGTGAGCATCGTTTCCGACGGATCCGGGCCGCGCAGCGAGACGGTGGCAAGACCGGCAGAGCCCCCGTTATGCGGATATTGCACGTCGAGCGAGGGAATGTCGAGCAGACCTTCGGTGATGCGATCCCCGCCGGTGCGTTCCAGGTCCGCGCGAGTCATGATCACCGACGGTATGGCGCCGCTGATTCGCGCCAGGCGCCCGTTCACCGTGACGGTGCCGATCGTCCGAAGTTGCGGAGAATCCGCCGCTTCAAGCGTGACGTCGAGCGTCGTGTCGCCGCTCACGTGCACGGGCGATACCGTGACCGGAGCGTACCCGGTGCGAAATGCATGTAAGTGGTATATGCCCGGTGCGGCTTGCATGGAAAAGCGGCCGCGCGCATCGCTCGTTGCCGTTATTACGGCAGCGCCGCTCAGCGAGATTTTCGCGCCGGAGATCGGTGTGCCCGACGGCGCGTGAACGACACCGGACACCAAACAGCAGATGGACAGAAGGAGCGCGAGCATGCTAGAGATCCGGATGATTCTGGCAGCGCTCGCTCGAGGGCGCGTCGCTCGGAAATATCGCGAACGCGGTGCCGCGCTTGACTTCGATGTTGCGGCCGTGATGGAAATAGTTGAAGATGCCGATGGCCGCCCCCAGCCCGGGAATCGGAATCGCTCCCAAGTATCCGGGCATGTTCCCGCTGGTGCCGCTGCGCTGGAGATCGCTTGCGTTGTGATCCAGGACGACCCCGAAGTGCTCGCCGCTGGGGAGCACGAGGTAACGCGGCTCCAGTACCAGCGTGCCGGCGCGCCCGGCGGGCCCGGCCGGCGAGGCGATTGAGACCACGCCGAAGCCGATCGTTCGGGCCGGTATCACGATTTTGTTGCCCACGGTAACCGCATTCATCGTCTCGAACCGGAAGAAATCGCCCGGCTGCGCGTCGGCGGAGTCCACGTCGTCGAGCATCTGTACGGCGACGACCGTGCATTGGTTGAGTCCGGCAATCGGCGATGCCGAAACCGATAGCGGACTTCTCGCGGAGAGTGCCAAAAAACAGACGGCGAGGACGGCGGCGGATTTGAACGTGGCCATTGCTGCGTTTTTTACCGGCCGTTATTGCGATGCCCCTTTTTGCCGAAGATAGGGATGGCATGGCGGAAGCGAATTCCGCGGACGTTCCGCTGCTGCGGACCGACCTCGCGCATCTGCTCGAGCGAATAACCGACGGGTTTTTCGCGCTGGATTCGGCATGGCGCATCGTCTACATGAATGCCGAAGCGCGCAACCTGCTTCGCGCCGGCAACGCCGACGTGGCCGGAAAGTATTGGCTCGACGCGTTTCCACGCGCGCGCGGCACCGCGTTCGAACGCGAATACACGCGCGCCATGCGCGACCAGATACCCGTGCAGTTCACCGAATTCTCCTCGACCAGTCAGCGCTGGCTCGAAGTCAAGGCCTATCCCTCGGCCGACGGTATCTCGGTCTATTTTCGCGACGTAACGGCACGCATGAAGGCCGAGCGCGAACTGGAAACACGATCGGCGCAGATGCAGGCGGTCATCGCGTTCGGGCGGCTCGCGCTCTCGGGCGCAAGCATCGAGCAGCTTTGGAACGATGCCCTGGAGATGCTGCAGGTGTACATCGACGTGCCGATCGCCGAACTGCACTTGTACGATCACGAAGCGCAGGTGCTGCGAGGCGCCGTGAGCCAGGGCTGGACCGCTTGCGCGCAATCGCGCGACGACATGGAGTTGCACTCGCAGGCGGGCGAGGCGCTGCGCAAGAGCCAAGCCATCGTCGCGAGCGACGTTCGCATCGATCCCCGTTTTTCCGACAAGCGCGGCTTCCCCGAAGCCGGAGTCCGCGCCGGAATGTGCGTGCTGATGGGAACCCGGGAAGAACCGCTCGGCGTGATTTCGGCGTATACCACGCAGCCGCGCGTGTTCACGACGAACGACGTGCGCTTTGTCGAATCGATCGCGACGATCATCGGCGAGGCGACGCGCACGAACGAACAAAAACGGCGCATCATCGAGGTACTAGAGAGCATCACGGACGCTTTTGCCGCGCTCGATCGAAATCTTGTCGTGACGTACGTCAATTTCCGCATGGAGGAGATCTACGCGCGTCCGCGCGAGGAGCTCATCGGGCACCATCTGAGCGAATTCATGCCGCACGGCGAAAATGACCGCGACCTCAAGTATTATCGGGAAGCGCTCGAAACGCGGCAAACGATGGGCCACGAATCCTTCAATCCGCGCACCGAGCAATGGTTCGAGGCGCGTATTTACCCGTCGGCGGACGGGCTCTCGGTGTACCTGCGCGACATCACGGCTCGCAAAATCGGCGAAATGCGCATGCGCGAACTGAATGAGGAACTCGAGCGCCGCGTCGCCGAGCGAACGACGCAGTTGGAACTGGCGAACAAGGAACTGGAGTCGTTTGCGTATTCGGTCTCTCACGATTTGCGCGCGCCGCTGCGCGCCATTGACGGCTTCAGCCTGGCTATCGAAGAGGACTATGCCGCCGTGCTGGACGGCGCCGCGAGGGGCCACCTGGGACGAGTGCGCGCGGCGGCGCGGCGAATGGGCGATCTCATCGACGCGCTGCTCCAACTCGCGCGCGTCGCGCGGCAAGCCATCGTGCCGGTTGCCGTCGACCTCTCGAAGGTTGCAGGCGCCATCGCAGCCGACTTGCAGAGCGTTGAGCCCGGCCGCAGCGTGCGTTTTCACATCGCGCCGGAGGTGCGCGCGACCGGGGAGCCGATGCTTCTGCGCGCGGTCCTCGAGAATCTCATCGGCAATGCATGGAAGTTCACGCGCAAAACCCCGCGGGCCGTCATCGAATTCGGCTTCGACGGACGCGAGTATTACGTCAAAGACAACGGTGCGGGATTCGACATGGCCTACGCGAACAAACTCTTCGGCGCTTTTCAGCGGCTGCACACCGCCGATGAGTACGAGGGAACGGGTATTGGCCTGGCGACGGTCGCGCGCATCGTTCACCGTCATGGCGGTGAAATACGCGCGGAAGGCGCCGTCGGCGCGGGAGCGGCGTTCCGGTTTACTTTACCGCCGGTGGAGGGCACTGTATGAAACCCTACATCTTACTCGTGGAAGACAGCGCGGACGATGTGGAACTCACCAAACGCGCTTTCAGCAAAAATCACATCGCGAACGACATCGTCGTTCTGAGCGACGGCGCGCAGGCGTGCGGCTTTCTCTTCGACCGCAGGTGCGAGGGGCGCGGCCTCCCGCAGTTCATTCTGCTCGACCTCAAACTCCCCAAACTCTCCGGCCTGGAAGTGCTCGAACGTATCAAGGGCGATCCGCAGACCTCGCTCATTCCGGTGGTCATGCTCACGTCCAGTAAACAAGAAGAAGACCGCCTCGCCGGCTATCGGCTGGGCGTGAACAGTTACGTGCGCAAACCGGTCGATTTCAACGAATTCGTGGAGGCCGTTCGGCAAGTGGGCCTGTATTGGCTGGTCCTGAACGAGCCGCCGCCGCCGGCCGGAGCCGAGGTTGCATGAGCGACCGCCTGCGGGTCCTCTGCATCGACGACTCCTCCGATGACGCCGAACTGAACGTGATGGCGCTGCAGCGCCACGGGTACGTCATCGAGCACGAGCGCGCCGACACTCCGGAGGATGCGCAGCGATTGCTGATCGAGCGGCAGTGGGATCTGGTTCTCTGCGATTACTCCATGCCGAAGTTCAGCGCGTTCGCCATGCTCGATCTGCTCGGCCAATTGCAGATCGACAGCCCTTTTCTCATCGTTTCCGGAGCGATCGGTGAAGAAGCGGCCGTTGAGGCGATTCGCCGCGGCGCGTACGACTATATCTTCAAGAACAATCTCAAACGCCTTGGACCTGCCGCCGACCGCGCGCTGCGCGACAGCGAGATCCGGCGGGCGCGCCAATCGATGGAAATTCAACTGCGCGAGCGTGAAATGCGCCTGCGCCTGTTGTTCGAGCAGCTGCCGGCCTTGCTCACGACGTGCGATTCCAGCCTGACGATTACGTCGGTGGAGGGCGCGCAGCTCGGCGCGCTCGGTATGAATCCCGACGCGATGATCGGCACGCGTATCGCGAGTTCCCCGCTCATCGCCGATGAATCGCGCTTCCCCGCGCGCCGCGCGCATCTGCGCGCGCTGCAAGGCGTGCCCTCGGAATACGAGTATATTTGGGGCGGAAAAACGCTGCATTCGCACGTGGAGCCGCTGCGCGATCTCGATGGACGCGTCGTCGGAACGATCGCGGTCTCGTTCGACATCACCGAACGCAAAGTCGCCGAACAGCGCCTGGCGTACTTCGCGCAGTACGATCCGCTGACGGACTTGCCGAATCGCGCGGTGTTGGAAGACCGCCTTTCGCAAGCCATTGAAATCACGAATCGCCGCGAGGGACATATTGCGGTCATCTCGGTCGACATCGATCGGTTCAAGGACGTCAACGATTCCTACGGCACGGCGAACGGCGACGAGATCCTGCGCGCGGTCGGCGCGCGGCTGGTCCGCATAGCCGACAAGGGCGCGACGGTTTCGCGCGTCGGCGAAGACCAGTTCGTCATCCTGCTCATCGAGATGACCGGACGCGCCGCGCTGGAAACGCTCGTGCAGCGAGTTCACGACGCGTTCGAAGGCCCCTTTCTCGCCGCCGACCTCGAAGTCTATTTGACCGCGAGCATCGGCGCGAGCATGCATCCGGACGACGCGCATGACGGGCCCTCGCTCATCGCGGCCGCGGAAGCGGCCATGTTCTCGGCGAAACAGAGCGGGCGCAACACGTGGCGGTTTTTCGTCCCGGGAATGCTCGTCTCGTCCGCGGAGCGCATCACGCTCAAACGCGATTTGCGAAGCGCAATGGAGCGCGACGAACTGCTGCTCTACTATCAGCCGATCTTCCGTGCCTCGGACATGGCGTTCACCGGATTCGAAGCGCTCGTACGCTGGCAGCATCCCACGCTCGGCCTGCTCATGCCCGACCACTTCATTCCGCTCGCGGAGGAGTCCGGGTCCATCGATGCGGTCGGCGAATGGGTCTTTGAAAACGTCTGCAGGGACCTCAATAAGTGGGATGAAGCCGGCGTCACGGTTCCGCGTGTGTGCGTGAATATTTCCGCGCGCCAGTTCGAGCGTGCGGGCCTGCTCACGGCGATAACGGCGACGCTCGACAGCTCGAAAATCGATCCATTGCGCTTGGAATTGGAACTGACGGAAAGTTCGATCATGCGCGACATCACCGGCGGCATCGCGCTGCTCAACGAGCTCAAAAGTCTGGGTCTGAGGCTTTCCGTCGACGATTTCGGAACGGGCTACACGAGCCTGAGCTTTTTGCGGCGTTT
>DASSZL010000051.1:0-10826 GCA_035713505.1 Vulcanimicrobiaceae bacterium | reverse complement strand
TTCCGCGCGAAGCATGCTTCGCACGGGCGACGGTGCGGGCCACGATCCGGGAAGCGACGTCTTCGCAATCGTGATGACCTCTCCGTCTCGCGAATCCCGCGCGCCGTCGGCTGCCGATATTCGAGCGGTCCTCGAACGCGTTGCGGCGGCGATTTCGCTGCGCTCCGATCTGCGCGTGGAGACCGGCTGGACGATGCTCACGCGTTTGGACCCGCACGGAGATCTCACGCGCGACATTGCCGCTGCGCTCGAACGCGGAGCGCGCGAACGCGAACGCTACGAGTTCTTTTCCGCTATCGGGCACGAGCTTCGAACGCCGCTTACGTCGATTCGCGGATATATCGAAACGCTGCTGGAGGGCGACACGGATCCCGTCACCGCTCAACATTTCTTGGAAACGGCCAAGCATGAAGCGCTGCGCATGGGGCGGCTGCTCGAGGGCATGTTCGAATTCTCGCTGCTCGATCTCTCGAGCGAGGCGCTCACGGGACGATCGTGCGACCTGCGCGGTCAACTGATCCAGGCGTGTGAGGCGGTACGCCCGCTCGCGCGGAGCCGCGGCGTGACCGTCGAGTGCGCGCCGGCGATTGACGCGCACGCCGCCATCGATCCGGACGCGTGTGCGCAGCTCGTCGTAAATCTCTTGGACAACGCCGTCAAGTACGGCCGCGAAGGCGGACTCGTTCGAATCGGCGCCGCCGCGCGAGGCGGCGAGGCGGTTATAAGCGTCGACGACGACGGCCCGGGCATCGCGCCGCAGGAGCGCGAGTCGATCTTCGCTTTGCGCGTGCGCGGCGCGAGCTCGGCGGCGCGTCCCGGTACCGGCATCGGTCTTGCCATCGTCAAGCTGATCGCGGAGCGTGCGGGCGGCGGGATTAGCGCGACCGATTCACCGCTGGGCGGCGCGCGCTTCGAGGCGGCCATCCCGCTCAAGCAAGAGTCCGGGGCACGCGCGTCGTAGATATACGCCCGTGGCAATGCAACAGCCGCGGTTCGCGCATCATACCGAAGCCGAATTCGCTCGACTCCTCGACTTTTACGAAGTCGAGTGGCTGTACGAGCCCTGCTCGTTCCCCATCGCGCGGGACGAAAACGAAAAAGCCGTCGAGTGGTTCGCCCCCGATTTCTATCTGCCCAAATACGATCTGTTCGTCGAGATGACGGTGCAGAGCCCGCGTCTGCAGTCGCGCAAGAACCGCAAGGTGCGTCTGCTGCGTGAGGCGTTTCCGGACATCACGATAAAACTGTTCACACGCCGCGACGTGGAGCGGATTTTCTCAAATAGGCTGGCTCGCGCTTCGTGATCGCGCAGCGTCTTTTCGACGAAGCGACGATCGCGGCGCGCGTCCGCGAAATCGGCGCCTCCATCGCCGCGGATTACGCCGGAAAGAATCCCATGATCGTGGGTGTGCTCACGAGCGCGGCGGTTTTCGTCGCCGATCTGACGCGCGCAATCGAGATTCCATGCGAGTTCGATTTCATCGCGCTCACGCGGTACAGCGACGCGGAAGGCATTCGCTTCGCGAAAGACACCTCGGCTTCGGTCGAGGGGCGGGACGTGCTGCTCGTCGAGGACACCATCGATACCGGCCTCACGCTGCAGTACGTGACCAAGACGCTGCTCGCGCGCGCGCCCGCCTCGCTCGAGGTCTGCACGCTGCTCGACCGTCCGCACCGGCGCATCGCGGGCATCGAGGTGAAATACCGCGGCTTCGAGATTCCTGACGTTTTCGTGGTGGGCTACGGTTTGGACTACAAAGGCCGATACCGGGAGTTACCGGAGCTCTACGCCCATGGAAGTTGGCCGCAGTAATGTTCAAACGCACGCTCGTTAGCTTGCTCGCTCTCTTGCTTTGTATGCCCGCCGCGTCGCCGGCGCTCGAACTGCAATCGATCCAGAATGCCGCGGCGGATTATCAAAATCCGAACGCGCATCTGCAGACGATGTTCCGCGCGGCGCTGCTCGACACGACGAAGCTCGCGCAAATGGCGCCCGACGGCACGGCCTACGTCAAAACGGGCGACATTCCCGCGGAGTGGCTTCGCGATTCGAGCGCCCAGGTGCGCCCCTACCTCTATTACGCGAAGCAAGATCCAAATATCCGCGAGCTGCTTCGCGGCATCATCGCGCGCCAAGCGAAATATCTGCAGATCGATCCGTACGCGAACGCGTTCACGCTGGACTATCGCGTTTGGGAAGAAAAATTCGAACTCGATTCGCTCGCCTATCCGGTAACGCTCGCCTGGAGCTATTGGCACGTCACCGGCGACACCTCGGTGTTCACACCGGACGAGTCCAAGGCGTTCGACGCGATTCTGGCGACGATGGAGCGCGAGCAAGACCATCCGCGCAACTCGCGGTATTCGCACAAAGAACTCTCGGATGACGGGCGCGGGCGCCCGGTCGCATACACCGGCATGATCTGGACGGGGTTTCGCCCGTCCGATGACGCGTGCTATTACAACTATTTGATTCCTTCCGAGATGTTTGCCGTCGTGGCGCTCGGCGACATGGCGCAGATCGAACGCGAAGTCTACCACAATCTGATCAAGGCGCACGAAGCGCAGTCGCTGCGCGATGAAGTGCAGCGCGGCATCCAGCGTTACGGCATGGTTCCGGTTTCCAAATACGGCTACATCTATGCGTACGAGGTCGACGGCTTGGGCCACGCGATTCTGACGGACGATGCCAACGTGCCGAGCCTGCTTTCCGCGCCGTATATCGGCTATATGCCCGACAACGATCGCTATTATTTGAACACGCGCGCGTTCTTGCTCTCGCAGGACAACCCGTCGTTCTATAGCGGAAACGTCGCGCGCGGCATCGGCAGTTACCATACGCCCGATCATTGGGTTTGGCCGCTCGCGCTCGTCATGCAGGGTCTCACCGCGGCCTCGCACGGCGAGAAGCAGGACGTGCTCAACGAACTGCTCGCGAGCGATCCCGGCGATCACTTGCTGCACGAGTCGTTCAATCCCGACGACCCCAAACAGTTCACGCGCCCGGATTTCGGCTGGCCGAACGCGCTGTTCAGCGAGTTCGTCATGACCTCGTTCGAAGGCGTGCCGCAAATTCCGATGGGCGACACGTCGGACTTGGAATTCATGAATGAGTAAGGCTGATATCATCGTCGGCATCCAATGGGGCGACGAAGGTAAAGGCCGGATCGTCGATTATTACGCGCGCGAGTACGACGTGGTCGCGCGCTTCGGCGGCGGCGACAACGCCGGCCACTCGATCCGCGTGGGGGAGCAGAAGCTCGCGCTGCGCATCGTGCCCTCGGGTGTGCTGCAGGAACGCTGCGCGCTGTTCATCGGCGGCGGCACCGTCGTCAGTCTGCAGGGTTTGACGAGCGAACTGGATTCGCTCAAAGCGATGGGCGTCGATATCTCGCGCGTACGGATCTCGGACCGGGCCCACGTCGTGTTTCCCTATCATGCCCAAGCGGACAAGGCCGGCGAGCAAGCGCGCGGTGTGCAGGCCATCGGCACCACCGGCCGCGGAATCGGTCCCGCGTACGTCGACAAGGTCGCGCGAAGCGGCATCATGTTCGGCGATTTGCTTCGCAAGGAAACGCTGGCCGACAAATTGCGCTTCAAGGGTGCGGAAGAGCTGATAGAACCGACGCTTCAGATGGCCGAGCGCATCGCTGCGCACATCGTCGACGGCGTGGAATATCTGCACGAAGCGCTGGAGAGCGGTCGCCGCGTGCTCATCGAGGGCGCGCAGGGCTCGCTGCTGGACGTCGGTTACGGAACCTATCCGTACGTTACGAGTTCCCACACGATTGCCGGAGGCGCATGCATCGGCCTGGGCCTGGGTCCGACGCAAATCGGGCGCGTCGCCGGCGTGGTCAAGGCGTACTGCACTCGCGTGGGAGGCGGCCCGTTTCCGTCCGAGCTGCTGGACGAGACCGGCGAACGGCTGCGCGAAGCCGGCGCGGAGTTCGGCGTGGTAACCGGGCGTGCGCGGCGGTGCGGCTGGTTCGACGCGGTTGCCGCTCGCTATGCCGCGCGGATCAACGGCCTCACCTCCGCCATCGTGACCAAGCTCGACGTCTTAACCGGATTCGAACGAATCGGCATCGTGACGGGCTATCGCGTGCATGGAAAGCCGGCTGCGTTCGCGGCGGCCGGGCAATCCGCTTTGGAAGTAGACGTGGAGTACGTCGAGGGATGGAGGGACGACATCTCGGGTGTGCGCCGAATCGGCGACCTCCCGGAAGCGGCTCGCTCCTACATCGCCCGTCTGGAGGCGATCCTCGGCGTGCCGATCGACTGCGTCTCGGTCGGCCCGGAGCGCTCGGAGTTAGCTGTATGACCTCCGTTAAGTTTGGTTTTGTACCAAATCGGGGCGTAAAGCGCTGTGGATAACGTCCGATACTACAGGTTAGTAGTCCGTCCGGCCTTGCGCTCAGGCTGGTCAGACAAAATTGTTGTCGGGCACGGATGTTCGGCAAGCAGGCCACGGTCGGCCGCGCTTGAGGTTAGGTGACGTTTTGGATCGCGTCTCGGTGATGTGGAACGATCTCGCCGGCCGGTTTAGAACATTGTGGGAGGGCCCGAACCGCAATGTTGCCGTCGGCGGTATTTCCATTGTCGTGCTCGCGCTGCTCGCGCTCGTGGGACTATACGCGTTCAATCGTCCGGCGTATGAACCGCTTTTTTCGAATTTATCCGCGAGCGACGCGGCCAGCGTCACGCAGCACCTCAAAGACGACAAGGTCCCATACCAGCTTTCCGCGGACGGCAAAACCGTTCTGGTTCCCGCCTCGAATCTCTCCGACGAACGCGTCGCCATAGCGGGCGCCAACATCATCAAAGGAAGTTCCACCGGCTACGAGCTCTTCGATCGCACGAACTTCGGAATGACCGAATTCGAAGAGAAGATCGACAAGACGCGCGCGGTCGAAGGCGAGCTCGAGCGCACGATCAGCGGTCTGGATCCAGTCGACGCGGCGCGCGTGCAGATCGCCTCGCCGGATCAGACGCTCTACAGCACAACGCAGAATCCGACGACCGCTTCGGTCGCCATCACGACCAAGCCCGGCATGCAGCTTTCCCCCGAGCAGGTGCAAGGCATCACCATGCTGGTTTCGCACGCCGTCGAAGGGCTCAAGCCGCAGGACGTCACGATCGTCAATCAAGACGGTCAAGTGCTCTTACCTCCGCAGGGTGCCGACAGCAATCAACCCGACCCGCTGAACCTCACGCAAGAGCAGCTCGCCGCCAAACAGCGCTACGAGGCGACGGTGCAGGCCAGCATTCAGTCCATGCTCGATCAAACGCTCGGGCCGCGCCACGCGGTCGCGCGCGTCTCCACGAAGATGGACTTCGACGCGACGACGACCGAGACAAAGACCTACGCGCCGCAAGGCACGGTGCTTTCGGCGCAATCAAAACGCGAGTCGTACAACGGCGCGCAAGCCGCCGCGCGTGCTGCGGGCGTTCCCGGCACGACGACGAACATTCCGACGTACCAAGGCCAGCAGCAGACGCCGGGCGGCAAATACAACAAGTCGGAAAGCACGACGAACTACGACATTTCCGAGTCGAACAGCAAACACATCAACGCGCCGGGCAAAGTCCTGACCACCAGCGTCGCAGTGGTTTTGAATAGTGCGGCGGTGGCGCCGCCGGCAAGCACGACGCCCTCGAAGACGCCCGCGCAGCCGTATCAAATCACGCCGGCGATGCGCCAGCAGATTCAGAACCTCGTCGTCGCCGCGGCGGGCTTGAATCTTGCGAACGGCGATCAAGTTTCCGTTGAAACGATTCCGTTCAACCCGACGGTCGCAACGGTTCCGGGCACGTTCGTAACGCAGGCTCCGGGAACCATGCTGGGCGTGCCGCTCGGCGTCGTGATCTTCATCCTCGCGCTCGGCGCGCTCGGCGGCCTGGGTCTGCTGGCAATGCGCGCACGCCGCAAGGGTTCGAACTTCAAACCGGCGATGGAGTTGCCGTCGTTCGACTCGACGCTGGCGGAAGAACTGCCGCCGTTCGAAGAACATCCGATGCTGGACGGCGCTCCGGGCATCGCCGCGCCGATTCGTTCCGCTGCCGACCTGACGCGCGAGCAAATGATCGAATACGTCACCACGGTCGCTCAAGAAAATCCCGACAGCATCGCCAAACTCGTGAAACTGTGGTTGGCAGAATGATCGGCAACATATTGCGGCGCCCACGGGAAGCGCGTATGTCAGCACAAACGTTTAGGCGCCATGAGATCGTGGGGGCCCCAACTCGTTGGGGGGCGCGCAGCCTAGGGCGGAGCGCCATTTAAAATGGAATCGCCTATCGTTAACCTGAGCGACGTCCCCACTGACCTGCCCGACGTCGGGGGGCATTCGTTTGGCGGCGACTTCCCGTCCGTTGAAGTATCGGGGCCCGAAAAAGCCGCGATTCTGATTATCACGCTGGGGCTGGAGCTCTCGGCGACGATCTTCAAATTCTTGCGCCAAGACGAGGTCGAGCGCATCGTTCTGGAGATTGCGAAGATCTCCACGGTTCCGCTGGACAAGCGCGACTCCGTCATCACCGAGGCCTATCAGCGCGCGATCGCGCTCAAGTATATCAACGAGGGCGGCATCGAGTACGCCAAGGAGATTCTGGAACGCTCCTTCGGCGCGGGCCAAGCGGACGACATGACCAATCGTCTGTTCGCGGCACTCAAACACGGCAATCCGCTCGAACTCATCAAAAAGACCGAGCCCGCGCAGCTGCTGCAGTTCATCCAGGACGAGCATCCGCAGACAATCGCGCTCATTCTCGTGTACATGGCTCCGGATCAGGCCGGCGCCGTGCTCTCCGCGCTGCCGCCGGAACTGCAGTCCGAAGTGGCGATGCGCATCGCCATTCTGCAGAAGACGGCTCCCGAAGTGCTGGAACAATTGGACGAACTGCTTGGCCGCCGTCTGCTCGTGAGCGGCGCGGATTTCGCGAAGGCCGGCGGCGTGCAATCGCTCGCCAACGTCATGGGCTTCGTCGACCGCGAAACGGAAAAGAACATCTTGGAAGGGCTCGCCAAACGCGATCCCGAGCTCGCGACCGAAGTCAAAAACCTGCTGTTCGTTTTCGAAGACATCGTCAATCTCGACGACCGTTCGATTCAGCGCATCCTCAAGGAGGTCGACCCCAAGGACCTCGCGCTTGCGCTCAAGACCGCGAACGAAGAGCTGCTCGCGCGCGTCTTCAAGAACATGTCCTCGCGCGCCGGTACGACGCTGCGCGAAGACATCGACCTGCTCGGACCGGTCCGCATGCGTGAAGTCGGCAAAGCGCAGCAGTCCATCGTCGACGTCATCCGCACGCTGGAAGAAAACGGCCAAATCATCATCGCGCGCGGCGCGAAGGACGAGAAGCTCGTATGACGGCGCCCACGGAGGCTAGGCCGAAGCGCCGTTAAAAATGGGCAGAGTCGTCAAGGGTGCGCAGTACACCCAGCAGACGTACCAACTCAAGCCGCCGTCGATCACGGCGCAGCGGCCCGGCCCCGCCATCCCTTACGACGACCCGATTTTCGCGGACATGCACGCGCCGGAGAATGCCGGCGCGTTTCCCAATGCGCCCGCGGTCGTTCCGGTGGACGATATTCTTGACGCAGCCCGTACCGAGGCGAGCCGGCTCCTCGAGGAAGCTTCCGCGGATGCCGAAGCGCTGATCCGCGATGCCCGAGAGCGCGCGCTCGCGCTGGTGGACGACGCGCAGCGCCGCGTCGCGCAAATCGAAGCCGAAGCCAAAACGCAGGGCTTCGAGCAAGGCGAATCCGACGGCCGTGCAGCGGCGCAAGCGGAAATGGACGAAATGCTCGAGACGATGCGCGGCCTGGTGGAGATGGCGCGCATGGAGCGGTACAAGATTATCGAAAGCGCGGAGCCGGAAATCGTGCGGCTTTCCGTCGCGATTGCCGAGCGCGTTCTCAATCAGCACGTGGCGCTCGACAACGATACGGTGCTCGAGATGACCAAAGCGGCGATTACGCGCCTGGTGAATCGCGAGACCGTTACGGTGCGCGTGAATCCCGCGGACATCGAGACGATGCGCGGTCACCGCGACAAACTGATGGCGATGAACGACATCGACAACATGCGCATCATCGAAGACCAGCGCGTGGATCGCGGCGGCGTGCTCATCGAAACCGATGCGGGCAACATCGATGCGAAGATTTCGACGCAGCTGCGCGAGGTTCGCCGTCTGCTCGCGGTCGAGGATGCGATATCGGTCAGCGAATCCAGCGAACCGGCGCTCATCAATCCGCCCGCGCAAGCGAGTTAGTACGGCGAGTTCGATGTCCACCGACCTGCCTGCTTTCTCGGCGGACAAATACATCGGCATGATCGATTCGGTCGATCTCGTGCGGCAAAACGGCAAGGTGCGCCAAGTGATCGGCGTCGTGATCGAAAGCCTCGGCCCGAACATGTCGATCGGCGAGACGTGCCACATCCAATACAAGCGCACTGCGGAGCCCGTACTTGCCGAAGTCGTCGGATTCCGCGACAACAAAGTGCTCATCATGCCGCTGGGCGATCTGCTAGGCATCGGCGCCGGAAGCGAAGTCGTGAGCCTGGGCAAGCCGCTCGAAATCGGCGTGACGGATCAGCTGCTCGGACGCGTGCTGGACGGCTTGGGCCATCCGATCGACGGCAAAGGGCGCGTGTTCGCGGAGAGACGGGCGAAGATCACGGCCGCGCCGCCCGATGCACTCACGCGCCGGCGCATCACGCAGCCGCTCGCGATTGGGATCCGCGCCATCGACGGCTTGCTCACGTGCGGCAAAGGCCAGCGCGTGGGCGTGTTCGCGGGAAGCGGCGTCGGTAAATCGACGATTCTGGGCATGATTGCCCGCAACACCGCCGCGGACGTGAACGTGATCGCGCTCATCGGCGAGCGCGGCAAGGAAGTGCGCGACTTTATCGAGCGGGATCTCGGCGAAGAAGGGCTGCGCCGCAGCGTCGTCGTGGTTTCGACCAGCGATCAGCCCGCACTGGTGCGCATCAAGGCCGCGTTCGTTGCGACGACGATTGCCGAGTACTTCCGCGACCAGGGGCTCGACGTGATGTTCATGATGGACAGCGTCACGCGCTTTGCGATGGCGCAGCGCGAAGTCGGTCTGGCGATCGGCGAACCGACGACGACGCGCGGCTACACGCCTTCGGTCTTTGCGCTGCTTCCGAAATTGCTGGAGCGCGCCGGCACCTCGCACGTGGGCACGATAACGGGACTCTATTCCGTGCTCGTCGACGGCGACGACATGAACGAGCCCGTGGCCGATGCGGTTCGCTCCATTCTTGACGGCCACATCGTCCTCTCGCGCAAACTCGCGGCGGCAAATCAGTATCCGGCGATCGACGTGCTGGCAAGCGTGAGCCGCGTCATGCCCGACGTGGTCGATCAGAACCACTATTCCGCGGCGTCGGGCGTGCGCGACGTGCTCGCGACGTATCGCGATGCCGAAGATCTCATCAACATCGGCGCCTACGTGCCGGGCAGCAATCCGCGCGTGGATCTCGCGCTCTCGAAGATCGAAGCCATCCGGCACTTTCTCAAGCAAGGCATCTACGAATCCCCGGGCTTTGACCAGACCCTCGCGCAGCTCATGAGCGTCGCATGATGGGCAAGTTCAAATTCACGCTCGAGCCCGTGCTCGACCATCGCGAACGCATCGAAGACGAAAAGCAGCAAGTGCTCGCCGAACGTTCGCGCGAGCTCAAAGCGGCGGAAGACGAACTGGCGCGCCTCAACGGCGAATTCAAACGCTACTCCACGGCGCTGCGCGAAGACCACGCGAAACTTACCAGTGAAGAACTGCGCTGGCATTACGCGCACCTGGAGTATCTGGATCGCTGTATGACCATGCAGCATGGAATCATCTTTCAGCGGCGCGCCGCGGTTGAACGCGCGCGCGCCGATCTCGTCACCGCAAGCAAGGACCGCAAGGTGATCGAGAAACTGAAGGACCGCCGTCTCGAAGAGCATCAAGCCTTCGAAGCCGCGCAAGAGCAAAAGGAGTTGGACGACACCAACAACCGCCGCTTCGCAAGGACCGACGTCCAATGATTGTTACTCGCAAACGTAAGAAACCGTTTCCGTGGAAGCGCGTGCTGCCGCCCGTGGTTGCCCTCGCGCTCCTGACCGCCGCGTTGTGGTGGACGCCGTCGCGGACCTGGATTGCGACCGGACCGCTCTCGCCGGTTTGGAAAGCGACCTCGCCAGTGTGGCAACCCATTGCCGCGCCCTTCACGGCCATCGGACAAGAGCGCACGATCGCATCACAGACCGCGACGATTGCCTCGCTGCAGAAGCAGCTCGCCGACACGCGCTCGCAGCTGGGCGACGACGATAAACAAATTTCGAAATTGCAGACCCAAGTGAACAGCGCGCAGCAGCAAGCCGCCCTCGCGCAAGCCTCGAAGCCCGCTGCACGCGCCGCCGCGCCGCAAGCGACTGCGGCTCCGGCCGATCTGAGCGCGCAGGCGAGCCCGGACATGCGGCGCACGGCATCCGTTTGGGAGGCCATGGATTCCGAAGCCGCAGCGAAGATCGTTCAGAAACTTCCGGAAGATTACGTGGCGCGCGTCTTTGCGCTGATGTCGCCGGACTCGGTCGGCGCGATCCTCGAAAATCTCCCCGCCGCCTACGCGGCCCGCCTCACGCAGGAACATCCGCAACTCCATAGCTGACCCGTATCCACAAGGAGCGCCCGCCCGCTCGCCTGAAATCCGGCAGACCGCCCGCCGGCCTTGGTCAGCGGCGGTCTTTCATTACGGGGTCGCGGGTCGTGGGCATCAAGAAACCAGAACGTCGCCTTCGCGCGGCAGCACTCATTT
>DASSZL010000050.1:0-21974 GCA_035713505.1 Vulcanimicrobiaceae bacterium | reverse complement strand
ATTGGCCATGCGCTGCAGCACGACATCGCCCGCGCCGTGACCGAACGTATCGTTCACGCGTTTGAAGTGGTCGGTATCGATAAACCACAACGCGAGCGAGGAGTGGCGGCTCAGGCGCGCGATCGCGAGTTCTTCTTGAAGCTTCGCGCGGAACGCCCGCGGCGTGTACAGACCCGTTAACCCGTCATACGTCGCGCTGTGCCGGTCGATTTCGCGTTCGGCCGCAAGCGCGTACGGCGATGCCGCCTGCGCAACCGCCCGCACGATGAGATCGCAGCTGCCGATGCGGTCTTGGGCCGTTGCCGCGTAAACCACCGCGCAGAGTCCTTCGCCCCCCACCATCGGGACCGCAATCGCGGCGCGATCGGTGGGAATAATCGGCCGCACCTCGCCGGCGAGTTCGACACGGTGTCCGCAGAGCGCCGCGCGCGCGGGCAGAGACGCTGCATGATCGCGCCGCACGCGCAGGCTGCTGAAATGTTCGGCGCGCGAGCCCGCGGCGTAAACGCACGCGAGCTCTTCACCCTGCGGAGCGAAGATGAGTACGGCATCAAGCGAGGGCTCGAGTACCCGAAGCGTGCGATCGAGCGCGGTCAGAACCGCGCCCGTCGATTCACGAGACGCGGCGGTCAACACGCGAACGGCTTCCAGCACATCGGATTCCCGGCGCACAACCGCGTCGAGTCGCGCCGCCGCCAGGCTCGCGCGCATCCGCATCCGCGCGGCGTAGGCGCCGAAACACAAACAGAGAAGGGCCAAGACAGCTACGCCCGACTGATACACAGGAGGTCAGTGCCCATCTCGCAGCCGCAGCGGCCACCGGATACTTCGCCCGCAGCAATCGAGGCAAATCGACGCGGTGTCTTTCTCCATTCGCAGGGAGAGCTCGCCCAGGCCGCGGACGCATTCCGCGCGGGAATCGCGGCACAGCCGGAGGTAGCGCTGCTGCATGTGAACCTCGCGACGGTGCTGGTCGAAAGCGGCGAACTCGATGCGGCGCAGCACGAATACGAAACGGCGCTGGGATTCGATCCGGAGCTCTGCGCGGCGCTTGCGGGACTGGGATCGCTGCACGTGCGCATGGGCCGGTTCGCGCAAGGGCGGCAATGCTACGAACGCGTGCTGCGCAATGCGCCGGACGATATGGCCGCGCATCTTGCAATGTACGAAATCGAGCAGATCGACGGCAACATTCCGCAAGCGCTCCGCCACCAGCGGCACGTGCTCGAACGCAAATCGCTCTTCACGCAATATGCGCCCCACGAAAAGCGGCGCCTGCTCGTGCTGCTCGTCCCCGGAGACTGGCAAGCCAACGTTCCCGTGGATTTTCTGGTCGATTCCCAAACAACGACGGTGCACAAGCTGTATTTGCTCTCGCCCGAACAAATCGCCGGCGCGGCCATCCCGCAGGCGGACGTCGTGTTCACCGCTATCGCGGAGTCCGATGAAAACGCTCCGTGGCTGGCACTCGCCGCGGACCTCGTGCGGCGCACGGGCCTGCCGAGTATCAACGACCCGCTCAGTATTTTGGCGGGGAGCCGCGAAAACGTCGCGCGCAAACTCGCGGCGATCGCGCACCTCCACATGCCCGCCACCTCGCGGCTTGCGCGCGAGACGCTCGAAACGGGAACGCTCGGCATGGATTTCCCGATCGTCGTTCGCCCCGTCGGATCGCAAGCCGGCCGCGATCTCGCGCGCATCGGCAATCCGCCGGAACTTGCGCAATATTTGCAGCGCGTCCCGGCGCAGGCGTTTTACGTCATGCCGTTCGTGGACTATCGCTCACCCGACGGTTATTATCGCAAATACCGCATCATTGTGGTCGACGGCGTGCCGTACGCGCACCATTTGGCGATCTCGCCGCAATGGATGATCCACTACTACAACGCGCCGATGCGCGAGACGGCGTGGATGCGAGAGGAAGAGGCGTTCTACTTGGCTCATTTCGAGCGCGTGTTCGAAGAACCGCTGCGAGCGGCGCTGAGCGAAATCGCCAAGGTCATGGGACTGGACTACGTCGGCGTGGATTGTTCGATCGATCCGCAGGGCCGGCTGCTGGTATTCGAAGCCGATCCGGCGATGGTCGTGCATGCCGGGGACGATCCGGAGCTGTTCGGCTATAAGAACTCGCACGCCCGCCTCATCTTCGCCGCTTTTCAGAAATTGATCGACCGTGTTAGATCCCGCTGACTGGGAGCGCTTCCGTCAAGCCGCGCACCGCGCGCTCGACGACGCGCTCGACTACCTTCAAAACGTGCGGGAACGCCCCGTCTGGCGGCCCGTTCCGGACGAGGTGAAAGCGCGGTTATGCACTCCGATGCCGCAAGACGGGCGCAGCTTCGATGACGTCTACCAAGAATTCACGCAAACGATTTTGCCGTATGCGACGGGCAACGTTCACCCGCGCTTTTGGGGCTGGGTGAACGGCACCGGCACGCCGTCCGGCGCGATTGCGGAAATGCTGGCGGCCGTGATGAACCCGAACGTCGGCGGGCGTGACCACGGCGCCGTGTACGTCGAACGTCAAGTCGTCGCGTGGTTTCGCGATCTGTTCGGATGGCCGGAAACCGCAAGCGGCTTGCTGCTCACCGGAACCTCGGCCGCGAATCTGGCCGCGGTGCTGGTCGCACGCACGAGCACGCTCGGCCACGACGTACGCGAAAACGGGCTCGACCAGCGAACGCGGCCGCTCGTCGGTTACGCCTCCGCGGCCACGCACGCATGCGTGCGTAAAGCATTCGAGAACGCGGGTTTGGGCTCGGCACATCTGCGCGTGCTGCCGATCGACGCCGCCCATCGCGTCGACCCCCGCGTTGTTGCGCAAGCAATCGCCGGCGATCGCGCCGCGGGTCTGCAGCCGTTTTTTCTTACCGGCAACGCGGGAACCGTCGACGTCGGCGCGATCGACCCGCTCGAAGAGCTGGCAGAGCTCGCGCATCGCGAAGGTTTGTGGTTTCACGTCGACGGCGCGTTCGGCGCGGCGGCGTATCTTTCTCCAACCTTGCGGCCCAAGCTGCGCGGCATCGAGCGCGCGGATTCCATCGCCTTCGATTTCCACAAGTGGCTGCACGTACCGTACGACGCCGGCTGCGTGCTCGTACGCGACGGCGAGATGCATCGCGCGACGTTCGCGAGCGAAGGCCCATACATCACGCGCATGAAACGCGGTCTTGCTGCCGGCGAACCGTGGTTTACCGACTACGGGCCGGACCTTTCCCGCGGCTTCCGCGCGCTCAAAGTCTGGTTCACGATCAAGGAACATGGCGCGCAAGGTCTGGCGCGCGGCATCGAACGCAATTGCGAGCAGGCGCGCTATCTGGAAAGCAAGCTCGAAGCGGATGAACTCTTCGAGGTCGCCGGGCCCGTCGATCTCCAAATCGTGTGTTTCCGTCCGCGCGTTCCGGGACTATCCCCCGAGGTGCTCGACCAACTCACGGACGAGAGCGTGATGCGCCTTCAGGAGGGCGGCGTCGCCGTCATCTCCTCAACGACCGTCGAGGGGCGGCGTGTGATGCGGGCATGCATCACCAACCACCGCACGCAGGAAGCGGACCTCGACTTGATGATCGAGGAATTGCGGCGGATCGTGCGGGAAGCGGCCGGCGAATTGACGTAAGCCGGAGCTCATGCGCGCGCGCATCAACGAACGCCTCGAACATGCGACGCGGTTTCCCGTCACGCTGATCGTCGCGCCCGCGGGATTCGGCAAGAGCGTTGCGCTGCGCGATTTCATCGAAAGCTCGCACCTGGAAGCAGTGCGATACGACGTGCATCGTGAAGATGCGAGTCTGCTTGCCTTCGTGCGCCGCTTAAGCGAGGCGCTCGAACCGGTCGCACCGACCGCGCTGGCGTCGTTCCCGACAATGCAGGAGCGGGTTCTCGCGGGCGAAGAGCCGGTCCGGCAAATTTCCGACTGGTTCGCCGAGCATCTCAAAAGAGCGGTCTGCACGATCGTGATCGACGACCTGCACTATGCCGCCGCCGATCCCGCTTCCATCGCGCTGCTTGCGGATCTCATCGAGCGCACCGGCGAACGCATAAAGTGGATCATCGCCGCGCGCAGCGACGTCGGATTGCCGGTCGCGACGTGGATAGCGTACGGACGCATGGATATCCCCATAGGCGAGGACGAGCTGCGCTTGACCACCGACGAGGCGCTGGCGGCTGCGGCGCAAACCGAAGCGAAGGTGGATATTCAGGAGATCGAAGCGCTGCGCCACCTCACCGAAGGATGGCCCGTTGCGCTCACAATAGCGCTGCGAACCCGAACGCACTCTGCGGACTTACGAACGGCGGCGTTCAGCACGCGCGAAATGATCTACCGCTATTTGGCCGAGCAGGTGTTCGCCGCGCTGTCGCTCCCGCAGCGCGCTTTTGCGCTTTCAAGCTGCGTTTTTTCAACGTTCGACAGCGGCGTCGCGCAGGCGCTTGGCGCCACGTCCGCGTTTTTGGACGACCTGCGAGCCAAGGCGACTTTCTTGAGCGAAACCGCGCCGGGCGAATACCGCTATCACGATCTGTTTCGCGACTTCTTGGAGATGGAGCTGCGCAGATCGGGCGATGCGGAATGGAAACGCTCCCTGAGCGAAGCGGCAAAAATTTTGCAAGAGCGAGGGCAGGACGTCGATGCGCTCCTGCTCTATGCAAAAGCGAAAGCGGGCGAACGGATTTTGTCCTGCTTGCACGCCAATGGCTTTTCGCTTCTCGATCGCGGTAACAGCGATGCACTTTCCACGGCGATTGATGCGCTCGGCACCGAGGTGCGCCAGACGGATCCGGCCGTCTTGGGCCTGAGCGCCATGCTCAAGTCCGCGCGCGGACTGTTCGACTTGGCCGAGCCCGACTTTAAATCCGCAATTGAGGCGTCCCGGGATGCAACTTTGCGCTACAGCATCGTGTCCCGTTACGCGATCGAACTCGTACGGCAGGGGCGCGATTGTATTTCGCTCGTCGAACCGTATTGCGACGATTCCGCCGTGCCGCTCGAACAGCGCATTCCGCTGATGGGAACGCTCGCGACTTCGTACGTGGCGGCCGAGAGAACGAACGACGCCGTGTCGATGATGGAACGCGCGCTGGACGGGATGACGGCTCGTTTCGATGACGCGGCTCGAGCGCGGCTGTACCATCAGGCCGCTTACGTCTTCCAGTTCTCCGATCCGCAGCGCACGGAACGCTACGCGAACCAAGCGATAGAGACCGCACTGGCACATAATTTATACGGGATAGCCGCGCGCGCGTACAGCGCGCTCTACACCGTCCGGTATCAATCCGACGATGCGCTCGGCGCGCTGAGCGTGCTGCAAAAGCTCGATGAATGCGCGCGCAAAGCGGCCGACAACCAAGCGCGTCTCTTCGGGCTGATGGCATCGTATGAAGTCGCCGCCGAGCGCGCGGACGACGCGATGCTGGAAGCGCTCGACAAATCGCTTCTGGAGATGGGACCGGCGTTTACGTCCGCGAAAACCGAGGCGCTGCAACCGGCGCTCGCCATGCAAGCCGCGTGGACCGGCGATTTCCGCAGAGCCTATGAGATAGGGCGCGAGGCGGCGCCTCTACAATCCAGCAGCGATCGCCGCGCGCTGTATTGGAGCGAACTCGCGTTTTATGCCTTTGCCGCCGGCTTGCACGAAGCAGGCGAGGATGCGATGTCGCAAGCGGTGCGGGAGCTCGCGCGGATAACGCGCCGCGGTTTGCGTGCCGCGCGCTCGCTCCTGTTCCTCGCGCTTGCGCAGCTCGTGCGCGGACACGACAGCGCGGCCCACCGGTATGTCAACGACGCCGAAACGCTCACCAGAGATTGGCCGCGCGCGCGCGCGCTTGCGCACGCCGTGCGCGTCCTGCACCGCATCTACTTGGGACAGTCGGAATACGCGGCGCTGCAGGCCGAAACCGAGCAGCTCCGGCGAACCGAGTTCGGCGGCATCGCGCGCCTGCTCGCCGCGCTGCCCCCGCCCCAGGCGCACGGTGAGGGATATAGTCAGTTGACGCCCGCCGAACGGGAGATTCTGCAGCTGCTGGCCGCGGGGGCGAGCACCAAGGACATCGCAGCGCGAACCACGCGCAGCCCTCACACCGTCGACACGCACATCCGCGCGATTTGCCGGAAACTCAACTGCAGCGGGCGCCGGGAAGCGGTCGCGTTAGCGGTAGGCGCCGGCTGGGTACACGCCTAAGGGTCCGTTGCATCATGACCGGAGAGGAACAAAGAGTGGCGACAGTGCTGCGTCGCTGGTCGGTCCTGACGACCGCCGTGCTATTCGCTTCGTGCGCCGGATCGCACGGCTCACTGCCCGCGATTTCCGCGGCCTCGCCCGCGGGGCATGCGCTTACCACGGCGGGCGGCGCGACAGCGCTTCCCGGCGGGGGCGCGACGGCATTGCCGGGCGGCGGCGCGACGGCGCTGCCCGCCGGGGACCTCTTGGTGTGCGCTGACGGCGCACCGGCCGGTCTTGCCGATTGCACGCTGGCGATAAACGTCAATATTCCGCCCATCAGCGACGTGACGACGCCTTCGAATCTGCTCCCCGGGCTGCACCCGGCCGATTTGCAAAACGCGTACGCGCTGCCAGCGCAAAATGCCGGCCGTACCGTCGCAATCGTCGACGCGTACGACGATCCCAGCGCGGAAAGCGACCTCGCCGTCTACCGCACCGCCTTCGGTCTGCCGGAATGCTCGAGCAGCAACGGGTGCTTAGAGAAAGTCAACCAGCAGGGTTCCTCGGCGAGTTATCCCGCCGCCAGCGCCGCGTGGGATGAAGAGATTTCACTGGATCTCGACATGGTGTCCGCCGCATGCCCGAACTGCAAGATTTTGCTCGTCGAAGCAAATTCCAATTCGCTCGAGGATCTCGGCGCATCCGTCGACACGGCGGCGTCCATGGGCGCTGCCGCGATAAGCAACAGCTACTACGGCGCCGAGTGGTCCGGCGAAACCAACGACGACGCACACTACCATCACCCCGGCACCGCGATTACGGTGAGTTCGGGCGACTCGGCTGCGCCCTATTATCCCGCCGTTTCACCGTTCGTTCTGGCCGTGGGCGGCACGTCGCTCTCCGGCGGGGAAGGCTCCTGGAGTGAGTCGGCGTGGTCGTTGAGCGGGCAAGGCTGCAGCGCCTACGAACCCAAACCGGATTGGCAAGGCAACAATCGCTGCGAAGGGAAGCGCTCGACCACCGACGTGGCGACCGTGGCGGACCCGCAGACGGGCGTTTCGATGTACGACTCAACGGCGGGCGGATGGCTCGTCGGCGGCGGCACCAGCGTGGGTGCGCCCCTCATCGCGGCGGCATACGCGCTTTCCGGCAATTCGCCAGGTCCTGCGTACTCGTACGCGCACCCAAGTTCGTTCCATGACATCGCGCCGGCCGGCTATGATTGGCCGACCGGGCTGGGAACGCCGAACGGCATCGGCGGGCTGTAACCGTTTAAGCGGTTTCTTCTTCTTCGATTCCGGAGGACGTGTGCAGCGCGTCCTCCACGCTTTCAAAGATCGGGAAAAGGCTGTCCAGGCCGGTTGCCCCGAGCAGGCGCCGCACGAAGGCGGATTTGACGGCGAGCATCGCCTGCGGGAGCCGGTGCTGTTCGCGATGCTTGTGGGCGACGATCAGCGCGCAAATGAGCGTGCTGGTCACGTACTTGGCCGCCGTGAGATCGAAGATGACTTGCCGTGCATAATAAGCGGGCTCGAGCAGGCTGCGCAGTTCCTCGCGCCGGTAAATGTCCCACTCGCCCGCGAGTGATACCACCATCGTGCTCTCATCGTAGTCCCCCGCAGGTAGCGGCGCCCTACCCGGTTTTCGGTATGTCCGGTCGGCGCGGCGGTCAGTACCCTGGTAGCGAGGAGGAGTCCGAATGAAAAGACTCGCTGCCGCGGCGATGACCGTCGGCATTATTACCGCATCATGCTCCGGGCACGGGGGCTCGGCGCTACCAAGTGCACCGGCAAACGCCGGTACGCCGAGCACGATGGGGGTTCACGGGACGCGGGCCGCTACGGCCGCCGTGAGCGTGCCGCTCGGTCTTGCCACGACGGCGACGCAGGCCGTCAGCCTCGCGGGAGTCACCGATAACGGCGCGCTGCCCGCAACGCAAACGCTCACCGTTCACGTCGCGCTGCAACTGCGCAACGTCGATCAACTCAAACAATCCGTCGCCGCCGGCCAAATCACGCCGCGCGGCACGTTCATGAGCACCTATGCGCCGACCGCGGATCAGGTCGCGCAAGTCAAGACGTTCCTGCAGTCGCAAGGATTCACGAATATCACGACGGAGCCGAACAATCTGCTCATCGACGCAACCGGAACCGTTGCAACGATCGAAAAGGCGTTCAGCACGCAACTCGAATCGTACAGCGATCCGAACGGGCTGCACCTGTACGCAAATTCCCAGCCGGCGTACGTTCCGCAAGCGCTCGCGAATCTGGTCGTCGCCGTGCTCGGACTGAACAACGCGCAGATGCAGAAGCCGCACCCCAAGAACGGCGGAAAACCGAAATCCACGCCGTCGCCGACGCCCACGCCTGCACCGACCGCAACTCCGGCACCGACACCCGCACCTACGCCGACGCCCACACCGACGCCGGTTCCGACCGCAGATGCGTGCACGCAGGGCTTGAACGCGGAGGGTATTTGCCCGCGCTTCTTCGATCCGGCGACGATGCAGCTCGTGTATGATGCTGCGAATGCGCCGACCGGTGCGAACACGTCCGTCGCAATCTTCACCGAAGGCGACCCCACACAAGCGATCAGCGACTTCCGCTGGAACGAGCAGGTCTACAGCATGCCGCAAGTTCCGGTGAATATCGTGCACGTGGAGCCGATGACGACCGATACCTCGGGGAACGGTGAATGGACCCTCGACATGACCGCGGTACAGGGCTTGGCCGCAAACGTCAAACAGATCGATCTCTATAACTTCGCATCGCTCAGCGATTCGGATATCGTCACCGCGTACAACAAATGGGTGGTCGACGACACGGACCCGATCGGCAACTCCTCGTTCGGCGGATGCGAAATCTTCCCGTATCAAGACGGCGCGATGCTCGCAGCCGACGAAGTCCTGGTCGAAGCGGCCTCGCAAGGACAAACGATGTTCGTCTCCTCCGGCGACAACGGCGGCTACTGCAACAACTTCGTCGACACGAACGGCGCGCCCGGCGGCGCACCGATGGTCGAATGGCCCGCCGCATCCCCGTACGTCGTTGCAGTCGGCGGCACCGATCTGTTCAGCAATGCCGACGGAACGTATCTGGGTGAGAATTCCTGGGAAGCCGGCGGCGGCGGACTGAGCCAATTCGAGTATTCGCCATATTGGGAATCGCCCACGCAGCCGGTCGGAACGACAGCCGTCGGCTACAGTTACCGCGGCGTACCGGACGTTGCGATGGATGCATCCATCGAGACGGGATACCTCGTCTACTCGTCCGCACAAGCGACCAATGGATCGTGCACGCCGTGCATCGAGGCCGGAACGAGCCTTGCATCACCGCTGGCGGCCGGCGCATTCGCGCGCATGCAGTCCGCCCACGGCAACGCGCTCGGCTTTGCGGCACCGCTGTTCTACAAGATCTACGTCGACAACCCGAATTCGAGCGAAGCGAGTGCGGGACCGCCGCCCACTTCTCTCGTCGGCGGATTCCATGACATTCTCTCCGGAAGCAACGGCGCACAAGCCGCCCTGCCGCGCTACGACTACACTACCGGCTTGGGCAGCTTCGACGTCGTGAAGACCAACGCGATCATCGGACAATAAAGGAGCAAATATGAAAAAATTGTCTGCGGTCGCGCTCGCGGCCGGAATACTCACCGCATCGTGCTCGGGACACGGAGGGCAGTCGGCACTGCCCTCCGCGCCGGGGTCCACGAGTTCGGGCGGCGCGCGCCCGAACGCAACCATTGCCGCGCCGGCCGGATGGTCTTCCACGGCAACGCAAGGCGTCACCGTTGCAAACGCCAGCAATCTCGGTGCGCTCGCACCCTCGCAGGCACTTACCGTTCGCGTCGCGCTGCAGGCGCACAACCTCTCGCAGCTCGCGCAATCTATTGCGTCGGGAGAGAAGCTTTCCGACGCGCAGCTGATGGCGCAGTATGCGCCGACCTCGGATGAAGTCTCGCAGGTCGTGAGCTATCTGCAGAGCCAGGGCTTCACGAACGTCAGCGTTGCGGCCAATCACCTGCTCGTGAGCGCGGACGGAACGGCGGCCCAAGCACAGAAAGCGTTCGACACGACGCTCGAGTCGTTTTCACTCGGAGCGAAGAACGTGTTCGCGAACACGACGCCCGCGTTCGTGCCGTCCTCGCTCGGCGGCATAGCGATCGCCGTACTCGGTTTGAACAACGCCGCTCGTATGGCATCCGGACCGACCGCGTGCTTCCCGACGGATCCCGCGCCCTCGGGCGTACCGTGCGTACGCAGTTACGACGCGCATGCTATTCAAACGTATTATGACGCGGGCACGGCGCCGACAGGTGCAAACACGACCGCCGCCGTCATGGCCGAAGGCAACGTTTCGCAAACCGTCGCGGATCTTGCGTATGCGGAGCAGCAGCAAGGACTGCCGCAAGTGCCGGTAAACGTCGTGAAAGTCGGCCTTTCGAGCCCCGACACCGCCGGTGTCGGTGAATGGGATCTCGACACGCAAAGCTCGACGGGCATCGCCGGCACGGTGAAAGCGCTCTACATCTACGATACGACTTCGCTTACCGATTCCGATATTGCGAACGAATACAGCCATTGGGAGTCGGACGATCTCGCGCAATTGGGCAACTCGTCGTTCGGCGAATGCGAATACCAGGCGTATCTCGACGGTTCGATGCGGGCCGACGATCAAACGCTGATGTTCGCGGCGGCGCACGGTCAAACGATGTTCGCATCGTCCGGTGACACCGGTTCTTCGTGCGCGCTCGCACCGACGAACGGCGTTCCCGGATCCGGACCGCCGATGGTCTCGTTCCCCGCTTCCTCACCGTGGGTTCTGGCAGTCGGAGGCACCACGGTGCTTTCGAACAACGACGAAACCTATCTCGGAGAAACGGCGTGGAATTCGGGCGGCGGCGGCCTAAGCCAATTCGAAAATGCGGCGAGCTGGGAAGAGCCGGTTCAGTTGACGACGGGGATCGTTGCAGCCGGCAATTTGCGCGGCGTACCCGACGTCGCGATGGCAGCGGACGCAAACTCAGGCGCGTACGTGGTGTACATGACGCAGCCGCTGGTCTTCATCAACGGTACGTGCAGCTCGCCGTGCGCGATTGGCGGGACGAGCGAAGCCTCGCCGCTTTCGATGGGCGTATACGCACGGATGCTCAGCTCGCATCCCTCGCTCGGCTATGCACCGCCGAACTTGTATCACAACTACCAGAAATACGAGCCGAATGAAACGCTCGTGCAGGGGCCGCCGCCGACGGAAAGCTACGGCGGCTTCCACGACATCGTGAGCGGCGTAAACGGCGCGTATTCCGCTGCTCCGGGCTACGACTACACGACCGGTTTGGGCACGTTCGACATCAGTGCGCTGAACCAAACAATTGCTCAATAGCCCGGCGGACAAAAGCCTCCTCTCGATTCGTGGAGGGAAACCGGGGCGTGCGCATGCGCCCCGGTTTTTTTATTTCTTCGGCAGCGGGCGTGCGGGATTGCCGACGACCCGTTCGCCGGGACCGACGTCTGTGGTTACGACCGCGGACGCGCCCGTGAGCGCGTCATCTCCCACGCTCACCGGAGCGACGAGCGAGGTATTGGATCCGATGAACGCGTTGCGTCCGATGGTCGTGCGGTTCTTTCGGATGCCGTCGTAGTTGCACGTGATCGTGCCGGCGCCGATGTTGGCGTTCTCGCCTATCTCCGCGTCTCCCAAATACGTGAGATGGCCCGCCTTCACGTGCCTCGCCAGTTTCGAATTCTTCACTTCGACGAAGTTGCCGATGTGCACGCGGTCCTCGAGCATGGTTTCGTTGCGCAGGTGCGCGAACGGCCCGACGTGCACGTCGTTGCCGACGGTACTGTCGGTGATGACGCTTTCCCGGACCGTGACGCGATCGCCGAGCTGCGCGTTGGAAAGCCGCGCATTGGGACCGATGACGCATTGCCCGCCGATCCGCGAAAGACGGCCGATGGTGCTGTTCGGGTAGATCACCGTGTCGCGCCCGATTTCCAGTTCCGGTTCCAGGTACGTCGCGTCGGGATCGATGATGGTCACGCCGTCGCGCATATACTGCGTGCACAGGCGCTTGTTCATCTCTTTGCGCGCAATTGCGAGCTCCGAACGGTCGTTGATGCCGAGCACGTGCAGATGATCGCCGGCCATTACCGGCACGACTCGCTTACCGGACTGCACGAAATCCGCAATCGTGTCGGTCAGGTAATATTCGCCTTGCGCGTTGTCGTTGCGCAGCCGCCCGACGGCCTCCCGCAGCGCCGTCTCGTCGTACGCATAGATGCCGGCGTTCATCTCTTCCACGTCCAGCTCCTCAGAGGTGGCGTCGCGTGCTTCGACGATGCGCTCGACGTCTTGTCCGCGACGAATCACGCGCCCGAAATTCGAGGGAAGCGGCATCTTCACCGTCACCATCGCTAGTGCGGGCGCGCCGTTTTGTGCGCTGCGCAGCGAGCCGATGACGCCGCGGAAAATTTCCTCGTGCACGAGCGGCATATCGCCGTACGCGATGACGATGCAGCCGTCCGGTTCGTGGGGCAACTGCGCGAGCGCGACTTGCACCGCGTGTCCGGTGCCGAGCTGCTCGGCCTGAACGATGCCGCGCACTCCGAACTCTTCGATGCGCGTTTGGAGGTGCTCGTTGGTCACGACGATCGTTTCATCGACGCCCGCGCCCTGCAGCGCGCGCAACGCGTACCACAGCATCGGCCGTCCGCACAATTCATGCAGCACTTTCGACGTTGCGCTCTTCATGCGCGTGCCCTTGCCGGCCGCTAAAACAATAGCCCGGATCATGTATTCGCGGATTCCAGTTCGGCGGTTTTTGGTTCGAGCGCTTTCCACGCTCTTTGTTCGGAGGCGCTCACGCCGCCCAGCAGTTCGAGCGCATGGCGCAAACGCTCGCGCACGAGGTCACGCCCGAGCAACTCGATTGCGTCGTAGAGCGGCACCGAGGTCGGGCTGCCTGTGACGGCGAGATAAAACGGCTTTGCGACCTCGCGGAACTTGCGGCCCAGCACCTGCGCGACCCCCTTGAGGACTCCTTCGATTTCCGTCAAGTCCCAGGTGCGCAGCGCGTCAAAACCCCACATCGCGAGTTGAAACGCCTTGCGCAGCGACTCATCGTCGAGTTTGGTGTCACGCAGCTGCTGCGCCGTCACGTCCACGCGCCCCGCGAAGAAAAAGGCGAGCAGCAAGCCCAAATCGCTCAAGCGCTCGATGCGCGGCTGCGCGAGGTGCGCGATGCGCGCGAGCCGCTGCTGCGGTTCGAACGCCCAGCGTCTGACCGCTTCCATAAATGCCGGCGCGTCGTAGCGTTCGCGAATGTAGCGGCCGTTGAGCCAATTGAGTTTGGTGACGTCGAAGACCGGGCCGCCCAGCGAAATATGATCGATTTCGAAACGCTGCGCGAGCGCGTCGAGATCCATCATTTCTTGGCCTTCCGCCGATGAGACGCACAGCAAGCCCAAGAAGTTGAGCAGCGCTTCGGGCAGATACCCCATCGCCTTGTAAAACAGAATGCCGGTCGGATTCTTGCGTTTGCTCAGTTTGCTCTTGTCGGGATTGCGCAGCAGCGGCAAATGCATGATCGCCGGCGGCTGCCATCCGAAATATTGGTAGAGCAACATATGTTTTGGCGCCGATGAGACCCATTCTTCACCGCGAATGACGTGCGTGATCTCCATGAGGTGATCGTCGACGACGTTGGCGAGGTGATACGTCGGCAGCCCGTCCGACTTCATCAGCACCTGCATGTCCACGGTGTTCCACTCGATTTCGATCGGGCCGCGGCGCAAATCGTCGATCACGCATGTGCCGCTCGACGGGACTTTCATGCGCACGACGTACGGAATGCCGGCGGCTTGCTTTTCCGCTGCTTCCGCGGCCGAAAGGCCGGTGCACAAACCATCGTAACGCGGCGGCTGCTTGGCGGCGCGCTGCGCGGTGCGCATATCCTCCAGGCGCTCCGGCGTGCAGAAACACTTGAACGCGTTGCCGCTATCGAGGAGCTTTTGCACGTACTCTTGATAAATTGCCGAGCGTTCGCTCTGGCGGTACGGTCCGTGCGGGCCGCCCGCGTCCGGCCCCTCATCCCATGAAAGGCCGAGCCAATGCAGCGAATCGAGAATCGCTTGTTCGGATTCGCGCGTGCTGCGCGCCTGATCCGTGTCCTCGATACGCAGGATGAATTGTCCGCCGTGTTTCTTGGCGAAGATATAGTTGATGAGCGCGACGTACGCGGTCCCGACGTGCGGATCACCGGTCGGTGACGGCGCAACTCTGGTTCGAACGGTCAAGAGGTCTTAGCCTACGAGCTCGCGGCGTTTGCCGCACTCACTCTGCACGAAGTTGATGATGTCGGAGAGCGGCGCGCCCGGCGTAAAAATGGCGCGCACGCCTTTGCGCCGCAGCTCGTCGGCATCCTCGGGCGGGATCGTTCCGCCGCCGAAAAAGACGATGTCCTCGGCGCCTTGCGATTTCAACTGCTCGACGATGAGCGGAAACAGCGTCATGTGGGCTCCCGAGAGAATCGAGAGGCCGATGCCGTCGGCGTCTTCTTGGATCGCCGTCTGAACGATCTGCTCGGGCGTCTGAAAAAGGCCCGTGTAGATTACCTCCATGCCGGCGTCCCGAAGCGCCCGCGCGATCACTTTCGCGCCGCGATCGTGGCCGTCGAGACCGGCCTTGGCAATGATGACGCGGAGCGGTCTAGCCATGCGCGGCCGCTCCGGCGCGTTCCCTACGCTGCTGCTCGTGCTCCTCGACCTCGCGGGAGAGGCGCAGCGCCTCTTCCAGTTTGCTCATGACCTCTTTCAGCGTCGCAGCGGCGGCCTGCCGCTCCGCTTCCGTCTGTATCCGCATGGTTTTCAAAATGCAGCTCTCTCCGTATACCGGCCGTAGACTTCGACCATCGCCTCGACGATCTCGCCCTCGGTCGCATACGCGTTGACGCAGTCAATCAAATGGGGCATGAGGTTGTCGCCGGGATCCTTGCAGGCTTGTTTGAGGCGCTCGAGCGTTTTGTGCGCGGCAGCTTGGTCGCGATTCGAACGCACGTCTTGGACCGCGCGCGCCTGCCCGCGCTCGATCTCTTCGGTAATCTTGAGCAGCTCGAGGTCGAGCCGATCCTCTTCTTTTTCGAATGCGTTGACGCCGACGATGACGCGCTCTTTGGTTTCGAGCGAGCGCTGGTAGCGGTAGCTGGCGTCTGCGATCTCGCGCTGGAAGTAACCGGCCTCAATCGCTTCGATGACGCCGCCGTACTCGTCGATCTGGCGGAAATACTCTTCCGCCTGCTTTTCCATCTCGTCGGTGAGCGCTTCGACGTAATACGAACCGCCCAGCGGATCCACAACGTTGGTCACGTTGGTTTCATACGCGAGCACCTGCTGGGTGCGAAGCGCGATCTCGACGGATTTTTCCGTGGGCAGCGCGAGCACTTCGTCCATCGAGTTGGTGTGCAGCGACTGCGTTCCGCCCAGGACCGCGGCCATCGCTTCGAAGGCGACCCGCACGATGTTGTTCTCGGGCTGCTGCGCGGTGGCGCTGCATCCGGCGGTCTGCGTGTGGAAACGCAGCTGCCACGAGCGCGGGTCTTTCGCGCCGTACTTCTCGCGCAGATGCCGCGCCCAAATGCGCCGCGCCGCGCGGTACTTGCAGATCTCTTCGAAAAAGTCGATGTGCGCGTTGAAAAAGAACGACAGGCGCGGAGCGAACGAATCGACGTCCATGCCGGCTTTCATGCCGGCTTCGACGTATGCAAAGCCGTCCGCCAGCGTGAACGCGAGTTCTTGCACCGCCGTCGAGCCCGCTTCGCGAATGTGGTAGCCGCTGACGGAGATCGTGTTCCACTTCGGCATCTCGTCGCGGCAGAAACGCATCATGTCGACGATGACGCGCATGTGCGGACGCGGCGGAAAGATCCACTCTTTCTGCGCGATGTATTCTTTGAGGATATCGGCTTGGATCGTGCCGCCCAGTTTCGCGCGCGGAATGCCTTTCTTCTCGGCGGCCGCGACGTACTGCGCGAGCGCGATGCACGCCGGCCCGTTGATCGTCATCGAGGTCGTGATGTCGCCCATGTCGATGCCCTCGAACAGCGCCTCCATATCGGCGAGCGAGTCGATGGCGACGCCGCACCGCCCCACCTCGCCGCGCGCGTGTGCGGCATCGGAGTCGTAGCCCATCAGCGTGGGCATGTCGAACGCGACCGAAAGCCCGTGCTGTCCCTGTGAAAGCAGGAAGTGGTAGCGCTCGTTGGTCTGCTTGGCGTTGCCGAATCCGGCGAACTGCCGCATCGTCCACAGCCGGTCGCGGTACATGTTCGGATGGATGCCGCGCGTGTACGGATACTGGCCCGGGTAACCCAAATCGCCGGCTAGGTCCAGGTGCGCGAGGTCCTCCGGCCCGTAGAGCGTCTTCAAAGGAAGGTCGGAAATGGTGCGATCGACCGCTCCGGAGCCCGGCCCCTTACGGCCCTTGCCCTTGGCGGAGGCGGCTTCCCACTGCTCCTTCTGATGGACGAACTCGTTGGTCGGTTGCGCGCCCAAGCCACTGGGCCGCTGGATGATCTTGGCCAAGCTCAGCCTTCCTGTACAAAGCGGAAACCCCGAAGGGCTGTCCTTACTTCCTCGTGCCGGAGGTATTTTCCCAACAATGGGGCCGCCAGGCAAGCTTTAAGGTCGGAGGATCCCCTTAGCGTCCGAAGGCGTGCCGTGTGCCGCCGCGGCGGCCTCCTCGCCGCGTGCCCGGACGGGGAGGGGCACGTCAAGAATGAAAAGAGCTGCCGGTAAGGCAGCCCTTTTCGAGCATCGCGACAGGATGCTATTTCACGACCGCGATCGTGTCGCTGCAGCAAGCGCCGCCGTACGACATCGTTCGGATCGGCGCGACGTTACCGTCGGATCCGGCGGCGAAGACCAATATCTGGCCGCCGACCAGGGCGTAGATGTTGTCGAACGCGTCGAGGCCGACGCCTTGAATGTATCCGCCGGAAGTGGGGCTCAGACCCGTGTTCGAGCCTTGGATTTGGCGAACCGGCACGACGTCACCGCTCGCGCCGGCCGCGTAGACGGTGATGCTGCTGTTCGAACCGTTCCCGCGGTTCGCGACGTACAGATTGCCCTTTGAATCGAGCGCCAGCTGTTTGATGCTCGCAAGGTTCGTCATTGCGCCCCCGATATAGCGTTCTGGGGCGGCCGTGGACGTTGCGCTCCCGTTCGCCCCCGGAGCGAACACGTCGATCGCTTCAGTGTTCACGTGGTTGCCCGCATCGCCCACGTGTGCGGCGTACACGGTGCCGTCCGGTGCGACGAGCAGCGTTTCGGGGTTGTTCACGTAGTCGATCGTGCGCGCAACCATAGACGGTCCGTCGTACGCGCCGTTGCTTCCGGGTCTGAGTGCAACGATCTCCGCATGGTCGGCCGTCACGCCGCCCACGGTTTGGTTGCCGAGGTCGAACCAGATGTAGGGCGCGTTCGTGGAATCGAAGCCGAACGAATCGACATAGTCCGGCAGCTGCGTTATCGCGAACGCCGGCGCGGATCCAGCGGGTGCTTGCGCGACGATTGCGGGGTATGAAGCGGGAGTGCCCGAGCACGGCGAGCTCGCACGAAACGCGACGTCCCCGTTCGCATCCGTCGTTAGTTCATCATAGCTTTCCCACGAACCCGACGTGCAAGTGCCCGTCATGTTTCCCGTCCAACTCATGCCGGCAACGCCGTTGATCGGACCGTTCCCGCCGCCGGGGAATGCCAAGACGCCGGAGGAGTCTTCACCCCCGCGAAAGCTGCCGTAGTAATACCACCCCGCATAGACAAGCTGTGCGGTTGACGTGGGCGCCGATACGTTGAGCGCCGCATTCGCAGAGACGTTGCCCTGCGTAAACGTGACGCTCTCGTTCTTGCGTAAGCCGCCGTTGTAATTGACGGCAAGTCCCGTGTACGGCTGGTTCACGATCGACGTCGTCGAGCTGCCCTGGTATGCGTAAAGCGCATTGCCGTTCTGGGTGATTTGGAATTCCGTGGAATCCACCGTTGAAACGGTCGCGGTGTACGAATTGCCGCTCGCATCCGCAAGCTTCGGCGAATTGACGATGAGGTTGCCGTCCGTGTCATACGCCGATATCGTGATCGGCACGGCGGCGGGCGTTCCGGCCGGGATCGAGGTTTGGGCGAAACCGACCTTAAAGCTTGCCGCCACGCCGTCGAGCGTTACGGAGAACTGATTGTCTTGGCCCGCCGTGACCGTCATCGCGGCGTTTGCCGCGCCTAGGACGTTTCCCGTTCCGCCTTTAGCGTCGTAAGCCGTCACCGTGTAATCGATGCTTCCGGCAACGGCGCCGAACGTCAGGGTGCAGACGGTATTGCCGTTTGCATCCGCCGTGCAGCCGGGAGATCCGGGCGTGACGTCGGCACTTTGCGGTTGCGGTTGTGACGATCCGCCGGCCGGATAGTAGCTGAAGCCGATCGATTTCGTGCTGGGCGAAATGTACGCCGGCTTGCGCCCCGCGCTTGCCGCCGTGTGCGTGGGAATTTTGACGATCATCGTCGCTTTTTCGGAGCTCACCGGTTTGCTGGTCGCAGCCGGAACCGGCAGAACGCTCGAGTGCCCGCCGCCGCAACCGCCGAGCAGTGCGGCGACTGCTGCGCAAGCCATCGCTCGTTTATACATAGCTGTTTGCCTCATTGAATAACTCCGCTGACGGTAGTGACGCTGACGGAAATCGTCTTGGGCGCTCCCGTAGAATCCCTGACGGTAATGCTGGTTTGGCCGGCCTTGAGCGGCGTGACGTCATACACGGTGCTGCTCGACGCGTCCGTGTTCACGGAAATAACGCTCGTATCATATCCGCTCACGGTGTACGGAGCGCTACCGCCTGTGATAGCGAATGCTTGCATATTCGATGCACCGGTGCCGGTCAGTGAAAGCGACACGGGCTGAACGCCTAACGGCGCCGCAACGACCATCACGGTAAGCGTCGCGACATTGTTGTTCGCGTCGCTCACTGAGATCGTGCAACCGGTCGAATCGGCTGCGACCAGCGAGAAAACCCCGTCGGCTGCCGTCGCAGACGAGCCTCCCGTAGAGTTCGTGCCGTTCGTGGCCCACACATAGCAACTGCTGTTATTGACCTTCGCGGTGAACGCGCCGGAGTAACCGCCCTCCGATGTAGTAAACGTGACCGTCTGATACGTCTGCACCGAAAGCGATGACGGCGACAAGTTGATTTGCGAACCCGCTGGGGTTGCGGTGGGAGTCGGAGACGGCGTCGGCGTGATGGAACTCATCGGCACCGAGTAGAACGCGAACCAATAGGTTTGACCGGCAGTGAGCGTCACGCTCGACCCGGACTGCTCGGCGAACGTTATGGTCTGTCCGCTGACTCGCGCCGGACCTTCGGCGGCTAGTGCCCACTGCGTCGTTCCGGGCACAAGCAGCGCGACATAAAACGTTTGACCCCCTGTGTTGATGGACGACGGCAGCGTGAGCGTAAAGCCGGGTATACCGTTGAACGTCACCGTTGCGGCGGCGGTAAACGACTCGTACAGGTACACCGTTTCGGACGAACTCGCTTGCGGTGCGGTATAGCGCGTGAGGCTTTGCAGTGCCGGAGTGCCGCTCGGCGCGGTCGTGGTGCTCGTCGCAGTGATCGTCGTGCTGCCGCTCGCATTCGGCAGAGAAACGCTTCCGCTGAATCCCGCAACGGACGGAATGGGTGCGGTGGTTGCCGCCGCGCTTACCGGCACGGTGCTGGTCTGAGAAGCGGGCGTGGGCGAAGGTGCCGGAGTAGCGGTTGGAGCCGCCGTCGGTGAAGGGGAGGCGCTCGCGGGCAGCGGCGAGGATCCTCCTCCGCCTCCGCACGCAGCCAGCACGCTGCCGAAAGATAATGCAGCGGCCAGCGCTAGAAGAGATCTGCGCATTCAATACTCCTGTAGGAACGGCGACTGCTTTACGTCAACGTCGGCCGTCTGGCTTTTGGGAACGCCACCGCCACTTGCTCACGCGTCGATACGCCGAGCTTCGAGTAGACCGACGCGAGGGTGTTCTCGATGGTTCGCACGCTCAGCCGGAGCTTTCGCGCGATCTCACCGTCCGAGTTCCCCATGACGACCAGCCGCGCAACGACATACTCACGCGGCGAGAGATGCTCCATGGGAGTACTATAGCGAGCGGATCGTCCTCGAATCGTCCTCGGAAGACGATGCGGCGGCGACCTCGTTGTAGAGGTCGCGATAGGTCAACGTCGCTCCCAGCTGCGCCGCCGCCGCGAAGCCCTCGCCGAGCACTTCGCGCGTTTGACGGCATGCGGGAGATGCCTCGAATGCCGCCGCAACCGCGACGGTGCCCGTGGAACTAGCTGCCGAAAGCACGTATCCGGCGATCCGCGCCGCTCGCTGCGGCTCTCCGAGCGCAAGCAGCGCCTCCATGGCCACGCTCAGAGCCCGCGCGACGTACCGCAGCTCGTACGCGCGCTCGTATGTCTCGAGCGATTCCGCGCAGCTGCGCAATGCCGCCGCTGCGTCACCGCGCGCCAAGCGCAGACGCGCGCGATCGCTCAACGCCTGCCCGCGCAAGACGGCGTACGCGGAGTCTTCCGTGATTTCGATCGCCTCTTCGATGCAGCGCTCCGCCGATCGTACATCGTCCTGCATGAGATACAGTTTTGCCAGAATCGCCAGGGAATTCGCCACATAATTGGCGCGTTTCTCGCTCCTTGCCACCGCCAGCGCGGAAAGCGCAAGCGAGAGCGCCGCCTGGGTGCGGCCCAGTGAAAGCTCCATGCTGGCGAGGTTCATTTCTATCACCGCCGCGTGCCACGCCGCGGCGCGCATTTCGCGCAAGCGGCCGGCGATGCGATAGAGCTCGGGCATCGTTTCGTCCGCCAGCGACGCGCCCAAGTAATTGTCGACGTATGCGATCATCGACTCCGCGAAGAGCGCTTGGCCTTCGTCTCCCGCCTCTCGCCAGCGCTGGGCCGCGCGCGAACGAAAACGTTTGCACGCGTGCCAATCGGCCGACGTGCTTGCGTACGCACCGAGCGCGACGAGCACGCGCGCTTGAAACGCAGGGCCGCCTTGCTCGATATCGCAGTCGCGCGCGAGATATTCGAAGATTTCGTGGCGGCGTTTCATCTCCGCCGGCGGCCATAGCCGCGCAAATGCCGACACGAACCGGCCCAAAAGCAACGCGTCTCTGCTTTCCCACGCATACGCAAGCGCCGCGTCCATGTTCTCCTCGTCGCGGCGAAGCAATGCTACGTACTCGCTCGTTCCGGCGTTCTCGTATGCGAGCTCGGCTTGCGCGGCCCGCTCGGCGAAAAATGCGGCGTGCGCGCCGCGCAGCGCTTCAGGCGCCGGGTCCGGTAGTGCGCGCAAGAACTGGCGAACCGTTTCCAGGAGTGCATATCGCTGTTCGTCGGCCCGTTCGTTCGCCGACGCGCACACAAGGGACGCCTCGACTAGTTCCGAGAGCACTGGAAATATGGCCTCTTCGGGCAGAATATCGGCGTCGCTGCAGATCGCTTCGATTGCAGCGATGTCGAACGGCCCGTCGAAGACTGCGAGCCGGCGCATGAGCAGTTGTTCGCGGGCTGCCAGCAGTTCGTAGCTCCAGCGCACCGCGTCCGTCACCGTTTGATGGCGCCCGCTGCGGTTCTTCTGCCGGAAGGCGTCGAGATCATGAATGCGCTTGGCCATGCCTTCGAGCGTGAGCAAATTCGCGCGCGCGGCCACCAGTTCGATCGCGAGCGGCAGCCCGTCCAGCCGCGTGACGATGGAGGTGACATGGGCGACGTTCTCGTGCGAGAGCGCGATGG
>DASSZL010000049.1:0-7856 GCA_035713505.1 Vulcanimicrobiaceae bacterium | reverse complement strand
TATCAAGTCCGGTAAGGACGTCATCGTCAAACGCGACGAAGAGATCGACGAGGACAAAGTCAAGGCGATCGTCGCCGCGGAGATCAAGACGGTCAAGATTCGCTCGGTGCTCACGTGCCAAGCGCGTTACGGCGTCTGCTCGCTGTGCTACGGCCGCAACCTTGCCACCGGCAACAAAGTCGACATCGGCGAGGCGGTCGGCATCATCGCCGCGCAGTCCATCGGTGAACCCGGTACGCAGCTCACGCTTCGTACGTTCCACACCGGCGGCGTCGCGACCGAAGACATCATCACCGGCCTTCCGCGCGTCGAAGAAATCTTCGAAGCACGCAAACCCAAAGGCCAGGCGACGATTACCGAGGCCGCGGGCGAAGTCAGCTTCGGCGAAGAGAAGAACCGCCGCGTCGTCATCGTCACCGATGAAACCGGCGAGCGCCACGAGTACGACATTCCGCATGGAACGCATCTCGCGGTGCACGAAGGCGACAAGATCGCGCCGGGCGATCAGCTCAACGAAGGCTCGCTCAATCCGCACGACATTCTGCGAATCAAAGGCGAGACCGCGCTGCAGAACTACTTGGTTCAGGAAGTGCAGAAGGTCTACCGCTCGCAGGGCGTCGACATCAACGACAAGCACATCGAAGTCATCGTTCGTTCGATGATGCGCAAGGTGAAGATCCGCGACGGCGGCGACACCAACATGCTGCCGGGTCAGCTGGTCGAAGCCTCGTTCTTCAACGAGAGCAACGAGAAGCTGGGCGGCGAGCAGCAGAAGGCGGAAGCCGATCCCGTGCTGCTCGGCGTCACGAAGGCCTCGCTCGCGACGGAATCGTTCTTGTCGGCGGCGTCGTTCCAAGAAACCACCCGCGTGCTCACGGACGCGGCCATCAAGGGCAAGCACGATCCGCTGCTCGGTCTCAAAGAGAATGTCATCATCGGCAAACTCATTCCGGCCGGTACGGGCATGTCGCGTTACCGCAACCTGCAGATCAAGCCGGAAGGGCAAGATCTCGACGACGACGGACGTCCGCGCAACGCGTTCGAGACCTCGGTGTACGAGGGCATGTCGGCCGACGACGCCGCGCTTGCCGAAGTCATGGGCGGCGGCGGCGACGGCATACAGAAGCTGGTGAGCGCGTACGATCGCACGCGCGAACCTGCGACCGTTCAGTACGAAGGCGAGTACGAAGATCACCTCAACGTGCACGCCCCGCCGAAGAAGACCCAATACGACAAGACGGGCTTCCGCGGAATCAACCCGGAAGACTTGTAACTTCTGCCATACGATCAAAAAAGAGCCGGTGCGACGCACCGGCTCTTTTTTTCGTAGAGACGCGGCGGCCGGAACGGCAGCACGTCCGGCGTGATGCGCACGTCCGTCGTGACGATGAACACGTCCGTGGACGTGAAGCCGTTTCCGATCGTCGTTAGCCGGAAGTCGCGCGCGTCCGGATTCAGCGCCTGCCAAAGTTTGACGGAGAACGTGCTGGAGTCGATCTTCTCGAGCGGAGCGTCGCTAGTCGAACCGCCGGAAACGATCAGTAAACAGGTGCTCGTCTTGATTGGCTCGGGCTCGGTGATGGTGAGCCAGTGTCTCCAGAGCGGCTTGTCGACTTCGCGAGCGCTGCGGCACTGCTGCGAAACTGCCGGCAAAGGGAAACGGGCGACTCGTATTTTACCGGCCGGGGTTAGCCGTGCATGAACGCCATCGCGAACACGCCCGCGGCGATACCCAGCACGAACACGCATGCCGTTACGAACGCGAGCACGCGTTTCGGAAATGCGCCGCGCACGATGAAGAGCGAGGGAACGCTGATCGCCGGCAGCGTCATGAGCAGCGAGGCCGCCGGGCCGATGCCCATGCCCGAATGCATGAGCGTCTGCACGATCGGCACTTCGCCGGCGGTCGGAATGACGAATGCCGTTCCAATCGCGGACAGCGCGGCGATCGCACCGATGCCGGACGCGTGAATCGTGAGCTGCGGAGGGAAAAGCCACGCGCGCGCCGCTCCGAGCAGCAGCACGATAACGACGTAGCCCGGCAAAATCGAATAGATTTCAACCCAGAGTTCTTTGAACCAAGCGGCGGCAAGGCTGCCCGCGGTGCGGTTCGGATCTTCGATCGGCGCGAGCGTGAGTTCTATCGGCGGCTGCTGCTGCTCCGGAAGCCGATCCGCGAACTTGGCCGCCAAGTACGAGACCAAGAACACGAGGATGACGCCGAAGGCGATGCGCAGCCCGACGAACGGCCAGCCGAGCACGAAACCGATGAAAAATAACGTCGCCGGATTAAGGACGGGATTCCCGAGAAAGAACGCGAGCGCACCACTGATGCCGACATTCTGCTTTCGAAGGCCCACTACCAGAGGACCGGTGCAGCATGTTCACATCATTCCGGCGAGTGAAAGCCCTCCTGCAACCGCCGTTGCGCCGAACGATTTCCCGCCGATGAGCCGGTGCAGCCAGCGCCGCGGAACGAATACCGGAAGCGATGCGCCCAAAATCAGCGCTAGCAGCAAGGCCTGCCAGATCGCGTTGTAATACGCGAGCGCGTAGCCCCACGCGGCTGCAATGCCCGCAGCCGGCGCTTGCGCGGACTTGCCGCTGACGATCGAACTGCCGATGGAATGCGTTAGGGCGGCGACGTGCGTCTTGTGCCAGTACGGCGACCACTTCACGATGAACAGACCGATGGCGAAAAGCGCCAAGAACAGCAGCGTGCCGAACACGAGACGTCGCGTGGCGACGGCTGCGGCGCCGGGTCGTAAAGCTTCATTTCGTGTCGACAATTGCGCGTCTCCTCATAACTTGACGGTACGGAAGCCGGTGATGACGTCTCGCCGGTGCGGCCGGTAGAAATTGCGCCAGCGAGTGGTGATCAGACGAGATCTCGTCGACCACGCTCCGCCTCGCAGGACGTAGTGCGTGCCGAACCAGGGCTGCGAATACTCTTTGTACGGATCGGCCGCGAACCCTGGGTAGGGTTCGAACAGGCTCCGGGTCCACTCCCAGACGTTGCCGATCATCTGGCGGCACCCGTACCGGCTCTCGGCATCCTCGAAAAGCGAAACGTCGCAGACGTCGCCGTACGCGCCGTCGAGGTTGCCGCGAATCGGCGTTCCGGCGGCCGCGACTTCCCACTCGGCCTCGGTGGGCAGGCGTCGTCCGGCCCATGCGCAATACGCCTGCGCTTCAAAATAGTTCACGTGCACGACGGGTTCGCCATCGCGCAGCGGCACGAGGCGAGCGAAGTGGCGGCGCATGCCGTCTTGCCAATACAGCGGATGCTCGGCGTTTGCTTGCACTCGCCACGCCCAGCCTTCATCGCACCAAAACTCGCGTTTGCGGTAGCCGCCGTCCTCGATGAACGCGCGGAACTGCGCGTTCGTCACCGGCGTGCGCGCGATCTCGAATGATTGCAGCTCGACGTCGTGCGCCCATTTTTCGTTGTCGAAAACGAAGCCGTCATCGGGCGTGCTGCCGGTGCGGTAAACGCCGGCGGGAATGATCGCGTCGCCGAGCGCCGCGGCCTCAACACCTAGCGGGCCGCCCGGCTCGAGCGGCCATGAATATGCGAGCGTCTGCCGTGTGTACACGAGCGCTTCAGCGTGCATATCCTCATGGAAGAGCGCGAGGCGATAGAAATACGCCGCTTCCGGCATGGCCGCGGCTTCGTGCGCACGTTCGCAGACGCGATCGAGCTGCGTGCGCATGAACTCGAGCGTCGCCGCGCGGTCGGGCAGCGGCAGCGACCAGCGCGTGTCGTGCGGGATCTTCGCCGAGTCGTAGAGCGCGTCGGCGCCGGGGACGATGGGCGGCCGGCCGAAGAGATGACGCAGCGTCCAAAACTCGGCAAAGTAGGCGACGTGGCCGATTTCCCATAAGAAGGGATTGATGATCTCGAGCATCGGCACGCGCAGCTGCGCATCCGTCAAATCGGAAACGAGCGCCAGTGTGCGCGCGCGAGCGTCGCGCAGCTCGTCCAAACCCATGCCGCGAGCAGGTACGGTTCTCATCGTTTCGCCGCCCTCGCGCAGTTCGAGCGCCGGCAACACCGTAACTGCACAGCGCTACGCGCGGATTTTGCGCCGCCTCGGGCATCGCTGCCGCATCGCGCCGTCCTGGCGCGGAGAAGGCGTTGCGTGCCTGGTGGCACTGCACGCGCGCAAGAGCGCGAAGAGCGTGCTGGCATACCGTGCCGCTTATTCGCAGCGCCGCATCATCCTTGTCCTCACGGGCACGGACGTCTACCGGGACATCCGCAGCAGCCGCCCGGCGCAGCGTGCGATGCAAGCCGCGGACGTGCTGGTGACGCTTCAGCCGGAAGCCGCCGCCGAACTGCCGGCTTCGCTGCGCGCCAAGGCGCGCGCAATCATTCAGTCCGCACCGGCGCGTCGGCACGTGCGCCGCCGGGATGGAGCGTTTCACGTTTGCGTGCTCGGTCATTTGCGCGCCGAAAAAGATCCGATGCGTGCGGCCTACGCCGTGCGCAAACTCGCGCCGGATCTGCCTGTGCGCATAGAACATGCGGGCGGAATTCTGTCTGCATTGTACGCGCGCGCGACCAAAGCCGAAATGCAGCGCAACGCGCGCTACCGGTACGCCGGCGAATTGCCGCGCGGCAAGGCGCTGGCGCTGCTGGCGAGCAGCGAGGTGCTCGTGCAGTCCTCGCGCATGGAAGGCGGCGCGAACACGGTCTGCGAGGCCCTCGCATGCGGGACGCCGGTGCTGGCCTCGCGCATACCGGGCAATACCGGCATTCTCGGGCGCCGCTATCCGGGTTTGTACGAACTGGGCGACACGGACGCGCTCGCCGCGCTCATCGAGCGGACCGCCACGTCGCCGGCGTTTTACCGGCGCCTGCAGCACGCGTGCGAAAAGCTCCGGCATCTGGTCGACCCGGGGCGCGAACTGCGCGCGTGGCGCGCGATTATGAAGGCTTAGCCCGCGAACAGCAGGCTTTCGGCGAAATCGTCCTTCGAAATCGCCTGGCTGTAATAGAAGCCCTGCAATTGATCGCAGCCGAGCGAACGCAGGACATTCGCTTGATCCAGCGTTTCGATACCCTCGGCGACGACGCTCAAGCCGAGTGAATGCGCGAGCAGGATCATCGAGGAGCAGATCGTTTTGCTCGCGGGAGAGCGCGTGATGTCGCAGATGAAGCGGCGATCGATTTTCACGCAGTCCAGCGGGTAGGACTGCAACTGCGCCAGTCCGTTGTATCCCGTGCCGAAGTCGTCGAGCGCCAAATGCACGCCGAGCGATTTGAGTTCGCGCATGACGTCGAGCGCGACGACCAAGTTGTGGAACATCGTGTGCTCCGTCACTTCGATCGTGAGCAAGTGCGCAGGAAGACCCGCCGCATGCAACTCGCTCTCGACCAGTTTCGCCACCGGTATCGCGAGCAGCTGCGTGGGCGAGAGATTGACGTTGATGTGAATGGTTTCTTGCCGGTTCAGCTCCGCCGCGTCATGGATCGCGCGCGATATCGCCCAGCGCGCGATATCCTCGCCGCAGGAGGCGTCGTCCAGAGCATGCAGATATGCTCCCGGCGAGAGCAGTCCCAGGGCGTCGTGTTTCCAGCGCAGCAGTGCTTCCGCACCGAGTACGCGTTCGCTTCTGGTCTGAACGATCGGCTGATAATGCAGCGTCAGTTCGCCGCGTTCGAAAGCGCCCGAAAGTTCTCGTTCGAGCACGGCCCTGTTGTAGCGCTGCTTCGCTAGGACGGAGCCGTGAGCGGCCTCGCGCAGCCGGAATTTACGCACGGGATACCCCCGCCTTCCCAGACATTGCCAAAATTGTACTGGGCGCCTGGGAATGCCAGGGACATAACCTGAGAAGAAGCTCGCGATTTCCCGGTATACTGCATGCATGCGCGCTGCGGTGTTCGTTCGCTATCACAGCGGAGACGGGTTCGGCCACGTGGGCTGGGCCTTCGAAATCGAGGATTCGGTCGACGCGGGATCGGTTGAAAATCACAGCGGCCACCTCTTCACGCCCGCGAGCGAAATGGGTTTTTGGAACGGCCGTTTTAACAATCCGGTCGCGGAAATGCGAAAACGCGGCTATGACGACCTCAAATGGGCAGAGGTTGAGAACGCCGATCCGCTGCTCGCTTATCGAACCGTGCTGTGGATAGAGCGCGAAGCGTACAAGGCGCTGCACCGGAACTGCGAGGACGACGTGTACGACGTCCTGCGTGCGTACGGCCTGAGGAACCTGGCGGCCCCGACGCTGTTCTGGTTTCCGAAGAGCTGGTTCAAACGATTTCGCGGTACTCTCGAACACTTGCCGGAGTTTGGGTGGCCCCGCCCTCGATACCACGGTGCTTCGATACCTGCGCATGACACTGCGATAAAACCGTGGCGGCCGACGTGGCGGCGGCCGTGGCATCCGCATTTTCACGCGCTCAAACTGCGCGGGTTGGCGCAGTTCCTTCGCCGCCGTTAGGTCCACCGTCCTAAAGAGCCGGGACCTCATTCACTGTTGTAACGCGCGCGCAGACGCTTCAATGTGCGAGTGCGACAGTTACCTGTTCTGTTCGCATGCGCCCTGGCGTTCGCGCTCGCAGCGTGCGGCGGCGGGGGAAGTACGGCTCCGGAGAACGGTGTATTGCCCGTTGCCTCCGCCGATCCGCATGCGCCTGTTCCGGCACCGACGGCTACCGCGACGCCCATACCGGTGCCCACGTCCACTTCCGGTACCGGAACCGCATCCACGCGCATTCCGAACACGGCGGGACGAATCGGCCTGCTTCAAGTGTTCGACTACCACAACGGCTATATGCCTGCGGCGACGATCGATCAGCACGCGGGGAAAATCGACGCGGTTTGGGCTTCGCTGGAAGCGGGATCGTGGCGAGCGGCGCACCCGGGCATGCTGGTCTCGCAATATTTCATCATGGGACTCGACCAACACAGCGTCACGCATCACACTCTTACCTGGTGGCAGCGGAATCATCCGGACTGGATTTTGTATGCCTGCAGTGCGAACGGATCGCCCACGCACGACGTCGCGTACATGGGCGGCATCGGCGTACCGGACGTTCCGCTCGATATTCACGATGCCGGGGCCGTAGCGTATCAGGTCGGCAGCATGGCGAAAGCCGCAAAGGACGGCGGCTATAATGCGCTGGCGATCGATCAAGTCGTCTTTTGGAATATTTACGAAGGCGGCAACCCGAATTTCGGCCAAAGCGTGAAATCGGGCGAATACGGCTGCGGCGTATGGAAGGGGAGCACGTTCGATCGCCTGTACGCAAGTCCCGCGGATCCGCGTTACGCGGCGGACGTCGTCAACTACGTCGCGCAGGCGCGGTCCATCGCGCACTCCTACGGATTGACGCTGATGGTGAACCATCCCGCGGGCTCGGTGAGCAGCGCGCTCGAGCAGCAGCTCCTGCGTAACACCGACATCGATTTGGATGAAACCGGCTTTAGCGACTACGGGCGCTACGTCGCCGGAGACGGCGGCATCTTCAAGCGAGAGTTATCGTACATACGCTACGCGCAGCAGCACGGCACCGGGATGATGATCATCGACAAATTCTCGAACGAGCGGCACGTCGACCCGACCGGCCTAGAGTACTCGCTCGCAACCTATCTGCTCGGAAACGAAGGCGGCTTGCTGCTTTTTGTCGGCGGCGCCAACGATTACGGAACGATGCAGTATCACTCCGAATACGATGCGCGGATTGGGCGGCCGTGCGGCGCCGTGAGCGGCGGTCCCGCGGTCTACGGCAGGCGTTTCAGCGGCGGCCTCGCCGTCGTGAACGCGAGCGCCGATTCGCAAACCGTGAGGTTGCCGTCGAGCGGTTATCGCGATATCGAAGGCCGCGCGGTGAGCGGTTCCACGCT
>DASSZL010000048.1:0-23440 GCA_035713505.1 Vulcanimicrobiaceae bacterium | reverse complement strand
GGCGGTGAAGAGTCGGCCCGAACCACTTCGCCTTCCGGTCACGAACTCGGGCTGGCGCACACGACCGATGCGGCGTGTACGCAAGACAAAGCATCTGCTGCGAACGATAAGCCCGGCTTCGGGGCGTGCGTTCGAGTAAGTCAAATTCGAAGCTGAGCCTGGAGAAAGCGCTGGTCCGGCTTTTCGGACTCGGGGGGCAGTACCCCGACAGCTCCACCAACATTCCAAAATTCCCAAAATTCCGCTGCAACACAAGAATTCAGTTTTTTAACAGAATTCTTGTGTTAAGCACGATAATTGTAAGACACGGCGGATAGAAGAAGGATACCGTGCCCCAAAGCGCGAGCCGGCGGATTTCTCCCGAGAGCCATCATGGGATGCGCGGGAAGCGTTGCTAAAGGTCATGGCATGGGTTTTCCGCGTGACCCTGTAAGTTGAGCCGCTCTTTACTTAAATGCGATCAACAAGTCGCACTTGGGAAACTCGTGCGCCATCCCAAACAAATTCTACGACTTGCTTGAGTCTAACATTCGACACAATGCGAGGTACGAACGCGCCGACGCACTCACCGCCTTTGTCGCGCACGCTGTCGTAGTAAACACCGTCGTGTTTGGCTGAATATAACGCCGCGCCCCATCTCCGAGAAACCACGTAGTCTTTGGGATCGTAGATACTAGCGATTCCGCCGCTTTTTGCTCGAACGTCTGCCATATTTGGGCTCGTGGCTCGAAAACTCAACCACTGCGTTCGGGCAACGCTTCCCGGGGGCAAGGTCGTATCAATAAAGAATTTGTCGGTCCAGTACGCCGCTTCTGCACGCGCGGTCTCGTAGGTGATGCCGGCATAAAGCACGCCGAAGCTCCCGTCGGAAAAGCGACTCTCGCTCGGACGCGCAAACGGACCGAGAACGTACTCTTTGTGATCGCCGACATAGTCGTCTTCAGGCGGCACAATAACTTTGTCGCCCGAACGGTGACGTTCGACGGGGTTTGTGAGGGCCAACAATGCTCGGATATCGCCACCCAGTTGCGGTGCGACAAGCTGCTCTGCGGGCTCAGAACCGTCAAGGTACGCACCCAATCGTTCGACGTCACGGTCGAGCGTGGCGACAGGGGCTGGAACTGTTGCGGTCAACGGTAGAGTGCCCGGTCGACGTAATGCCGCATCTCGATCACATCTTCAAAGCGCCCTCCAAGCAGCACGTCGATCGGCTTCTCACCGGCGAATGCGCGATTGGGCAACTGCATCCATTGGTCAGCGGCGTCGCCGGCTAGGAGCCGATGCAGGCCATTGTAGATAGACACAAGGTGGGAGATGCGCTCCGTCGTCGTGGCATCGAGCGGCGTATTGCCCTCCTCTTCATCCGCGAGCTTACTAAACCACGTGTAGACTGTTCGCTCGGGCTGGCCCAGCAGCAAATGCCGCTTGGTCTTCGGTACATTCCACCGATCCGCCAAACCTGCGAATGCATTGAGCGCCGCGGTCCGGGGAATTCCCCCAGCTGCGAATCTGACTCCCATGCTTACTTACTCCCTTCCAAAGGGCGCGGGGGGATCATTGCCTGCACTGCCATACGGCAATATCATAGGTGGAAAGTTGCTAAATAGCAAGCAACATGGGTGTGTCTGCTCGCCGTTCTCAAAAGAGAACGTATGTTTGTTCTACAGCGACACTAAAACTGCCAACATGCTTGTACTGTAGCGCTTCGCAGGGCTGGCTCGTCGTTGGAGAGGGGGCCGGCCGCTTGGCGGCTCGCCGGCACAAGAGCCAAGAGCCTCTCAAGAGGGCGCCTGAGAGCACTGCTCGCAACGCCTCACGTGGCCGGTCGCTTATTCAATCGCCGCACCCGGGTGCGCAGAGCCCCTTGTATGGATTTAAAGATATGCGCGGCGCGGAGTTTCTATCGGATCTATGAGCCGTCTTACAAGTGAAAAGGCGCGCATTCTAAGAGTTACGCACTGGCTACTCCGTAAATGCTACGATCTCGTTGTTGTCGCGATGGCTCGACCAGAAGCGCGTGCCGTCGAACGCGAGTCCTCGCGCATCAAACGGAATGCGCGCAAGCGCGACGAGTTGCGGCGATTCCTCGCGCGCGTCGAGCATTGCGAATTCCATGTTCTCGAACTCTTTATCCGAGGTGACGAGGTAGAAGATGCCGCCAGCGATGGTCAGCCCCAGCGGAATGCGCCCGAGCGGAATCTCGCTGGTCACGGCGCCCTGCGCGTCGAGCGCGAGAATTTTTCGGTAGTGCGCCTGCGATAGGAAGAGCACATCGCCGTCGAAGGCCAGGTGCGCGCCGGTCAAATCGGGGCAGGCCAGCCGATCGCTTTTGAATCCATGGCCGGGAACGAAACGGTAGATGTAGCGGTCGTGTTCATTCTCACCCAGGCCGACGACGACACGCAATTCATCGCCCACCATCGTCATGCCGAACGGGCCGCCCGGCGCCGCGCCTTCGTCGCGCGCACTCCATCGCGTCGCATCGATCGCATACAGCCGGTGGGTCTCCCGGCTCGCAACCCACAGCGTTCCGCCGTCGCATGCCAGGCCCAAGGGCTTGGGCGCCGGCGAGGGAAGGCGCAAGTGTTCCGTAATGTCGTTCATGAGAAAATCAACTCGTTATTGGGCCGCCCCGTTCCTCTGCGCCCGTTGGAGTTTACAACCGCATGCCGGACGAAATTGGGAACCGCTATTTCAACGAGGGCAGCGCGGCCTCCACAATTTCGCTACGGCGAATTGACGACAAGACGCTAGGTGATCTGCTCGCTGTGGCGATTGCGGAAGCGACACCTGAAGAGGTCATGCCGCCAGTACCCGGTCCCGCCGGTTGGAACGATGCTCGCCAAGCCGCGTTCCTCGCTTTTCACAAGGAGCGGCGCAGTGGGCTGGGGGGTCCGCACGCCGAGGTGTACTTCGCGATTCTGGATGGCTCCCGGATCGTCGGATCGGCACGGCTGAAGCGTTCCGATCCATGCACTTTTGAGACAGGCATGTGGCTTGCACGCTGCGCTAGAGGACGCGGTATAGGTTCCAACGCTCTCTTGGCGCTGAAGCAGCGCGCGGCCGCCGAAGGAGCGACGCGTGTGGTCGCACGGACGACTCAAGGCAACACAGCGGCAATCGGAGCCCTTCGGAATAGCGGCGCGGAGATCGGCGAACCGGATGAGCACGGCCAGGTCCGGGCCGAGTTCCGCTTATAGGACGCGGATCGCCTGCACCCTGTTACGCAAGCGAACTGCGGTCATGGATGCTTGAGGCTTGAAGCTCTTGCCCGGCATGCGTTTGGGCAGCGTGTCCGCCTGTTGCGTCATGGCGATACCTTTGCGGACGTTGCCGACGCCGTTTCTATCTCGCCTTTGGATTGCTGGGATTTGAGGGACGCCATGTCGATGGAGAAGCGATATTTCACCTCGGATTTCAGCAGGCGCTCGTAGGCGGCGTTGAGATCGTTGATCGCGATGACTTCAACGTCCGAGGTGATGTTATGCGCGCCGCAAAAATCGAGCATCTCTTGCGTCTCGCGGATGCCGCCGATGTTGGATCCGGAAAGGCTGCGCCGTCCGTGGATGAGGCTGAACGCGGATACGCTGAACGGCTCGGGCGGAGCGCCGACCAAGGTGAGATTGCCGTTCGGCGCAAGGAGTTGGAGATAGGCCTCGATATCGTGGCGCGCGGAGACGGTGTCGAGGATGAAGTCGAAGCTCTCGACGTGTTGCTGCATCTCGCTCTCATTGCGCGAGACGACAACCGCGTGCGCGCCCAGGCGCAGCGCGTCTTCTTTTTTGCCGGGCGAGGTGGTGAAGACGACGACGTGCGCGCCGAACGCCCGCGCAAACTTTACGCCCATGTGGCCGAGGCCGCCGAGCCCGACGACACCCACTTTCTTGCCTTCGCCGACGCCCCAGCGGCGCATCGGCGAGTAGGTGGTGATTCCCGCGCACAGCAGCGGTGCGGTTCCCGCCAAGTCGAGATTCGGCGGAATGCGCAAGACGAAGCGCTCGTCGACCACGACGCTATCGGAGTAGCCGCCGTACGTAACGCCGCCGAGATGCCGGTCCGGCCCGTTGTACGTCAGAACGGCGTTCGCGCAGTTGTTTTCGCAGCCGGCCTTGCATTGGTTGCAGGTTCCGTCGGAGTCGACCAGGCACCCGACGCCCGCGAGATCGCCGCGTTTGAATTTCGTCACGCCGGAGCCGACGTTCGTAACGCGGCCCACGATTTCGTGGCCGGGAACGATCGGGTATACGGTGCCGCCCCATTCGTCACGTACCATGTGCAGATCGGAATGGCAGATTCCGCAAAACAGAATCTCGATTTGCACGTCTGTTTCCGTCACGTCGCGACGTGGTATGGTCGTCACTTCGAGCGGTGACGATGCGGTCTGTGCTGCGTATGCCTTAGATTTGTACATGTTTTGGACTATGCTCCTCGATATTGTTCGTTAGCGGTTTTTCGTGCCAGGCTGCGGCTTTGCCGTCGAGCTTCTCGACGATCGCAATGAGCGCTCAGGGCATCGTAAATGCGACGATTTCGTTGTTGTTGCGATCGGCGGTCCAAAGACGCGTACCGTCAAATGTGAGCCCCCGTGCGGTGAACGGAATCGAGGCAAGCAGGGTGACGCGCGGCGTCTCGCCGCGAGCATCCACCGTCGTGAGTTTCAGGTTCTTGAAGTTCTTTTCGCCGGTTACGAGATAGAACGAGCCGTCGATGATTGCCATGCCGACCAGGACGCGCTCAAACCGAATCTCGCGCATCATCGCGCCCTGGCCGTCGAGCGCGAGGATCCGCATGTTGTGGGCTTGCGATAGAAACAGCGTGTCGCCGTCGAAGGCCAGATGCACGCCGCTGAGATCCGGGCATTCAACGCGGCCGCTCTTGAAGCCGTGGCCGGGAACGTACCGATAGATGTAGCGATCGTCGTCATCGTCTCCGAAACCGATCACGACTCGAAGTTCGTCTCCAACCACGGCGATACCGAATGGAGCGCCCGGCGTTGAGATTTCCTGCTTCACGGTCCATGTCGCGGGGTTGACGGCGTAGAGCCGATGCGCTTCACGGCTGCCGACCCACAACGTCGTGCCGTCGAAGGCGACTCCAAGAGGCTCCGGTCCGGGGGCGGGCAGCCGCAGGGTTTCGTTGATCTCGGGTATGGTTTCCATCACGCCGCCCCCGTTGTGAGCACCATGCGGAAACGCGCCTTGCCTTCCAGCATGCGTTGATACGCCTGGGGCGCCTGCTCGAGCGGCATCGTCTCGATTTCCGCGCGCACATCCGTCAGAACACTGAAGTTCATCGTATCCTCCGAATCCACGCAGGTGCCCGACGGCCACGCTTTGATTGAGTGGCGCCCGCCGATCATGTGCAGGGTCGGAACGGAAAGCGGTTCCATGGCGGCGCCGACGATGAGAAGTTGTCCGTCGATCGCGAGCGCGCCGAGAAGCGGCTCCATAGCCGCCGCCGCGGTTACGGTTGAGATAACGACTTTCGCTCCGCCCATGCTCTGCAACTCGGCGGCAACATCGGCAGACTGGCTGTCGACGTAGCGTTTCGCGCCGAGCTCCAGCGCGTGGGATTCTTTTTCCCTGCCGCGCGCGATAGCGACCGTGTTGAATCCCATCTTCGATGCGTATTGCACGGCGAGATGTCCGAGGCCGCCGATCCCGAGCACGGCCACAACGTCTCCGGGGCGCGCAGCGCTATGGCGCAGCGCGTTGAAGGTCGTCACGCCGGCGCACATCAGCGGAGCCGCCTGTTCGAACGAAAGCGCTTCGGGAATGCGCGCGAGCGCGACGGCCGGAACCATTGCGTAATCCGCGTAGCCGCCGTCATAGACGATGCCCGGAATCTGCAGGTTGCGGCACGTCAGGAAATCGCCGCGGCGGCACCGATCGCAGTGGCCGCAGTGACCGCCGTGCCACCCGACGCCGACGCGTTCGCCGACGCTCCAGCCGTTGACGCCGGGACCAATCGCATCGATCGCGCCCGCGATTTCGTGCCCGGGAACGCGCGGAAATGAAATTCCGGGCCAGGCATTGTTGACGGTCAGCACGTCACTGTGACAGATCCCGCATGCATGCACGCGCACCCGAACCAATCCGTTGCCCGGTTCCGCTATCGGAACGGCCGTAAGCTCCAACCGAGCTGCATTGGCGGAGGTCACCCGAACCGCGCGGGCCGTTTCGATCTTCATGCGGCGCAAGACCCGTGCTCACCGGAGCGGGTTTCGGCGCAGCCCCGTAGGAAAGCCCGACTCCGCGGCTCGCCCGACATGTTAAAAATACGAAGCTTCCTCGGTTCTTCACGATAAGTGAGCAGGCGCTCGGTATTAGAAAGCAGTTAAGTACCGGAGGACCGACGTTGTGAAATTTCGCATCGGTGCGCAGCTGACCATTGGATTTGCCGTCCCTTCTTTGCTGATAGCGGTGATGGCCGCCGTCGCCTACTATTCGATGACCCAGATGATGAACACGAACGACAGCGTGCAAAAGGTCGCGAGCATCGAAGCGGCGGGACGGGACTACGTCGCACAGCGCACCGCCGAGCGGCTTGCGCTTCGCAACATTCTTCTGTGGGGAAGACAGAGCGACTTCGACGCCGCCGACCTGGCGGTTTCAGAGATGGAGGCGGACACCGGCATCATGCAGGCTGAGGTTCAAGGCGAACCCGACATCATGAAGACGGTGCGCCGCATCGCGTTGTTGGCCGTACAGATCGCCAAACGTTATGACATCGAACTGGGTGCAGCGCGAAAAAATCGTGAAGAGGCGTTCAAGTCGTTTCGCGACGACTCGGCCGACATTGCCAAAGAAGCGCAGCTCACGCAGCGTCTGGACGACCAGGCAAAATCACGACTGGGCGCACTTGGCCTCGCGGATACGTATCACACGGCGATTATCGCGGTCACCATCGCGCTTGCGGTTGCCCTCGCGTGTGCGGTCCTGATAGCCGGCACGCTGGCGGGCCGCATCACCAAACGGCTCGAGCGTGTTCGCGGCGCGCTCAATGAGGTCGTTGTCGACGACGTCGCCAAACTCACGGGGGCGTTTCAGGCGATGGCCGTCGGGGACCTGACGGCGTCCTTCACGTCAAATCGCGCGGCGCTCAAAGATCGCGGGCAGGACGAGATAAGCGATCTCGCCGCTACGTATAACGATCTTGCCGACGCTCTCGGTCACATGTCCGCGGAATTCGCCGGCGCGACGGAACGGCTCGGTAATTTGATTCGCAACGTTCAAGACGCTTCGTCGGAAGTATCGGCCGCAAGTTCGCAGATGACCCACGCCGCCGGACAATCCGAGTCCGCGCTGCAAATCATCACCAAGAACGTAGACGGCGTCGCGGCGGGAGCACGCACGCAGTCGGAGCGTTTGGCCGAAGCGTCCATGGGACTCGAGGAAGTCTCTCAATCTTCATCGCAAATCGCGGCGGGCGCCGCATATCAAGCCGATTCGGTTCAGGCCGCCGCCGACGCGGTAGGCGAGATGAACCAGCAGATTTCCGGATTGGCCAATCTGGGGGAGGAGCTCGCGGTCGCGGCTCGCGATGCCGCGCTGCAGACGGAGACCGGAAGCGCGGCCGTGCGAATCGCCGCGGAGGCTCTGCAAACGCTGCGCGAGCATACGAACGGAACGGAGTCCGCAATGCAGGTTTTGGAACAACGCTCCATTGCGGTCGGCGAAATTTTGAGCGCGATAGACGAAATCGCGGATCAAACGAACTTGCTGGCGCTCAATGCCGCCATCGAAGCCGCACGCGCCGGCGATCACGGCCGCGGGTTCGCGGTCGTCGCGGACGAAATCCGGAAGCTGGCCGAACGGGCATCCGGATCGACTAAGGAAATCGGCACGATCTTGATCGGCATTCGCGCGGATACGGACCGTGTATCCCAGGCGATGCACAGCTCGTCCGGCGCCATGCACAACGGCATTGAGCGGGCCGAGCACGCGGCGTCCGCACTCAGAGCGGTTGAGACTTCGATCGAGACGACCAAGCATGCCGCGGAAGAGATGGCCGTTCGCGCCGAACAGATGAAAGCCTCGAGCATTTTGCTCACGGAGAATCTCAACAGCGTTTCATCGGTCGTCGGAGAGAACGCTGCAGCGACCAATCAGATGACGCAAACGTTGTCGTCGTTGACCGCCGCCATCGCCCCGGTAGCAGAGCTGGCACTGGATCAATCGGCAGCGACGCAAGCGGTGTCCGCGTCAATCGTGGAGCTTGCGGCACAACTGGAACAAATGACCTCCACCGCATCGTACGTGCAAAATCATTCAGGCGTCATGCGGTCGGTGTCGGAGAAATTCCGCGTCGGTGAGGGGACTCTGCATTCCCTGCCCGCGCTGCCGGCACGTCCGGCAGAGGAGAACTGGGGGACCGAAGCAGCCTGACTTCGGCCGTCGTTGCCGTCGCCGTAGGACTAGCGCCCTCATGCGCAGAGAACCCCCGGTATGGTGGTCAGGCTCCCGTGCGAGAACCAGCCCTCTTCACGCGTACAATCTCCGCAGCGCGACGTTCGAACCGCCGCGTGGGTTCTGACCGCGACCATTTTGGGTTCTGCCATGCCCGCCATCGATGGAACCGCCGTCAATGTAGCCCTTCCCATTTTGCAGCGCGAGATGCATGCCGGTTCGCAGGCAATACAATGGGTATTCGAGGGATACTCGCTGTTTCTCTCGGCGCTCATTCTCGTGGGCGGGTCGCTCGGCGATCATGTGGGCCGCCGGCGCATGTTCTTGCTCGGTGTCGTGGTTTTTGCTGCGGCGTCGCTGGGCTGCGCGATCGCGCAAACGATCGACCAACTGATAGCCGCTCGCTGCATCCAGGGAATCGGCGGAGCATTGCTGGTGCCGGAAAGCTTGGCGCTTATCACGGCATCGTTTGACGAGCGGCATCTCGGCGGCGCAATCGGTACGTGGTCGGGTTTTCTCGCTGCCGCGATGGCTCTTGGGCCGCTGCTGGGCGGATGGCTCGCGCAGGCCGTTTCGTGGCGCCTCGTGTTCGTTATCAACCTTCCTATCGCGCTGGTCGTATTTGCCGTCACTCTCCGCTATGCCGGAGAAAGCCGCGACGAACAGATCGCCGGGCGCATCGATTGGCTGGGCGCGGCGATTGCGACGGCTGCTTTAGGATTACTCACGTACGGATGCATCTCGCTGCAAGGAGCGCGCATCGACGAGCTTGGCCTGGCCGCAGTCCTCGCGGGATTAGCGTTGCTGGGAGTGTTCGTTTACGTCGAACATCGAAGCACGGCGCCGATGATCCCGTTGGGGATTTTTGCGTCAACCGGATTTACGGTTGCGAACGTCTATACGCTGCTGCTCTACGCCGGGTTGGGCGGCGCACTGTTCTTCGTTCCGTTCAATCTCATCAACGTGCAGCATTACACGCCCGTGGGCGCCGGGGCGGCACTTCTGCCCATGATTGTCCTGATGTTCGTTTCGTCACGCTGGTCCGGAGGTCTGGTTGCACGTACCGGCGCCCGCGTTCCGCTTGCGCTCGGCGCACTGGCTGCGGGTTTCGGGTTCGCGCTCTTTGGATTTACGGGAATCGGAGGCAGTTATTGGAGCACGTTCTTTCCGGCGGTGATATTACTGGGCATCGGCACCTCAACGTTCGTAGCGCCGCTGACCACCACGGTAATGAGCTCCGCTCCGTCTGCGCACGCGGGTAGTGCGTCCGGCATCAACAACGCCGTCTCCCGGGTAGCGGGATTGATTGCAGTCGCGCTGTTTGGAATTCTCATCGTTGTTTCCTCGCATAATGCTTTGCTCGCGAGCGACCGCGGTCTTCCCCGCACCGTACGAACGGTGTTGGAGGCAGACTCACTGTTGAGCGGGCGTGCACCAAGTGCGGGTATCCCGCAGCCGCTGCGCGGCCAGGCTGGGCGCGCGGTAAATGAAGCATACGAAATCGGTTTTCGAAACGCGATGCTTGCGTCCGCGGCGCTGGCGTGGCTCGCGGCGGCACTCGCTTGGGTAGTCAAAACATGAGTAGCGGCATCGCGATCGACGTAGCGGTCATGTTTCTGGCAATGCTCGTGCTGGTTTCCGCGGCAAACCGGCTGCGGGTACCGTATCCCATTGCGCTCGTGCTCGGCGGTATCGCACTCGGATATCTGCCCGGGTTGCCCGCGCTCGCGATGCCTCCCGATCTGGTACTGCTGATCTTCTTGCCGCCGCTGCTCTATTGGGAAAGCGTGACGGCGCCGACCAGCGAGTTTTTCTCCAGCTCGGGATTATGGTGGATGTTTCAGCTCGCGTTCGGGTTAGTCGTCGTGACGATGCTTGCGGTAGGCGCCGCGGCGCATGCGCTGGTTCCCGCGATGGCGTGGGGGTCGGCTCTTTTGCTGGGCGCCATCGTCGCCTCGACGGACGAAGTTGCACTTGCGCCTATAATCGAGCGCATGCACATTCCGCGCCACGTCGTCGCGACGATTGAGGGCGAAAGCTTGGTCAACGACGCGACCTCGCTCGTGCTCTACGGTATAGCGGTGAGCGCGGTCGTCTACAATACGTTTTCGCTTCCGCATGCGCTCGGCGCATTGGCGCTTTCCATTACGGGCGCGCTGGCTATCGGGGTCGCTGCCGGACTGCTGGCCTCCGCCGCGTGGCGCTTCACGCAGCGCGACGACGCGCTGCAAGGCGTTATCTCGCTGATGGTGCCGTACCTCGCGTACCTTCCTGCGTGGTACTTGGGCATATCCGGCGTGCTCGCCGTCGTCGCGGCGGGCTTTACCGTATCGCACTTTACACCGCGCGTCCTGACGCCGCGCGCCCGGGAGCGCGCAACCGGATTTTGGGTGACGATCGTCTTCATGCTCAATGCGACGATTTTCATGCTGGTCGGCATGCAATTTCACCAGATTGCCGGCTCCCTGCACCGTTTTTCGTTTGCACAACTCGCGCTTTACGGAGCGGCGATCTCGGCGACGGTAATCGTGGTTCGGCTCGCGTGGGTGTTCGCGCAAGGACTGCTGCCGGAGACGAATGAGCCCGAGCATACCGCGGGTAAAGCCGACTGGTCGCACGTCGCCGTACTTGCGTGGGCCGGGATGCGCGGAGGCGTTTCGCTGGCGGCGGCGCTCGCGATCCCAATAGAAACCGCTACCGGGCTGTTTCCGCATCGCGACCTGACGATCTTTTTGACGTTCTGTGTGCTGATCGCGACGTTGGTCGGACAAGGCGGTACGCTGCCCTTGTTGCTCCGCTGGCTGAACATCCGCGACGACGGTGTCGACACCCGGGAGGAGCGCGTCGCGCTCACCTATACCGCAAAGGCCGCCCTGCAGCGTCTTGGCGAGCTTGAACGTGGCGAGGACGGCGTTTCGCCGGGGGTCGCGCGCGTGATCCGGCAACGCTTCAAGACCCGTTGGTCGGAGTTTGCGCCATCTTCCTACGGCGCGCAAGACGCGGCACGAGCCTCGAACGAATACCGCCGCGTCGTTCGCAGCTTACTCGAGGTTCAGCGGGATTCACTGGCCGCCTTGCGCCGCGCGGGCAAGATCGACAATACCGTCATGCGCCGGATTCAGCGTCTGCTCGATCTCGAAGTGGAAGAATTGGACCTGCTTGAATCCACCGGCCAAGTCGACATCGAAGAGTAGCGCCGCAAAGTTTACAAGGTCCGCAGGTCGATCGCATCTGCCATGACGCGGTGGCCGGCCGCGTTCGGGTGCAGATGGTCGCCGCTGTCGTATGCGGGCAGAAGGCGATGCGGGTCGCGCGGATCGCGCATTGCCGCGTCGAAATCGGCGACCGCGTCGAACGTGCCGCCCTTCCGAATGAATTCGTTGACCGCCAGGCGCGCGGCTTCGCCTTTGCGGTCGTAGAAGAGCCACCCTTCGTAGGGCGTAATCGTGCACCCGATGACCCGCAGCCCGCGCGCGTGCGCTTGCAGCACGATCTGCTGCAGCCCTTGTTCGATCCGCACCGGATCGTATTGGTGGGGCTCTTGCTGGATGTCGTTGATTCCGAGCAGCACCATCACGACGGCCGCGCCGCTTTGCGAGAGGACGTCCGCGTCGAGCCGCGCGAGCGCATTGGCCCCGAAACGCGTATCGCTGAGCAAGATGCGGTTTCCGGAGATACCTTCGTCCAGCACGCCGAACTGCTGATTCGCCGGCAGCGAGAGCAGTCGCGCGGCCAAGAAATCCGTCCAGCGATCGTTTGCGTTCTTTTTACCTCCCGCGCCGTCGGTAATGGAGTCGCCCAGCGCGACGAGGGCGCCGCGGGCGGGCGAACCCGATACGTCGATGCCGCCTAGAAAGTACCATGAGTCGTACGTAAACGTGAATGGCCGAGCGGACTCATCGCCAACGCGATCGCCGCTCGCATAATAGTTGGTTTGGTACGCGAGCGTGTGTTCCGTCGCCGCCGCAGCCGGCCCCGGCAGATAGAGATCCACGAGCAGATTGCTTTGCGCGGGAATACCGAGCGTTACCGGATCGGAGTACGCGTCCGCATGCGGAGGAACCGTAACGGAGCGCATTCCCATAAACGTCAATCGGCGCTCCGTGCCCGAGGCGGGCGCCGCCGCGGCGCTCTCAATCGCAATGGCCGCGCCGCCGATGACGAGCGGCGCATCACCGAAACGATTGGTGAAACGCACGCGTACCTGGGAGCCGCCGATGCTCACGTGCGCGACTTCCCGCAGGGTGTCGCCTTGAAACGAGCGTCCGTCATCCGCGCGCACGGGCGCGGTTCCCCACGTGCCGATCCAGGCCGCGGATGCAAGGACCAAGCCAATCACGGCGTCATCAGCGTCCGGCGCCACCAGTCGATCATCCGCGAGTAGAGATCGCGCCGGTGCATGATCTTGCTCGGCCCGTGGCGTTCGCCCGGATAGACGAAATAGTCGACGTGCTTTTGTGCCCGCATGAATGCGTCGAGCAATGAAAGCGAGTTCATGAGATGTACGTTGTCGTCGGAGGTGCCTTGCAGAATCAGCAGCGTGCCCGTAAACTTGCCGGCAGCCGGTAAAACGGAGGTGGCTTTGTATGCGGCGCGTTGACGTGACGGCATGCCCATGTAGCGTTCGGTGTAAGCGCTGTCGTAGAAACGCCAGTCCGCGGGCGGCGCCCCCGCTATTCCGGACCGGAACACCCCGGGGGCGTGGGTCATCGTAAACGCGGTGAGATACCCGCCGTAGCTCCAGCCGCTGATTCCCAGGCGTGCCGGATCGGCGTAAGGCTGCTTGTCGATCCACGCCGCACCGGCGAGTTGGCCGGCCATCGCGATCTCGCCCATGCGGTGGTAAAACAGGCGCTCCGCGGACGCGCGATCCATCTCCGATGCCGGACCGGAGATCGTGAACACCAGAAAACCGCGCTGCGCGAGCAGAAACGGGAAAAGGCCGCTCCAGCGGTTCACCGTTTCGTTGTCGGTGATGCCCAGCGGTCCGCCGTACGGCGTGAAGATGACGGGATAGCGCTTAGACGGATTGAAACCGGCCGGCACGACGAGCGTGGCGTCGAGCGGCCCCCATTTCGACGGAATTTCGAGCGGCCGCACCGTGCCCAAATCAAAACGCGAGAGATCCGGCGTGCGAAAGACGACGGCGCGCGCGGCGCCGTTCAAGGCGCGCCGGAAAATGAGCGGGGGCGTGTTGAACGCCGAGTCCGTCTCGATGAAATTCGGAGCGTGCGGCGCCAGCACGACGGCGTGGTTTCCGCTGCCGGGCGTGAGATCGGTCAAGGCCCCGCCGCTTAGTGAGATGCGCAGGAGCGACTGGTCGCGCCGCGTCGGATAGAGCGCCTCGACGTACGCCGCTCCGCTCGTCTGGTCCACGCGAAGAAGGGATAGTACCGTGTAGTTTCCGGTAATGCGCCGCGCCGCGCCGTTCGCGACGTCGACGCGCCAGAGCGACTGCGTTTCGCCCCGCTCCGAGAGCAGGTACAACGAACGTTCATCCCTGGACCATTTCGGAATCGGCTGCACGTCGACGAATTCGGGATTCGATTCGCGTACGACCGTGCGCGCTGCGCCGGTGCTCGAGAACGCGACCCATCGCAAATGCTTCTGCGCGCGATCCAAAATCTGGTCGAGCAGCATGTCTCCGCGCGGCGACCAGGTGAAGGAGAGTACGTACTCATCGTGCGGTCCGCCGTCGTACAGCATCCGGGAGCGGCGGGATCCCAGGTCCACGACGTTGAGCGAAACGCGCGGATTCTTTCCACCCGCAAGCGGATAACGCTGCTCTTCTATCACGTTGATTCGAGGCACGTAGTTCTCGATTGGGAACGGACGCACGGGCGATTCGTCAAACGAGAGGTACGCGATTCGGCGGCCGTGCGGTGACCACGCGTACGCGTGCTCGACGTTCATCTCTTCACTATAAAGCCAGTCCGGGTCTGCGTTGATGCGCAGCGGTGAGCCGGTGCTCGTAAGCCTCACCGTGCGGCGCGTTAGCGGATCGACGGTGAAAAGATCGTTCTCATGGACGTACGCGATGCGTCTGTCGTCCGGCGACCATTGCGGATCGTCGGCACCGCGTGCGAGTTCCTCCTCGCGGCCGCTCGCCGGATCGATCGTTTCGAGCGTTCCGGCATTGATCACCGCGAGCTTGCGGCCGTCATGCGACCACGCGACTTCCGCGATGTCGCGCGAGCGCGATCCGCGCTGCTCCGATTTTGCACGGAACAGCGGCCGATCGGTGTTCGTTCGCATGTCGTGCAGCCACAGCACGGGTGCGTCGCCTTCGTGCGCTCCGGCGATGCTGTACACGTAGGCCGACCCGTTGGGCGCCCACGTAAAGGCGCGCGGCGGAGTTCCGTCAACCGGATGCTGCGCGACGATGTCGTTGACCGTCAGCTGCGCCGCAAGCAAAAGCGCCGGTATCACAAGACCGCGCGTGCGTGGCTGCCGCCGTTGGGGCGGCGCGCGACGTGAAACTCGGATGCGAGCCGGGAGACGATAAACAGTCCGCGGCCGCGTTCGCTGAGCAGACTCTCCGGAAGCTTCGGTGCGTGGCGGAAACCGGGCCCCCCGTCAAGGACGTGCAAAACCGGGCGCCCGCTGTTCCAATCCAGCGTGATATCGGCCCAGCGCGGCGCGAAACGCACGACATTGCCGATGAGCTCGGAGAAGACGAGTTCGGCCGAATAGCGGTCATCCGGCGTGACGCCGCCGCGTTCGAGTTCACGCAGGAACTCCTGACGTACCGAGTACGCCATCTCGGGGTCGTTGACGTCGAACGACCAGTGCGAGAGGCGATCAGAATGTTCGACGTGCGCCATCGTCATCACTGCGATGTCGTCGCGCGCACCGTCCGAAAGTACGGCATCGTGAATGGCGAGCGCGACGTTCGGGGAGGCAAGGACTTCGGGATCGCTAATCGCGGCGCGCAGCCGCTCCTCGCCGTCCAGCATGTTGCGCGTGGCTTCCGTCAAGCCGTCCGTGTAGAGCACGAGCACGGAGCCCAGCGGCACTTCGGCGCACTCCACGGTGCGTTCGACGCGGAACGGCACCCCCAGGGGCGCGCCGGTCGCCTCTAATTCTCGAATCGTGCCGTCCGGATAGCGTAGGAGCGGCCGGGGATGGCCGGCGGTCGCGTACGTCAGCAAACTCGTTACGGGATCGAAGACGGCAACGAACGCGGTGACCATGCCGGAGGCGTTCTCCGCCCGGACGGCGCGATCCGCGGCGTCGAGCATCGTCGCCGGGTCGTCGTGGATCTGCGCCACGCCGCGCAGCAATTGGCGCGCATTCGCCATTGCAACCGCCGCATCCAGGCCCGAGCCGCACACGTCGCCGATCGAAACCATCACCCGGCCGTCGCCGAGCTGCAGCGCATCGTACCAGTCGCCGCCGATCTGGCTCTCGTCGATGCCGGGCCGGTAAAACGAACTGAACGAAAGACCCTGAATTTGGGGGAGCGCTCGCGGCAGCGCGGCTTTCTGAAAGCGCTGAGCAACGCGGCGTTCGTGCTGGTACGCGTGCGAGACGTCTCGCAGCCGCAGCGATAAACGGCGCGCCTTGAGCAGACTCTCGACGCGCGCGCGCATCTCCACCTTTGAGAGCGGACGCAGCGCCACGTCGTCGACGATGCTCCACAACTCTTGCGTCATTTTCTTGACGGAAACCCTGTCGCTGAGCAGCAGCACGGGCAGCATGACCGGCTCCACGGCGGAGCGTTCGAAGGCGAGCCGCTCGGCTTGCGCCTTTAGCGAGGAGCCGTCGAGAACGACGAGATCGAGCTCGGGCGCCGTCTCATCGTCGGAATCGGCAAACTCGAAGCACACGTCGTACAGCGGGGTGAGCACCTGCGCGAGCAGATCGCGGTTTGCGCGATTTGCCAGGATGACGAGGATTCGCTCCACGCGTTACGCTTCACTCGGCTGAACGGATCTCAAAAGACCGAAAAGGCCGGCAAAATTGCTCACGGCCTCGCCGATCACGATCCCGTTCGGCGTGAACTCGAAGGTATAGATGCAGCGCTCGAAGTCGCTCAGACGTTTCTTGAGCACGCCGATCACGCGTCCGATCTCGGCGCGTTCGCCGCACTTCTGCTCGATGTAGCGCAAGAAGAGCACGTTGTCGGCCAGGTAGCTCACGCCCACTTCGGTGATGCGGAAGTCCGTAAGGTTGAGCACTTCGTTGATCAGCAGGACGGTAACCCCGACGTTTTGCAGATAGCGGCATAGCGCGTGGAGGCGTTCGTGTAAATCCTCGCCGCGCACGGCCAACTTATACCCGCTGATGCTGTCGATCATGACGACTCGCGTACCGCGTTCCTCGATGTCTTTGCGAACCAAGTTGGCAAATTCGTCCGCCGAGTATTGGAGCGCTTCCACGTACGTGACCGAAAGCGTGCCCTGCTCGAGCATCTGCGAAACGGGAGTGTTCACCGCTTCGCATCGGCGCAGCAGCGTGGCGCGGGCTTCGTCAAACGTGTACGCCGCGCTGCGGTCACCGCGTACCGCCGCTTCCTTGACGAACTGCATTCCCACGGTCGTTTTACCGATGCCGCTCGGACCGGTGATCAGCGTAATCGTTCCGCGTTCGATGCCGCCGTTCGTGAGTCTATCGAGCTTGGGAACGCCCCAAGAAAGAAGCTCGGGCTCGAACGTTTTGAGATGGTCGCGGGGAATCAGACGCGGGTAAACGATCGCGCCCCGATCGGTCAGCCGCAGCGTGTGTTCGCCGCCTTCATAGTCGGAACCGCGCAGTTTGGTGACGCGCAGCGTTCGGCGGGTGTTCTCCGGGTCCAGTTCGATGACGCCGTCGCTCAAGAAACGCAGGTCGTCGTCCGGCGCTTCGATACTGGCTTCCGAGGTCATCACAATGCAGCTGCCGGTCGCGAGCAGATACCGTAAGAACGAAAGCGTTTGCCGGCGGAACTCGGGAGCGTCTTTCGAGAGATAGCGCAGCGCCGTCATGGAGTCGATGAAGATGCGGGAGGGTTTAATGCGCTGCACCGCTTCGATGATGCGTTCGGTCGTCGGTTCGAGTTCGACTTCGGCCGCCGAGAATATGTCGTAACTGCGGATGTGCTCGAAGAGATCCGAGGACGGACTGAGATCGCAAAACTCGACGCCCGAGGTATCAAAGCCGCTCGCCTCCGCGTTCGCGCGCAGTTCGTGCTCGGACTCGCCGAACGTCACGAACATCGCCTTCTCGCCGCGCGCAGCTCCGCTGGTCAAGAAATGCCAGCCGAACGTGGTCTTTCCGCCGCCCGGCGGTCCTGTCAGCAGATACGTTCGGCCGGCAATGAACCCGCCGTGAAGCACCTCGTCGAACCCGGGCACCCCCGTGGTTATCCTTCGTTTTTGCACACCGTCGCCGTTCAAGCTTATCCCTCTCGTCATCAGTAAGCGAGGTACTGGTTCCCTCGGGAGCGGCTGGAGAAACGCGCAAAGCGCAACAGCGCGGGACCGTAGCGTGTTGAATACCCCAACCGTGCTCGACGATTTCCACCCGCTGCTCAAGGCCTGGTTCCAGGGACGAACCTGGACGCCCACGCAGCCGCAGGTCGAGGGCTGGCCGCTCATCCGGTCCGGCCACGACGTGCTCATCTCCGCGCCCACCGGCTCGGGCAAGACGCTCGCGGCGTTTTCGATTTGCCTGGACCGGCTGCTCAAGCAAGCGGAAGCCGGCGAACTGCCCGAGCAAACGCTTGCCGTCTACGTTTCCCCGCTCAAGGCGCTCACGAACGACGTTCGCAAGAACCTGGAGATTCCGCTGGGCGAAATCCTCGAGCAGGCGAGCCGGAAGCTCCCGCCGCTGCAGCCGATCCGCACGGCCGTTCGAACGGGCGACACGACCGCCGCCGAGCGCGCGCGCATGCTGCGCAAAGCGCCGCACGTGCTGGTCACCACGCCGGAATCGCTCTTCATCTTATTGACGGCGGAGAAGTCGCGCGCGCTGTTCACGAGCGTCTCGACCGTCATCGTCGACGAAATTCACGCGATGGCCGCCGACAAGCGCGGATCGCACCTAGCGCTCTCGCTTGCTCGTCTCGATGCGCTCGTGCAGGCAAACGGCGGATGCAGACCGCAGCGCATCGGTCTTTCGGCCACCGTGCGGCCGCTCGAAGACGTCGCGCGATTCCTGAGTCCGCAGGCACGTATCGTCGACGTCGGCAGCCGCCGCGAAATGGATTTGGCGGTCGAGGTGCCCGCCGACGAACTCGGGCCGGTCGCCAGCAGCGAGATGTGGGCGGAAATTTACGACCGCGTCGCCGATCATATTCGCGCGCGCCGCACGACGCTGATTTTCGTCGGCACGCGCCGCATGAGCGAGCGCGTCGCCTTCGCGCTCACCGAGCGCCTGGGCGAGGGCGTGGTGATGCCGCATCACGGCAGCCTCTCCAAAGAGAAACGCTTCGAAGCGGAAAACAAATTGAAGAACGGCGAACTGCGCGCGGTCGTGGCGACGGCCTCGCTCGAACTGGGCATCGACATCGGTTCGATCGATCTGGTCGTGCAACTGGGTTCGCCGCGATCGATCGGCGTCGCGCTGCAGCGCATCGGACGCTCGGGGCACTGGGTCGGCGCCAAACCGGAAGGTCGTCTGTACGCCACCACGCGCGACGAGCTGATCGAGTGTGCTGCGCTCGTGCGCTCGATTCGCGCGGGCAGGCTGGATGCGCTCAAAATCCCGGACGCGCCGCTCGACGTGCTCGCCCAGCAAATCGTGGCCGCGGCCGCGACCGGCGAATGGCAAACCGGCGATCTGTATGCGCTGGCGCGCAGCGCGTATCCGTATCGCAATCTGCCGCGAAAAGACTTCGACGACGTCATCACGATGCTGGCCGACGGGGTCGCGCACTCGCGCGGACGCAGCGGCGCGTTCCTGCACTACGATCGCGTGAACGAAGTCGTTCGGGCGCGGCGCGGCGCGCGCATGGCGGCGATCACCTCCGGCGGCGCCATTCCCGAAACCGCAAATTATAACGTGGTCGCCGAACCGGAAGGGCACGTCGTCGGCACGCTGGATGAAGATTTCGCGGTGGAGAGTTTGGCCGGCGACGTGTTTTTGCTCGGCACGAACTCCTGGCGCATCCGCCGTGTCGAACCCGGCGTCGTGCGCGTGGAAGATGCGCATGGAGCCGCGCCGACGGTGCCGTTCTGGAACGGCGAAGGCCCGGGGCGCACGATCGAGCTCTCGCATGAGGTTGCACGAGTGCGTGCGGACATCGACGAACGCGACGATGCGGCCGCGCAAGCGTTACTGATGCGGGAATGCGCGCTCGACCAAGGCGGGGCGCAGCAGGCCGTTGCATACCTGCGGGCCGGCAAGAAGATTCTCGGCGTGGTTCCCACCGACGAGACCATCGTCGCCGAGCGTTTCTTTGACGAAGGCGGCGGGATGCAGCTCATCCTGCACACGCCGTTCGGCGCTCGCATCAACCGCGCGTGGGGACTCGCGCTGCGCAAAAAATTCTGCCGGTCTTTCAACATCGAACTCCAGGCGGCGGCGACGGATAATGGCCTGGTGCTCTCGCTGACCGATCAGCACGCATTCCCGCTCGAAATCGTTTTCGAGTACGTGAAAACCGCGAGCGTCGAATACACGCTCACGCAAGCGTTGCTGGCCGCGCCGATGTTCGGGGCGCGCTGGCGGTGGAACGCGACGCGCGCGCTCGCGATCCTGCGCATGCGCGGCGGCCGAAAGACGCCGCCGCAGCTGCAGCGCATGCGCGCGGACGATTTGTTGGCCTCATGCTTCCCCGACCAGGCCGCGTGCGCGGAGAATCTGACCGGACCGATTCGCATTCCCGATCACGTCCTCGTGCGCGAGACCATCGATAACTGTTTGCACGAGGCAATGGACCTCGACGGCTTGATGAAGATCCTCGGGGCGGTCGAAAATGGAACGATTCGCACGGCTGCCGTCGACACGCCCGAACCATCGCCATTTTGTCACGAAATATTGAACGCGAACCCGTATGCCTATCTCGACGACGCGCCGCTGGAAGAACGCCGTGCGCGCGCGGTGCAGCTGCGCCGTACGTTCCGCGACGATCTCGACGGCGCCGGCATTCTTGACGCGGCGGTCATCGCCGAGGTAGCCGAGGAATCGTGGCCCGTCGTGCGTGATGCGGACGAACTGCACGACGCGCTTCTCACGCTCGTCGCGTTGCCGCCGGCGGCGCAGTGGCGAGAGTGGTACGATGAACTCGTCGCGCAGAACCGTGTTTCGACGATGCAGGCGGCGGAGCGATCGTTCTGGGTCGCAGCGGAACGAGCCGAACTCGCTCGTAACGCGCTGTTCTTACTTCAAGAAGAAGCATTTACCGAGATTCTGCGCGGCTGGCTGGAATCGAGCGGTCCGCTCACCGTAAACGAATTGATGCACACGTTCGGCGTACAGCGTGAACTGGTGGACGCCGCACTGATTCGCTTGGAGACGCAAGGGCAGCTGCTGCGCGGCCGTTTCCGCGGAGGCGAAGAAGAAGAGTGGTGCAATCGCCGCGTGCTCGCGCGCATTCATCGCCGCACCATCGGGCAACTGCGGCGGGAAATCGAGCCGGTTACAGCAGCCGAATACCATCGTTTTCTCCATCGCTGGCAGCACGCCGCCCCGGCGTCGCGTCTGCACGGTCTCGACGGTACGCTGCAGGTCATCCGCCAGCTGGAAGGCTACGAAATTCCGGCTGCCGCTTGGGAAGCGCAGATTCTGCCCGCGCGCGTCGCCGGCTACCGAAGCGAGTATTTGGACAAGCTCTGCTATTCGGGTGAAGTGATGTGGGGCCGGCTCGCCCAGCACCCGGCGCTCTGCGTGGATGAATCGGAAAATGCGCGGCGCATTCGTCCCACTAAACTCGCGCCGATTTCGCTGGTCACACGGGAAGACTCGGAGGAACTCATCGTTCGCAGCGACGTGGGCACGAGCGGGCTTTCGCACGCCGCGCGAGAGGTGCTCGCGCAAATCGAACGCCGCGGCGCTCCGTTTTTCATGGATATCGTTCGCGGCACCAAACGGCTCCCGGCCGAAGTGGAGGAAGCACTCTGGCAACTCGTTGCCGCGGGCCTGGTCACGGCTGACGGTTTCGATGCATTGCGCTCGCTCATCGATGCGAAACGGCGTTTGGGCGAGAAGGGTCTGCGCGCGCGGCCGCGCTCGTCGAGCGGGCGCTGGACGCTGCTCACCTCGAGCACCGAAAAGATTGATCCCGACAAATTCGCGCGCCGCTTGCTCGCCAGATGGGGCGTCGTCTTTCGCGACGTCGTCGCGCGCGAGAGTCTTGCGCCTCCATGGCGGGAATTGCTGTGGGCGCTGCGCCGCATGGAAGCGCGCGGCGAGATTCGCGGCGGACGCTTTGTTTCGGGTTTCGTCGGCGAACAGTTCGCGCTTCCCGAAGCAATCGAAGCGTTGCGCGCTTCACGGCGCAGCGGTGACGACGGTGAACTTGCGGCCGTCAGCGCGTACGATCCGCTGCAGCTTACCGGCATCATCCTGCCCGGTTCCAGGCGCGAAATCGCGGCGGGCGAAGACGTTGCTGCAACACCGGCGTAGCGATCGCAGGCGCCTGCTTTGGTCCTTCCTCGCTTCGGCGATCCTCAATATCTGCATATGGGTAGGCTCGTCCGCCCACACCGCTTTCTTTCGAGACTACACCAAAACCCAGCCGCGCGAGACCGTCGCGGTTGCCGTATCGCGCGTGCGCATCGAGCGTCGCCGCCCCGCTCCGCGGCCGCCGCCCTTGAAACCGAAACCGAAGCTGACTCCGAAGCCGATCGCAATCCCCATTTCGACGGTACGGCCCGTCGCGTTACGGCCGGCGATCGCGCATGTTCGTAAACCGCAGACTCAACCGCCGAAACTTCGCCGCCGTACGAAAAAACATGCAGCCCCATCGCAGGAAGAGAACGCGCCGATGATGGCGCCGCCGCCGCCCGCGACGTTGGCGTTGCCGCAAGGCTGGACTCGGCAAGACTTCGGCTTTTTAGGAACGACCGAGACGGCGGAATGGCTGGATTGGAAAAATCAAAGCGCGAAATGGGTGCCGCGCGTCTTCGTGTGGCGCATCAAAGCGGAAACGGGCTACATGAGCAGATCGTCGCTGCATGACGCCGTCAGCGGGGTCCTTTCCTCGCTGCACGACGAGGGCGCCAAACTCTATGCGAGCAAAGCGCAGCGCGTCTGCGACGGACAGCGCCCCGGATGGTTCCTCTCGTACGTGAAAACCGAAGACGATCCGCCGCTGCACTTGGAAGAGACGATTTTCCTGGACGGCGATACGATCTACCGCGCGACGTACATACGCGCCGCCGGCCAACCCGAAGACGTGAAAACGCGCGCGGCGCTGAACACGCTGTGCGTCTAGCAGGAAGCCGATCACCCGCCTGCTAAACCGCGCACACCATGAAAATCGGGTGTTACGCTTTCCTTGTTCTGACGCCGCTGCTGCTTGCGGCGGCTCCCCCAACTCCGCAGCAGTACTACGCGCAGGCGCTTGCGGTGATGCGTGCGTTGCCGCAGCCGGCCCGCGTTTCAATGGCGGCGACCGCTGTTGGACGCAACATCGGTGTGTATGTGGGTCCGCAGAAAAGTGAGCCGAAAATGGCGACGTTCGTACTCGGACCCGGACTTGCGTCAACCGCTTCTTGGACGGAACACTACGATGCCGCCTCAAACACCTCGCTGATCGATACGAAAACGGCGCAATCGCTTAGCGGTGCGCGTTCGATATTCGATCCGACGTGGTACGGCGCGTACGACTGGCTGCGCTACGGCTTTGACGGACATCGGCCGGCGAGCGCGCAAAACGCGCCCTCCCCCGATTCGCAACTCAAGACGATTGCGACCCTGTCCGTCATGGCTCCCGGTGCGTACCGGATCTCCGAGGGCGGAGCGCAGCAATGCCCCGACGGATCTCCGGGTCATCATCTGCAAATGGCGGCGCGAAGGGACATCGATGCGCACCCGCTCACGGACGTCACAATCGACGAGCACACCATGCGCATCTGTTCGTTCCGTTTCAGAATCGACAAGGAACA
>DASSZL010000047.1:0-4231 GCA_035713505.1 Vulcanimicrobiaceae bacterium | reverse complement strand
GTATACGTGAGATGATCGAAGTGCGAGAACGAAATACCGACCGCGCCGCTTCCGGCGAGCGTGTCCCCCGTGTCGAAGTAGTCGTTGAAGTCCGTCAGATCCGCGTGCGGCGAGCGCATCGAGAACTCGAGCGCGGTTTTGGTCACCGCGGCGGAAAACTGCGCCTTGGTCGAGCCGATGCTCACCGAAGCGTTGCGGATCGAAACGCCGCCGCGGCCCGCGTCGATCGCCGCATGCGCATCGCGAAAACCCATGCCGTTCAGATCGCCGACCGGAACGCCGATGGTGCCGCGCACGATTGGCGCGGTGCCCGAGCCGTTGATGCGCACGTCGGCTTGGAAACTGCCGTCCGCCTCGTATGACGGAACGCCGGCCAGCTGCGCCATCGGTGCGATGCGCCCCACGGGTACGTTTGCGGCAACGTCATACATCGGCGCGGTGCCGGCGAGATTGCCGACCGATCCGCCGACGTGTGCGAAGGTCGTGCCGAGCGCGGCAATCGTGTCGTGCAGATGCAGCGTGCCGTTCGCGATCGCGACTTCGGAGCTTGCCGAGAACGGCCCGTATCCCGCCGCGCGCCCGCCGCGCACGATGACGCCCGCATCGAGATTGGGCACCGCGGCGCCCGGCTCGATGGCGCCGACCGCGCGTATGGTACCCCCGCTGATCGGCACGCCGAAGCCGCGCATCGCCTGCGCGGCGTCCAGCGCCGTGGTCGCAAGCGTCAGGCGCGTGCGCGCCGCGCCGGGCTGCGTTGCGAAGCTTCCCGCCGCGACAACGGTGCCGCCCGCCGCCTTCGCTTGCGCCGAATAGACGCGCAGGATCCCGTTGTCGTACGCCATCGTGCCGGTTACGCTGCTGATTGGAATGCCGTGCATGGTCGCGTTGCGCAGCTGCGCGTTCTGCGCCTGCACGTAAATCTTGCCTTGCGCGATGGCGATGGCCATGGGCCCGCTAATCTGCCCCTGCACGGGGAAACCGCCCAAGAACATGTGCAATCCGGCGAAGCTTCCGGAGTAGCCGCCGCGCGCGACGATGAGGTTGGGCGCGAACGTGCCGTTGCCGTCGAAGCTGCCCCACGGTCCGTCCGCGTGTACCGAGCTGATGCGCGCGGCGGCAAACGGTCCGGCAAAGCGCGCCGCGATGGAATCGAACGGCACGCCGACGATCGTCGCGGGCGCCATGTACACCGAACCGCCGATCACGACGTTGCGCGCGGATCCCGTTCCGGCAAGATTCGCTTCCACGATGTGCGCGTCGATCGGCGGCAGCTCCGGAATGTTCACGCCGGGCATCTGCACCGGCACCGGTTGGCGCATGCGCACGTCGTGCACCGACGCCCAAAACGCGCTGTTGCCGTGCGGGCGATCCAAACTGAAGCCGGCAACCATGGTGCCGCCCGAGCGCGTGCGCACGCTGATCGGGCCGAAGGTGCCGACGCCGCGCCGGTCGATGTCGTAAAATCCGTTCACGTTTCGCGGCTGCTGGAGCGAGACGATATAACCGCGCGCGTCGAAGAGCACGTCGGTTCCCTGCAGCAGCGCTTCGGTGGCTATCGTTTGATCCGGAACGAGCGCGCCCAGATACGGCATGCGGGCCGACGGGCCGAACGCGTGCAGCACGAGCGTGCTCTGCACTTTTGCGCCCAGCTGCAACTCGCCTTGCAGATGCAGTTGCATGCCGTTGTATCCGGCATGGAACGGCAGCACGATCAGCCGGCTCTTGTACAGCGCGACGACGCCGCGCGGATTGACGATCGGCACTTGGCCGTAATTGAACTGTTTGCCGGCGTAGCCGATCATCAGCACCGGGTCGCTGATGTCGCCTTCGATCAGCGCGTGAATGCGCACGCCGCCGTGAATCGGCAGGCCGCCCGCAAAATGCGCGACCTCGCCCAGGTTGCGCAGATCTCCGCGGCCGTCGACGCCCAAGCGAAATTGCGGATGCACGAAGTCAAAGATGCCGCCGGCGAAAACGATGGGAATGTGTCCGACCATGGCGCTTGCATGCTGCGCGGTAAAACCGCTGTCGAAGACGTTGATGCGCCCGTTGATGTGCGCGATGGGCGAGTCCAAACTGTTGACTTCCATCAGCCCGTCGGCCAGATACCCGCTGCCCGAGAGATGATAGGCCGCCGGCGAGTTCGGCCCGATGCCGTAGGCCCACGCGTGCAGATCGAAATCACGGACCGTTCCGCCCAAGATATGCGCCGCCGGGGAATTGATGAAGTAATTGCCGACCGCGCTGATCGGAATCGCGCGCACTTGCACGTGATGCAGCGCGTAGCCGGCCAGATAGTCGATCGTCCCGGCGATGCGGAAGGGCTGCGGAGCGGTGTCTTCGAGAAATCCCGTCGCCTTGTAGCGCGTCTTCACGGCGCTGTTGACGGCCATGTCGATGTTTATGCGGTCGACCCGCTGCTGCCGGCTGCCTTTATAGAAGCGGTATTCGTCGACGAGCGCCGCCGATGCGTCGCGCACGCGCACCGTGAAATCGAGCGGCACGTTATTGCCGGCGCGCCGTCCCGTTCCACCGCTCACCGCCTTGGGAATCGCGATGTTGTAGGTGCCGTTCTCATTGTGGACGATCGTGATCTGCGGCCGGTCGATGGTAATCGCGAGCAAGCCGAAGCGATGCTTGCTTCCGGGAAGCAGATCGCGCGGATTATAGTAGAGGTCGATGCGGCCCGCGTCCAGCACCGTTTGCCCGCCGCGCGAGACGTGGACCCCGACGAGCGCGCCGTGATGCGACTCCAGGCGCAAGTCTTGCACCTGAACGTTGTAGCCCGTCGCGAGCGGAACGATGGTCGTAAGCGCAAAGCGCACGGCGCCGTTATGATAGATCGCCGCGAGCGTGATGAGCACGATGAGCAGCGCCGCGGCCGCGGCACCCAGTCGTTTGCGCAATCCGTCCCTCCGTTGCGGGTTATACCCCCAACGATAAAAGAAGCCCCTCCGTCACGGAGGGGCTTCTCTCTTAGAGGTCGAGGTTCTTCACCGACTTGGCGAAGTCGAAGATGTATTGCTTGCGCGGTTCGACCTTGTCGCCCATCAGATCCGTAAAGATCTGCTCGGCTTCGACGGCGTCTTCGACGGTGATCCGCTTGAGGCGGCGGTTGCCCACCTCCATCGTGGTCTCCGCGAGCTGCTCGGCGTCCATCTCGCCAAGGCCCTTGTACTGCTGGACGACGTAGTCCTTACCGTCGTCGCCGACGATCGATCGCAGCTCCGTATCGCTGAAGGCATACCATTGCTTCTTGCCCTTGCGTACGCCATAGAGCGGCGGCTGCGCGATGTACACGTAGCCTTCTTCCACCAGCGGCTTCATCTGCCGGTAGAAAAACGTGAGCAGCAGCGTGCGGATGTGCGATCCGTCGACGTCCGCGTCCGTCATGATGATGATCTTGTGATAGCGCAGTTTGCCGGCGTCGAACTCGCTGCCGAAGCCCGTGCCGAACGCGGTGATCATCGTGCGGATTTCCTCGTTCGAGAGCACTTTGTCCAAGCGCGCCTTCTCGACGTTGAGAATCTTGCCGCGCAGCGGGAGAATCGCTTGCGTATTCGGATCGCGGCCGCCTTTGGCGGTGCCGCCGGCGGAGTCGCCCTCGACCAGGAAGATTTCGCTTTCGGCCGGGTTGTTGTTCTTGCAGTCCACGAGCTTGCCGGGAAGACCGCTGCCTTCCAGCGCGTTCTTGCGGCGCGAGAGGTCGCGCGCCTTTTTCGCCGCTTCGCGCGCACGCTGCGCCTGCATGCACTTTTCGATGATGATGCGCGCTTGCTTCGGATTTTCTTCGAAGAAGAAATCCAGGCGTTCGTTTACCAAGCCGTAGACGATGCTGCGCACTTTCGCGTTGCCCAGCTTCGTTTTCGTCTGGCCTTCGAACTGCGGCTCTTGCAGCTTGACCGAAACGACCGCCGTGAGGCCTTCCATGATGTCGTCGGTCGAAAGCGAACCGTCGGATTCTTTGAGCATGCCTTTTTTCTTGGCATAGCCGTTGACGGCTTGCGTGACCGCTTGGCGGAAACCTTGCAGATGCATGCCGCCTTCGATCGTGTTGATGTTGTTCGCGTAGCTGAAGATCTGCTCGCTATACGCATCCGTCCACTGCATGGCGACTTCGACGTCGACGTTGTCGCGCTCGGAGTGCGTCGTGATGATCGGGTGCAGCGCGTCTTTCTTTTCGTTCAAGTATTCCACGAACGACATGATGCCGCCGTCGAACTTATACGTG
>DASSZL010000046.1:0-6133 GCA_035713505.1 Vulcanimicrobiaceae bacterium | reverse complement strand
AGAATGCGATCAAACGGTCCGCCTACGTGCGCGAGGCCCTCGTTTTGAACGATGCGCGCCACCGGCTGGCGGCGCTCGTCGTGCCGGAGTGGGACATGCTGCGCGGCCAGTTCGGTATCGACGGCAAAACCGGTACGGATGCGATCTCGCAGCGCCAAGACGTGCGTGCCTTCCTGCGTAAGGAGGTCATGGCCCAGTGTTCCGATCTCGCGCAGCGCGAGCAGGTGCGAACCGTGATCGTGGCGCCTCGTGATTTGACGATTGAGAGCGGGGAACTCTCGCCGACACTCAAGATTAAACGCCGTACCGTTGAAGCACGGTTCCGGGAATTGATTGAGGCATCATGAGCGGTTTTCCGGAATACGCGCATTACGACGCGCTGGGTCTGGCGAATCTGGTGCGCAGCCGGCAAGTGAAAGCCTCGGAATTATTGGACGAAGCCGTTGCCGCAGCCGGGCGCGTGAATCCGCAGCTCAATGCGCTTATCTGCGAACGTTTCGAGCAAGCGCGCGCCGAGGCGGAACATGTCGAGATGGACCGCGTATTTTGCGGCGTACCGTTCCTTGTAAAAGATCTCGGGCCGCGACTGGCGGGCGTGCCGATGCGCCGGGGCAGCCGATATTTTTCCGATGACGTTCCGGAGGTCGACGACGAGGTCTTCACCCGGATGAAACGCGCGGGGCTAACGATATTCGGCAAGACGAGCACGCCGGAATTCGGGCTCTTGCCGTACACGGAGCCGCGCTTGTTCGGTCCGTGCCGCAATCCTTGGGATCCGCAGCGCACGCCGGGCGGTTCGAGCGGCGGCAGCGCCGCGCTTGTCGCCGCCGGCGTCGCGCCGATGGCGCACGGCAACGACATGGGGGGATCGATTCGCATTCCGGCGAGTTGCACCGGACTGTTCGGGCTCAAGCCCAGCCGCGGGCGCGTACCGCGTTCCGGCGGCCAAGTCGCAGACATGAACATCGATCTCGGAATAACGCGAAGCGTCCGCGACAGCGCGGCGCTGCTCGACGCCGTGGCACGAGAGGCGCCCGAACGGCCGTATCGGGAGGAAGTCGGACGCGACCCGGGCCGGCTGCGCATTGCACTCGTTCAGGGCGCGATGCTCGGCAAGACGATCGACGCCGCGAGCCGCGAGGCCGCGCAGCAGGCGGCGGCCCTTTGCGAACGCCTGGGACATCACGTTGAAGTTGCAGAGCCGAGCGGGATCGATTATCGCGCGGTTTCACTCGCGGTACTGCACTTGTTCGCATGCAACGTCGCCTGGATTATGCATGTAGCCAATCCGCTGAAGAAGAAGCTGGGACCCGGCGATCTGGAACCGGGATCGTGGGCCATGCTGGTGATCGGCGAGGTGCTTTCCGCGGTCGATGTCATCGCGGCGCTTCAAACGCAATTCGAGGTTGCGTGCGCGTTCGAAGAGTTCATGCAGCGCTACGACCTGATGCTCATGCCAACGCTTGCGGGGCCGCCGGTTCCCATCGGCGCATTGGCTCTCAAAAAAGGTGAGATCGCGCAGATCGAAGTGCTGGCGCGCTTACGCAACGGCCCGCTCATACGAAAAGCCGCGCAGACAATCGCCGAAAGCTTGTTCGACTGGCTGCCGTATACGCCGGTATTCAATCTGACCGGCCAGCCCGCAATGTCGGTGCCGCTGTACTGGACGCAGGATGATTTGCCTATCGGCGTGCAGTTCGCCGCACGTCTAGGGGATGAGGCGGTCCTGTACCGTCTTGCTGCACAGTTGGAAGCTGCGCAACCGTGGTTTAGCCGGCGACCGCCCATCCACGCGTAAAACGCGCCGGTCACGGCGGCGCGCGCCTGCACGTTATCGATGCAACATGTCGCCGGAGGTGTGTGATGCGCGAACAACTGCTTCGATCCGCCCAGATGTTGACGAACCCGCTTGTTGCAGGCATATTTGCAACGCTTATCGTGGTGCTCGCCGTGGCGTTCGCGGCATCGCGGATCGCGCGGCCGATGTACGATATGCCGGTTACCGCCGGCCTCGAAAAAGTCTCCGTCACCAAACGCGTCATGCTCGCGCCGCAGCCCAAGTTCGAGGTCCGCGCCGCCGCGCAAAACCAGTCCGCCGCGCCCGCGGGATCGCCTGCGCTGTCCGCACCGCAAATTGCGAGAACCGCAAAAGTAAGCCTCTATGTGTCGAACGTCGACAAAGTCGCGGCCGCGCTCGCGCGCACGGCAAAGCGAAACGAAGGCGACGTCTTTTCATCGGACATTTCAAACGCGGACGGTTCGAACGAGCAGCCAAGCGGCAATATGGAGATTCGCGTGCCTGCGGACCGGTTCGATTCCACAATGGCGGCCGTCATGCAAACGGGCACCGTGCGAGAACGCTCGACCGGAGCGGAGGATCTGACCGGAAGCATCACCGATACGGACGCGCGCCTGCGTAATTTGCGGAGAACCGAAGCGGACATCGCAAGCATCATGGACCGCTCGGGCAGCGTTTCGCAAATCATGGACGCCGAAAATCAACTCTCGCAAGTTCGCGAACAGATCGAGACGCTCGAGTCTGAACTTAAAGACATGCGATTGCGCGTGGCCTATGCCACGATCGACGTCGACATGCAGGCGGAGGCGGCAACGGCTCCCGTCACGCCGACGGCTTCATCGCAGCTCGTGTCTTCCTGGCACAGCGCGGTCGCATCGCTCGGTGCGGTGACCGTATCGCTCGTTGCCGCGATTCTCTGGTTCGTCGTATTCATACCGTATCTGATCGCGATCGCGGCCATCGGCTGGCTTGTGTACGTTCAAGCGCGCCGCCGGACGGCGGCCTAACGGTTGCGTTACGGCAGTCCTTTGAGGGATGTCGCGAACGGCGGCATGCTGAATGCGGACGTACAGCGGTTTGCCTTCAGGCCTTTGGCCCAGCCGGCATGCACGAACTGGACGACAAGTTTGTCGGTGCAGGGCGTTTCGGTCACGTGTCCGGCGCCTTTGACGATCACGAGCTTGGCGTTGTGCAGATACGGAAGGGCCGCTTGCGCGTATTTGTCGGGCGTCGCCGGGTCGTCCGAGCCGTCGATCATCAGTATGGGAAGATCGCTCACGACCGGCTGATTGAAGGACGCCGGCATCGCTGGAACGCTCCAAAGCGAGCACGCGTGCTGCTGCGCGCGAATTCGAAGATCACCCGTAAACGAGTGCGCAGCGGCACTACGGACGGCGCTCTCGTCCAGGAACGGTACCCAGTCGGCGCACGTGAACGAAAGCCACGCGCCCATTGCAAGATCGCTGTCCAGGTTTACTGATATCAAGTCTATGAGGTGCGCAAGCGGCGCCGTATCGCCGCTGTAAGCCTGTTCGACGACGTACGGAACGTAGGATGCGCCTTCGGGATCGTAGAGCACCTCACGCAACCGGTCAACGAAAACTTCTTTTGAGAGCGCCACGGTGACGGTAGGCTTGCCCTTGCGCTCGAGCCGTACCGGAATCGGCCCCTTGTTCAGGCGCTGGATCAGCGCGTCGAAATGCTCGGGGAAGTCCGGAAATCTCGTATTGCACGCGGCATCGCGCTCGCACTTTGTGAAGAGATCCTCGATCGCCCCTTCTGCGCCCATCGGTTCGCCGGGCAGCGGCTGGAACCCGGGTGCGCTGACTCCCTCGAGCACCATGCTCGCAACGTGGCGCGAATGCCGCCGAGCGTACACAAGTGAGAAAAACGTGCCGTAGGAGCCGCCGTCGAGAACGATCTTCGGATATCCCAAAGCAGCGCGCAGATCGTCGAGATCGTCGACCGTCGCATTCGTGTTGTATTGCGAAAGGTCGTTCGCCGCGCCAAGGTGCTTACGGCACGCGGCGAGCTGCTTGTGCGGAATGACCTGTTTGAAGTACGCCGCAGGGTCGGATTGCGGCGAGAAGTCGCATTGCAGCAGATTCGATGAACCCATGCCCCGATCGTCCATGAAGATGATGTCATAGGTCCGGTTCAATGCACTGACGTCATGAAAAAACAGCTTATCTGCGATCGGCTCGGCAAATTCGGTCGCGCCTTGCCCGGGACCGCCGGCGATGAGCGCGATTGCCTTGTGCGACGGGTGCTTGGCCTTTAGGACGATGACCTTCAGCGCGATAGTTTTACCGGCGCGCTTCGCGCGGTTTTCGTACACGCCGAACGTTCCGCACTCCGCGGGTGCTTTCACTTTCCCGATCGTACACGGCTTGAGGTGCAAGCCCAGTCCGGGCGAAGCCGCGCGTGCTCCAAACGGCATAAAGAACGCAGCACAAAGCGCCAACCCGGCGATGCATCGAACGAACATCAGTTCTCGGACCTCCTATGAATGATTTGATAGGTTGAAGCGCCGGCGCACATGGCCGGTACGGCGCCGAACAGCAATAACCACTCGGTCAAGGGTAAGCGAGAAGAGAAGCCCAGCAGCGTTGGAATGACGATAGCCGTAACGAGCAGAACCGCCGACACCAAGACAAGACGAACACCGCCCGCACGAATGCAGAATGCGAGCAGAGCGCCGAATACGGCCGCGTCGGTCCAATCGGCGGAAAAATACGTCCATGCCGCGCAATGGCCGCCCCCGCAGGTAACGCGAATCGTGTCGTTGATGGCTTCCGTCGCCAAGAGTAATACAACGGGTGAGACCACGACCATCGCGCCCACGGCAAGCCCGTTCCAGATCGAACGCTGCGTTCTCGAATAGGAGAGCAGCGGGGGTATGGACGCGAGCGCTTGCGCCCAATACCAGCGATTCGCTGCGCCCACACCCTGTATGGGAACCCGGTGAAGATATTCTTCATGCAGATCGCCCGCGACGCTGTCATAGTCGCCCGCCGGTGCTGCCGCGGCTAGCAGCGCTTGCGCGATAACCGGCGGCGTCATGCCGTGGCGTTTCTGAGCGAAAGGCCGGCATGCAGCCGTTCCAGCGTTTTGCGCGCTTCTTTGAGCGCCGCAACGCCGGCGGCCAGAACCTTGAAATGGCGCTTGGCCTTGCCGCCGCGTTCGGCCGTCGGCTCACCTATCCACGATGAGACAAAGCCTTTGCGTTCGAGGCGTTCGAGTGTGGCGTGCACGGCGCCGATGGCCGGTGAACGTCCGGTGGCCGCTTCGATTTCCTGGCGAATCACCGCGCCATACGCGCCGTCTCCGATGCGAAGCACCGCCAACAGCACGAGATGCTCGAACTCGCCGAGATACTCGCCCTTCGCCATATTGTCGACATAATAGATAATATGGCGCGGCCTGTCAAGCGCGCCGCAAAGAGCGTTTCGCGGCGGCGCGCAACCGACGCGTTTACGCTGTGGGTCTTGCGGCGCATGAAGCGCCTCAGTCAGGCTGAAAAGGCCGAACGATTTCAAGCCATGCACGCGGGTCCCGCCGCTTTCGTCATCCCGAATCCGTGGGACGCCGGCACGGCGAAGATACTAGCCGCGATTGGCTTTGAAGCCCTTACGACGACGAGCGCCGGATTGGCGTTCTCACTTGGGCGGCGTGACGGTGCGGGATTGATAACGCGCGACCAGACCCTCGCGAACGCGAAACTCATTGTTGATGCGACTGACTTGCCGGTGGCGGCGGATTTGGAAAATGGATTCGGCGATGCTCCCGAGGTTGCCGCGCAAACGATTCGCATGGCCGCCGAAGCCGGGCTCGTGGGTGCGTCGATTGAGGATGCGAGCGGCGATCCGTCAAAACCGATCTATGAATTCAATCACGCGGTCGAACGCATTGCGGCTGCCGCGCAGGCCGCGCGGGCGTTACCATTTCCGTTCGTCCTCGTCGCACGTGCCGAAAACTTTTTGCACGGACGGCCGGGTCTCGATGATACGATTCGGCGTCTGCAGGCGTTCGAGGCGGCCGGCGCCGATGCGCTGTATGCGCCCGGCCTAACCAAAGCGGACGAAGTGCGAACGGTCTGCGAAAGCGTCTCCAAGCCGGTGAACATGGTGATGGGCTTGAAGAACGCTTCGTTTACCGTGGAAGAACTCGCTGCGCTCGGCGTGCGGCGGATCAGCCTGGGCTCCGCGCTTAGCCGCGCGGCGCTGGGCGCATTCATACGCGCTGCGCGCGAAATAAAAGAGCACGGCACCTTCGGCTTTGCCGACGAGGCCGTGCCGTTCGCGCAAGCCAATGCGTATATGTCTGGGCGCACGT
>DASSZL010000045.1:0-7752 GCA_035713505.1 Vulcanimicrobiaceae bacterium | reverse complement strand
TGCGTCACGGTATGGAGCAGGTGGTGTTCCTTGCCGCGGTACGTCTTGCCGGTACGCGGATGGCCGCTCTGCACGAAGAGCGCGCCGGCGCGATCGCCGGGAATGCCGTCCGCCTGCACGGCCGTGTGCTCGAGCGGCTGCGCCGCCAGGCTTTTCATGGGATAGCGCCAAATCGCGGCCAGCTCGCCCAGATCTTGCATGGCTCAGAGGTACCATAGGATACCGCCGAAATCCTCAAGAAGGCGCGTTGATGCTTTCCGCGGGTGAACCGGCGCAACTGCGGCCCTTATCGCTGGGCGAACTTTTCGATCGCGCGGTGACCCTCTACGTGCGCAACGCGGCACTCTTCACGCTGATCGCCCTGGTCGTCGTGCTGCCGCTGGCGGTCATGAACTATTTCGTCAGCATGCAAGACAGCGCGACGTTTGCGCAGATCCTGGCGCAAGTCCAGCACCCCGGCAAGGGACCGCCGCCGGTGAGCGGCATGGGCGGCGGTATGACACTGATGTTCGGGATGCTTGCCGTCGCGATTGTGCTAGGGGCGTTCGCCGTGGTGGCCATCGCCGCGGCCGTCGGCGAACTGTATCGCAGCGGACGCGCGGAATTCGCCCCGTGCTATGCTCGCGCGCTGCGGCGCGCAGGCGCGATCCTCCTGGCGCTGTTGTGCGAGATCGCGGTCTTCACGTTCGTCGTGTTTGCCGGGGCGTTTGCGATGGGCCTGGTTTTCGTGGCCGCATTCCTGCTCGTGCGCGGATCGGCCGCGCTCGGCGTCGCCGCGTTCATCGGCGCGCTGATTATCGGAGTGATGTGGCTGGTCGCGATGCTGCTCTGCTATCTCGCGTTCGCGTTCGCCTTCAACGCGCTGGGCATCGAAGGCATCGGCGCCGGCGCGGCGATTGGGCGCGGCTTTTCACGTATCTTCAATCGCACCGAATTGCTTCGGGCCACGCTCATCTGCGCCGCGCTGATCGCGATGTACGCCGGGCTGACGGCCGTCTCGCTCGGCATGTCGGCGGTATTCGAAACCCTCCATCTGCGTCTGCTCAACGTCGCGCTGAGCGCGCTGATCTCGCTTGTCACCACCTCGTTTTTCGGCATTCTGTTCGCAGTGTACTATTTTGACGTGCGCGTTCGCCGCGAGGGATTGGACATGCAGGCGCAAATCGAGAGCCTGCAGCCTACCGCCGCAGCGTCATGAACGTGGAGCTCGGGCGCCGGGCGCCGCCGCACGATCCGGCGGTACTTGCCCGCGCGATCCTTGCGCAGCCGCGCTTTCGCATGCGCGTGCACGCGCACCCGGCGCATACGTGGTGGGATTCGATTCGTCAATGGATCGGCGATCGCTGGAATCAGCTCATGGACGCGTTTTCCCGCCACGTCCACGTGGGCGGCCGCTGGAGTATCGCTGCGGGCGACGTGCTGATCGCCGTACTCATTGCGCTCGTGATAATCATCGCGGTCAAGATGCTGCTCACCATGGCGCGGGATGCGGCGCCGGGCGTTCATGCATCGGCATTGCCCGTTCACGCCGACGCACGCGAACTGCAGGCTGCGGCAATCGGGGCAGCGGAGCGCGGGGCATACGCGGTGGCGGTCGCGCTGCTGTTTCAAGCCGCGCTCGCCCAGTTGGATGCGGGCGGGATGCTGCGAGACGATCCGGCGCGCACGGTCAATGAATGCCGAAGCGACGTGTACCGGCGCGCCCGCGGGCTTTCCGTGCCGTTCGATCGCATCGCGCGTGTGTTCACGGCGGCGGTCTACGCGGAAGACCGCATGACGCTCGCGCAATGGTCCGACGCGCAGGATGCATACGCCGCGTTCGACGCGCTGCAGAGCGATGCCGCGTAGACGCATAGTCGATCTCGCGATCGTCGCCGCCGCGATCGTGCTCATCGCGGTGCTCGGCTCGCTGCGCGCAACGCACACCGCGGGGCAATATAGCGAACCCTCGACGCATGACACCGGCGCGAACGGGTACGCCGCGCTATACGATATGCTGGCAAAGGAAGACGTGCGCGTCGAGCGTTTCGAGCTTCCGGTGGGCGAGCTGTCCCGTTCGAGCGGCACGCTGGTGATCGCGGGCGACGGAGCCATGCGCGCCGCGGCGCCCTCGCAAAGCGCGCTGCTGTTTCTGAACCGCTGGGTGAAGGATGGCGGCCGGCTCGTCGTGCTCGACGGCGCGATCTCGCCCGCTGCCCGGCGGGCGCTGAGTTTGCCGCCGGCGCGCACCTTTGCCTCGCGCACACGCGCCGTAACCGGCTGCGGCTTTGCTCCGGCTCTTCGCGGTGCGGCGGCAGCGGGCACGTTTGCGCCGGGTTATGAATCCGCGTGCCGCGCCGATCGAGCGACCCTGCTTTCCTTCGATTCGCACGCCGCCGGCATCGTCTATCGCCGCGGGCGCGGCACGATCGCGTTGTTCGGCACCGCAACGGTGTTCGACAACCTGCATCTCTCGCAAGCAGACAATGCGCGCGTCGCATATGCGGTGCTGAGCGGCGGCCCCGTGCTGTTCGACGAACGCGTACACGGGTACGCGGCGGGCCGCACGTTTTGGGAGGTGCTGCCGCAGCCGATGCGGATCGCGATCGCGATTGCGGTAATCGCGGTTCTGATTGGCATTGCCGGGGCGAATCTGCCGTTTGCGCCCCCGGCGCAGGTCGAGGCGCCCGAAGAGCGCGATTCGGGCGCCTACATCACGTCGATTGCCAGAATGCTCGAACGGGGCGGCGCCTCGCAGGAGGCCGTCGCGCGCATTGCCGCCCGGTGCGAGCTCGTCCTCAAACCGCGCGCCGGCGGCGACGAGCGCGCGCGGATGTTGCTGCGCGAACTGCGAACGTTAGAGGCCACACCGCGTCCCGGCCCGCAGGAAGTGCTTCATGCCGGACGCATCTTCGCCCGGGTGCGAAAGGATTACCGATGCTGACGACCAGCGCGCATGAACTCGCCGAGCGCATCACGCGCGGCATGGAAGATGTTATCGTCGGCGGCGAGCGTACGACGTTTGCCCTGCTGGTCGCCCTCTTCGCCCGGGGCCACGCGCTCATCGAAGGCGTTCCCGGAACCGGAAAAACGCTGGCCGTGCGGGCGCTCGCGGCGCTGCTCGGCGTGCAGTACCGCCGCATTCAGTTCACGCCGGATCTGCTGCCGGCAGATGTCGTTGGAACCACGGTCTTCAATCCGCAAACGGCGCAGTTCAGCATTCGCTCGGGGCCTATCGTCACGAACGTGCTGCTCGCCGACGAAATCAACCGCACGCCGCCGAAAACGCAGTCGGCGCTGCTGGAAGCGATGGAAGAAGCGCGCGTGACGATAGACGGCGAGCCAATCGAGCTGCCGCAGCCGTTCTTCGTGTGCGCGACGCAGAATCCGATCGAATACGAAGGCACGTATCCGCTGCCCGAAGCGCAGCTCGATCGCTTCTTGGTGAAAATCGACGCTACGTATCCGCACGAGGATCAGGAGTTGAAACTGCTTTCGCGCGTTGCGGACGGCTTCGATGCGCGGGCCGTCGAGCCGGAGAAAACCGCGCCGCTCGCGCAGCCGGCAGAATTGCTGCGGGCGCAGGAGCAAGTCCGAGCCGTGCATGTCTCGCCCGGCGTGCAGCGCTACATCTACGCAATCATCGCCGCGACACGCGCGCACCGGCAACTTGCGCTCGGCGCCAGTCCCCGTGCGGGCGTTTCGATGCTGCTCGCCGCTCAAGCCGCCGCCGCAATCGACGCGCGCGCGTTCGCGACGCCGGACGACGTAAAAAGTATTGCGCCGCTGGTGCTGCCGCATCGTCTCATCGTGCAGCCGCAAGCGGAGATCGACGGCGTGCGCGCGTCCGGCGTCCTGGAAGAGATCCTGCAGACGGTTCCGGTGCCGCGTGAAGCATCCGCGTGAACTTCTCTGGGTTCCGATCTGGATCGCGCCGCGCGGGTATCAAGTACTCGCGCTCCTAGCGCTGCTCTTTGCGGCGGCCGGCGCGTTCACGCCGCTCCTTCCCGTAGCGTTCGCGATAAGCGGCGCGGCGCTCGCGGCGTTCGCGGTCGATGCGATGCTCGGACCGCGCGCCGTCCAAATCGAGATCGAACGAGAGCAGCCCCGTCCGTTCTCGCTGCGGCGGCCCGCTGCGCTTTCGTACACCGTTGCCAACCGCGCCGGGTTGCGCGTGCGCGCAGGCATCATTGAAGCACCCGTCGCGCTGCTGCAATACGGCGTAGACGAGGTTAGCGCGCTGATTCCCGCGCGCAGCCAAGCGCAGCTCGATCGGCCGGTTACGCCGGTCGCGCGCGGCAGCGCGCAGTTCGGCACGCTCTACGCCTGGTACGAGAACGGCCTGGGACTGCTGCGCCGCCGTTTACGCCGCGCGCAGCCGCAGCCGCTGCGCGTCTATCCCGACCTTTCCGCGGTTGAACGGTACGGTACGCTGCACATGCGCAACCGCGTTATCGAAGCGGGGCTGCGGCGCATGAAACTGCGCGGCATGGGCACCGAACCCGAAAGCGTGCGCGAATGGACGCCCGGCGATCCGTTTCGCGCAATCAATTGGAAAGCGTCCGCGCGCCGCGGGCGCGTGATGGTCGCGCAATACGAAGTCGAACGCACGCAAAACGTCATGATCGTGCTGGACGCCGGACGCCTCATGACCCCGCGCATCGACGAGCAGCGCAAATTCGATTACGCGATCACCGCGGGGCTCTCGGTGGCCGCCGTCGCCGCGCTGGCCAACGACAAGGTCGGTGTGGTGGCATTCGCGGGCGAGATTATTCGCGCTTACGCGCCGCGCCGGACGGGACGTTCGAGCAGCCGTATCGCCGCCGAGCTGCACGATCTCGAACCGCGTTTCGAAGAATCCGACTACGACGCCGCATTCGCCTACATCCGCACGCACGTGCATAAGCGCAGTCTCATCATCTTTTTCACCGACATGGTCGACCCCGTCGCGCAAAGCGCCGTGCTCGCGCAAATCGGCACGCTCGCGCGACGGCATCTGGTCGTATGCGCATTCTTGAACGACGCGGCAATCGAACGGCAATTAGACCGCGTCTCCGAAAACGCGGCGGACGCTTACGCCACGGCGGTTGCGCTGGAGCTGCAGAGCGAGCGCAGAACAGCGGCCGCGGTTCTTTCACGGCTGGGCGTGCAAGTGATCGACGTGCCGGCCCGGACGCTGACGACCGCGCTCATCGATCGCTACCTGCAGATCAAACAGCGAGGCCTGCTCTAAGCGCTAAAGCTCCTCTTCGTCCTCGTCTTCGTCTTCCTCGTCGCCCTCTTCGTATTCGCCTTCGGCGTACGATTCGCGCTCGATGAGGCTCATCGCGATGCTCAGCTGCGCGAGCGCGGCCGCCTTCTGGGGATCGTTGCTGTTGCCGAGCGATTCGCGCACGTTCATATACGCACGCGCGAGGTCTTGCAAACGCTCGTCCTGCGTGACTTCAATACGGTCATTCATCGCTTGCGTTATACCCGCGCCCCGCAAAACCAAAATAGGCGGCGAGCGCAATCGCGGTGACGATTCCGACGCTTGCCCGAGCTCCCGCCGGAAAACGCAGCGGCGAGAAAAAGCCCTCGATGATGCCGGCTGCGCAGAGCATCGCCGTGACGCCGGCGACCAGGACGCCCGCCCGCCGGCTGTTGCGCGCGATGGCGTCCCGCCGGCGCAAGCGCCCGGGCAGCAGCACGCCCGCGGCGATGAGCAAACCGGCGCCGCCGGCGATTTGAATGGCCGTGAGTTCGATGAAGCCGTGCGGCGCAACGGTCGCCCAAAAATCCGGCCCGAAACCGGCATGCGCGAAGAGCGCGCCGAGCGCGCCGAGCATGAGCGCGTTGAAAACGATGAGGTATATCGTGCCCGCGCCCAGGGTGACGATGCCCGCGGCAAACGTCATGAATGCCACCCGAATGTTGTTGGTGATGATCAGCGAGGACATCATCGCCGATGCATCGGGCGTGAACGCGAAGTTTGAATCGTGCAGGCTCCTGGTGATGTGTGCGGGGATGATCTGTTCGGGAAGCAGCGCGTATGCGTTGGAGGGATCGCGCGCGACGATACCGTACGCGACCGCCGCCCACAGCACGGTCAGCGCGATACACAGTCCGACGTACGGCCACGACCGGCGAAATTCGTACGGAAACGTTCGCGCGAAAAAACGCCAAATGCGCGCGCGCCCCGTTTCAACGCTCGAGCCGTAGACGTAGGCGTGCGCGCGCGCGGTGAGGCGGTTGAGATAGTGCACCAACTGCGGGTCGAATTCGTGCCCTTGAGCGTACGCAAGATCCGAGGTGGTCCAGCGGTAGAGCCGTCCGAGCTCGAACAAATCCGCCGCCTGCAAATTCTGAAGGCCGCGCCGCCCGGCATGCGCCAGCAACAGCTCGAGCCGCTCCCAGGCCGCACCCCGCTTGCGCACAAACGCTCGTTGGTCCACGATCACTAATGCGGCGTCCGCGGGCAGCGCTCATGCCGTCGGAAACATGGTAGGCGCCGTGAAGTCAGGGGCCCGCGAAGCGGGGGGAGCGCAGGCTAGGCCGAAGCGCCTTTTCAAATGGATCGCAGCATCAGCGTCAGGACGCCCGAAAGCATTGCCTTCTCGTACGAGCTTGCGGGTTTGGGCAGCCGGTTTTTGGCCGTGGCGATCGACCTGTCGCTGCAGCTGTTGATCTTGGCCGGGATTTTTTGGGCCTTCGCTCTGCTTGGATCGAGCGAGCCCAAGGGCTCCCATCCGGCGTCCGGCAAGCTGGTGCAGTCCCTGGTCGTCGCCGTCATCGCGGCGATTGTGTTTCTGGTGTTTTTCGGCTACTTCATCGCGTTTGAAGCTTTCTGGAACGGCCAGACACCGGGCAAGAAACTGCTGGGGATTCGTGTGGTGCGCGACGGCGGCTATCCGCTCGATCTTGCCGGAGCGTTCATTCGCAATCTCATTCGCATCGGTGAGGTCGCGCTCGGGTTTTACGCCGTCGGCGCGGTCGCCTCGCTGCTTTCACCCGAGAATAAACGCCTGGGCGACATGGCGGCGGGGACGATCGTCGTACGCGATGCGCGCGTGGAGACTCTGACGGCGATTCTGGAGCAAGCCGAAGAACCCGCGCCGCAGCGCATCGCGATGTTGACCGACCAGGAGCATGCGCTGATGTCGCGCTTCATAGCGCGCCGGCGTGATATGGCCCCGCAGTACCGCCGCGCGCTCGCGCGGCAAATCGCCGATCGCGTCCGTAAGCGCGTTTCGAGCGATTTGCAGCACTTGGACGACGAACGGCTGCTGGAGCGGCTTACCGCTTCTTCGTGAAGCGCGCAACGACGTCGCGCGCGAAGACCATCGCTTCGCTCTTCGTCTTCTCGTAGAGCGACTTCGCCTGATTGCTGCTCATGTGGCGGCCGTGCTCGTAGTAGAACGTCACGCCTTCGCCGACGACGATCGTGCCGGCGTAGGCGATGGCGCCTTTGATCGCGATCCCGGCAACCGGGATGAATCCCGAAAGTTCGCGCGCCAGCGAACGCCAGCCGAAGCCGCTGCCGATGACCGGGAGCAGCTGCCACATGCGCTGCACGTCGGGATCTTTACCGTAAGCCGCCTCGATGTGCAGCATCAGCATCATCTGGATGCCGGTAATGGCCATCATGTCGCCGGCCGAAGCGAACACGCCCATGACCAGACCCACGACCGGAATGTGATCGACCACGGCGCTGGCAAGCGCGATCTTGAGCGCATTGTTCGCCGCATCGCGCGTGAGTTTGGCCGCGACGCTCTCGCGCATCGGCGGCAAACA
>DASSZL010000044.1:0-4212 GCA_035713505.1 Vulcanimicrobiaceae bacterium | reverse complement strand
CAGGGCAACGTTCGCCTCTTTCCGCTCTTCCACAGGCGCACGTTTTGCAGCAGCTATCACGAATACGGACCTGTCATTAGGTTTCAACCGTTTTCGGCAACCTCGACATCAGATCACGGTCTTACCTCGGCGCTTTAAAGTGCAAAAATGTAGCCGGAAGTGGCTGGGGTGTACGCGCACTGGAATGTCTCGTGTAGTGCTGCGGCGAGCGCCGTCGCATCCCATGCGCCGTCGGCGGAGTGACGCGGCTTGAACGCAACGACGCGTCTGTCGTCCAGGCGCGTGTAACAGATGGTGAAAGCGACCTTTACAGCGCCGAAATCGTGCGCGGGGACCCGTTCCACGACGCTGCCATTCCAGCAGGGCGGTATAGACGTTGACTGCAGCCGCGGCGAGTTGCAGGTCTACGGCGCTAATGTTCTTCTGGTCGATTGAAACTTTGACCAACAGGTTGCCGCCCTGCAAGCGTTGCGTTGAAACACTGGGACGCACTTCTAGCAGAGGCTGCTCATTTGCAGGCTTAATTCGTTCTGGGTACCCGAACACGGAGAAGCCCCGCACCGCGGCAATGATAAGCGCGACGATCTCGACGGCGTGCCGCCAATGTTCGACCGGCGAGGGGTGGGTGTAGACGTGACATTGGGGAGCTGCGGCGAAATCCGCAGCCACAGAGAATTGTTCGCTCGGTTGCTCAAAGGGGCCTATAAGCGCGGAAGTACATGCGATGACGTGGGTTTGCACCGCGGCGTGCACTCGAAAGGCTCATCGCTTAAAGATTACGCTGGTTTCTTAGACGGCTGAAAAAGCGCAATTCTAACAGCCGCCTAACGCGCGCAAAAGCCTATTAAACTCAGGGGCTTTCGTATTGGGATGACCGGGACTCGAACCCGGACGCTCTTTCAAGCAGCAAATTTTAAGTCTGCTGTGTCTACCGATTCCACCATCATCCCGCAAGCAAGAATGCCCCACTTAGCCGGTAAGCGCTGAATTACTGCTGATGCGCAGACCCGGGGGTATACCAGTGGGACATGCTTGAACCGCAAATACCGCCGGATCGGGACCGCCACGGCGCGCCCGAACAACACCGCCTGCTCTTCGGCAACCGCATCCTCGATTCGCTGCCTCCGAAGGAAGCCGAGCGCCTGGTGCCTGCTATGCGCCGCGTCTTTTTGCAGCGTGATCAAGTGGTAGTACGGCCCGGCGAACCCATAGCCTTTCTGCACTTTCCGGTTGACGTCTTCGCGTGGTCTTGGACCGAAACCACGGACACGCAGCGTCCCACCTCAGTGCTCACCGTCGGGCATCGCGGCGTCGTTGAGTGGAACCGCGTGCTCGGTGTCGATCACGGCAGCGCGTGCGCGACGATTATTTCGCCCGGAGCCGCGTGGCGATTGCCCATCGACGTTTTCGAGCAGCATCAACCGAATATCAATTCGCCGCTGCGCCGTCTGCTGCTGCGCTTTGCGAATGCGTGCATCCTGAACGCGGCCGGTCGGCTCGCGTGCAATGCCGAACACAACATAGATCAGCGCTTGGCGCGCTGGCTGCTGTGGGTGGCGGACGAGTGCGGCCGGATGGAGTTTGCGATAACGCATCAACAGATTGCGGAGATTGCCGCGATTCGCCGGCCCTCGATATCGCTTGCACTCTCGCAATTTCAGCGTGACGGGCTGGTGCGCTCGCAGCACGGGCGCCTGCGGCTTCTCGAACGCGAGAAACTCGAACACGTGGTTTGCCGCTGCTACTGGTTTATCCGAAATAACGCTAACGGGGTGTTTAAAGCGGACGGCGCCTAAACGGCGCCGTCCCTTTTCTTCATTCAGACCTATTCGCTCGAGATGCCCATGTCGCGGGTCTGTTCGCGAATCGAACTCGTCGCGGCGTACTTTCCCGCCGAGATCGTCTCCTTGACGACTTCTCCGCCGCGGCGCACCACTTCGGAGCCCGCCTGCCTGGCTTTGTCCTTCATGTCCTGTGCGACCGGACCCAGCCGTTCGGATTCAAAGCGCGTCACCGGCAGCGCGAGGCCGATCAAGAATCCCACCGCGGCGCCCGCGATAAGCATGCCGATCGGGTTTTCACTCGGGTTCATCCGGATGTTCCGCACGCCTTCCTGCGCGCTGCGCTGCACCGTCTCGCGCGCATCTTCCAACTTGTCGCGCACTTGCTGCATGCGGTGTCCAACATTGTTCTTTACGTCTTCCACCTTGTTTTGCGCCGTCTCTTTGGCGCGCTCCACGACGTTCGCGTTCTCGGCGACCGAACGAACGTCTTCCGCGACGCGCCGGCGCGCGTCTTCTACTTGGCGGACTTGATCCCGCTCTTGATCCATTCTATGTCCTCCTTCACGCTACGCGTCGTTTCGAGTTCTATGGGCAGCGCCGAATCGAGTTTTATTTTTGCTGCGGCGAGCATGGATATCGCGGCAAAGCCCCACGCGACCGTGATGATCAGTGCGGCCAGCCACGGCTGGAACACCAGAGTCAACACCATGATGGCAAACGCGGTGAACGCGCCCAGAAATGCCAGGCCCATGACCGCAGCGCCGGCGAGCCACACGCCGACGATCGCGAGTTTGCGCATCTCGCCGGTGGCCTCGCGCTTGAACTGCGCCAGTTCGGCTCGGAACAAATCGCCCAGGTCTTGCCCCAAGTGCTTGAGCGAATCGCCCATCGACTCGCGCTCGTTCATACGTCGTATCCTGAACCGGCTTGTACCGGCTGCGCATAGGAGTCGCGATAGTCGCCGCCGGTCGCCGTGCGCACGGTGCGCGCCAGCGCTAACCCGCCGAGAAAGCCTGCGCCCGCGAGCAGCCACGTGCGTCCTCGCGCAAGATCCTGCGCATCGTTCCACATGCCCGCGGGATCATTGTTGCGCAAATACCGCGCCACGCCGATACCGCGTTCGGCGATCGACTGCACCAGTTCCGCCGCTTGCGGTTCGCCGCGTTCGCGAAGAATGTCCCCGATGTCCCGCGCTACATTCGTGTAGTGCTCGACGCGGTCGGCCAGCATGCCTGTTCCGCGATCGACGGCCTGATTGATCATGCCCTGCGAGCGGCGAACGATCTCCCCGGTGTCAATGCTTACCGCCATGTTCATCCCTTCGTTTATCATGGTGTGCATTCAAAACGTATGCTCACAACTTCATACCCAAGTTGCAATGCAGTTACGGGATAGGCATGTCTGATCGTAAACGAGCCGCCAGCCGCCGTTCTCTTGTACGAACAAGAACAGCAAGAGAGACTGCCGCTCGCCGCCCACGCGGCGCCTGCCTCTTCTCGCATCCAACGCCGCGCATAAACGCACCTCGTCGTTTGCGGTTTCCTGGGGCCGCCTGCGGGGGAAACGGACAGCACGTGATCTTCGAAGACCGCGCTGACGCCGGACGGCAGCTCGCGGCGAAACTGGGGGCGTATGCTGGAGGCGAAACTCGCGTCCTAGCGCTTCCTCGCGGCGGTGTGCCCGTGGGCTATGAAGTTTCGCGCGCGCTGCATGCCCCGCTGGATGTTTTCGTCGTTCGCAAGATCGGCGCGCCCGGACGAGAGGAATTGGCCATCGGGGCGATCGCCTCAGGGGGCGTGCGCGTCCTGCATGAAGACACGATCGAACTGCTGGGCGTGCCGCCGGAAGCGATTGAAGATATCACCGCGCGCGAAATGCTTGAGTTGGAGCGCCGCGAGGAAGCGTACCGGGGCGGTCTGCCGGCGCACGACGTGCGCGGCCGAACGGTGATTTTGGTCGATGATGGACTAGCCACGGGGGCAAGCATGAATGCAGCGATACTTGCGCTGCGCGAACGCGCGCCGAGATGGATCGTCGTCGCGGTTCCGGTCGCGCCGCCCGAAACGTGCGCCGCGTTGGAGCCGTACGTCGATGACCTGGTGGTCCTGTCCACGCCGCAGCCGTTTCGCGGCGTCGGTGCTTGGTATGCGGATTTTTCGCAAATTTCCGACGACGAAGTCCGCCGGCTTTTGCGGGGTTCGTCGGCGGCGGTTGGATCGTGATGGATCGCAACCAGGTCGTGCTCGAGCTCGACGGAAAGCGAGTAGGCGCGACGCTCACGGTTCCGTCGACTGCCCACGGCATCGTCATCTTCGCGCACGGCAGCGGCAGCAGCCGCCATAGCCCGCGCAACATCTTTGTCGCGCAGACGCTCAATACGGGCGGCCTCATCACGCTTCTGCTGGACCTTTTGACACAAGATGAGGAA
>DASSZL010000043.1:0-9734 GCA_035713505.1 Vulcanimicrobiaceae bacterium | reverse complement strand
GCAGCCTGAGGCACGCAGCACTTTGGGACGAAGTCAAGGATCGCCTGGATCGTTCGGCGCTCGATCTTTCCGGCGGCCAGCAGCAGCGCTTGTGCATTGCCCGCGTGCTTGCCGTTGAACCCGAAGTCATTCTCATGGACGAGCCCGCGTCCGCGCTGGACCCGATCGCGACGAGTAAAATCGAAGACCTCATCGGCGAGCTCAAAAAAGAGTACACCGTCGTGATCGTCACGCACTCGATGCAGCAGGCGGCCCGCATCTCGGACGAAACGGCGTTTTTCCTGATGGGCGAGCTGGTCGAAATTGGGCGCACCCGCGATATCTTCCTCAAGCCCCGAGACAAGCGTACCGAGGACTACATCACGGGCCGCTACGGCTAGCGTGTGCGGCGAAAGTCGCAATAACCGGTCTTTAAGAATACCTTAATAGCCGTCCCGTACAATGCCCCCATGGAAAATAACATTTTCCGCACCCTCCTCATGGGTGCGGCCTTCGCGCTGTTCGGCAGCGGGATCGCCTCGGCGGCAACAACGGCAACACCGAGCACGGTCGCGCAAGCCACTCCGGCGCCGAAGGCGAGCGCTACACCCAGTGCATTTACCTATAGCGGGTACGTGCGCGCGTACTATTTCACGCGGACGAACTTTCCGCAGTTCACGAAGACGCAAAACCAGGCAAGCGAGAACCAGGCAGTAAACCTGCACGCCGGATACGATTTCGGCGGCGGCTTCTCGGTCGCGGGATCGTACCTGTACGCGAATCCGTTCAACAACTGCGAAGACCCCGTAAGCCATGTCACCAAGGGCAGCCCGTGCTATAAGGGCCGCACCTTCGGCTCGACCGGCGGAACGGATCCGGACGACACGCTTCCGGGCTACAAAATGAGCACCCTATACGAAGCGTATCTGCAGTACAAAAATCCCAGCATATTTCTTCGCCTCGGCGATCAAGTCATCAATACGCCGTGGGCGAACAGTTCAGACTCGCGTCTGAAGCCGGTCGCGTTCCGCGGCGGAGACTTCAGTTACAAGCTCGACAAGAGCTGGACGCTGGAAGCGATGTACATGAACCGCTGGGAAGATCGCGTTGCGTCGGACTTCACGAATACGACGATCCTCACGCAGAACGGACTCTATCCCGATGCGGGCGGCGTCGGCAATACCGGAATCAAGCCCGGCGGCTGGATTACGAACAACGGTTTCTACTACGGACGCGCCGGCTACGCCGGTGGCGCGTTGAGCGCGAATGTGTACTACTACGGTTTCGATCAAATCGCGAATGCGATTTGGGCCGACGCCAAGTTCACCGCGAAAACCTACGGCAAACCGTTCCTCGCGCTGCAGGGCGGCTCCGAAGCAAATACCGGCACTTCACTGGCGGGAAAAATCGACAGTCAGATCTTCGGCATCCAAGCGGGATACTCGCCATGGAACAACGTCGACCTGTCGATTGGTGCCGACTTCATTCCCGTGAAGAGCGACTCGCTGACGCTTCCGCTAGGCACGACATGCGCCGCTAACCACGAGATCAAAGGCACACTGATGTACTTCTTGCCGGCCGGCGGTACGCCGAACTGCGTTCCCGGCGCGACGCCGGGCACCGCAACGTTGTATTACGGCGGCTGGGCCAGCCCGTACACCGACTCGTACGCGACGGATCAACTCTTCGATACGAGCATCAGCCAAGGCATGGTCGATCGCCGCAGCCCCGGCTCCGGCGTGAAGCTGGCCGGTACGTTCTATACTGATCGCAAACAAGTCCGGCTGATCGCCAGCCACGCGTGGTACGTCTACGGTAACGGCACGGTCGGTATCTCGCCCACGCAAGAAACGGATATCGACGCCACCTATTTCTTCAGCAAAGTCGGCAAAGGTGCGTATCACGGGTTCTCACTGCGTCACCGGTACGCGGAACGCACGCAGTCGTTCACCGCTCCGTTCGGCGGGTTGCCGGACTTCATCTACAACCGTACACAACTCGAATACGACTTCTAGTCAACGCACAGCACGCATAAAAGGCCGGTCTCTCGAGACCGGCCTTTTTCAATCGGTTGGAGGATTCATGCGCCGATTCTTTTTGACCGCCGTTTGGGATGATGTGGTCAATACGTTTCCCGTCAAGATGAGCTGTTCGACGCTCGGGATCATACCCGTCGTGATTCCCGGAATAGAGCGGGAACCGCCGGGCTTCGCGCCGCGTACGCTCGAACACTAAGCAAGTAATCGTTTTACCGTTCCATAATCGCGGCTTAATTTTGGCTCGATACGCTGGCGTAGTGATAAGACTGTCGTCACTGCGCTTGCGTGTCGCCGTGTTCGCGACCCTCATTGCCATAGTTCCCCTTGCGGCGCTTGCCTTCGTAGCCATCTCCCAAGTGCGCGATGCGCAAATAGGAAGCGCGCGCGTAGCGTTGCGGCAGGCTGCGGGATCCAGTGCGGGTCAACTCCAGCGTATGGTGACCGATCGTCTGAATGAGATCACGGCGATCGCACAGCTCCCCACGATCACACGGGCGCTGACCACAGGCGAACGCATTTCACCCGCGCAACTCGCGCACATCGCCAAGCTCTTCCCATTCGCGACTTCTCTCGCGGTGCTTGACGGACGCGGCAGGGTGCTCGAACAAACCGCGCCGCTGGCCGTCGAAGCAATTACCAGGGACCCGATTGTTGCGACCGCGCTCGGCGGCGGAAGCGCCGTCTCGCCGTTTGCGCGCGGACGGGACGGAGCGCCGTACGTGTATTTTGCTTCCGGCGTGAACGGCTTGGTGGGTCCAATCGGCGCGGTCGTAGCCGAAACGGGCGCCGGCGACATGCTTAGCGTCGTGGACCAGGACGGCTCGGAAATCGGTGCATTCGGCGTGCTCTTCAACAATCGGGGCCGCAGCATCCACGTCTCGCAGCAGAAGGTTCCGGACTTCTCCAGTTTGACCGCGCTCCACATGCAGCAGCTCATCGCCGCCTATGACGCGCCTGCGGACAGCATCGTGAAAACGCGTTCAGTCGACGGCAAGCACGGAGCGTTCGCGGCAGTCGCGCACGTCAACGGAACGGACTGGGCATACGCGTATGCATGGCCCTCCACGCAATTTTACGGCGCCGTCGTCCGTACGGAGTGGATTGGCTGGGCACTCGCGCTGGCCGCAGGCATAGCCGTGTTCGCGCTCGCTTTTATCGTTCTGCCGCGGTTCACGCTGCGCCGGGTCGCGCTCGTGAGCGCCGCAATCGAAGAGGTCGCCGAACATCACGACCTCACGCGGCAACTGCCGGTTGGCATTCAAGACGAGATGGGCCGACTCGCGCTCGCCTTCAACACGCTGATCGCGCGGTTTAAAGAGGCCGTCGTGCAAGTCCGCCGCGGCGGCGTCGCGGTAAAAGCCGCCGCGACCGAGCTCTATGCCGAAAACGAACATTTACGCATGACGTTTGCGGAGCACGCCGCGGTCGCCGAACAGACTGCGGCGAGCGCGGCGCAGATCGCGACGAGCGCGCAGCAAGTCGTCGGGACGGTGAGCCGGCTGCGTACGCGCGCCGATGCCGGAGCCAAGACGCTGGACGACGTGGTCACCGCGGTGGAATTGGTCTCGGACAACAACGACGCCCTTGCCGCAACCGCGCAGCAGTCCGTACGCACTGCCGAGGGTTTGGCGGTTGCGCTATCGCAAGTCGCCTCGGCCATCCGGCAGGTTGCCGAAAAATCGGCGGAATCGGAGCAGCGGATCGTCGCTTCCGGATCCAGCGTAAATGAAATGATCGCCCAAACGCTCAGCGTCATCGAAGATTTGAAGGCGATCGAGTCCGACGTCGCCGGCCTGCGCGAGGCAAGCACGCGCATCGACGAGATCCTTGCCGTTATCGACGATATTGCCGACCAGACGAATCTGCTGGCGCTCAATGCTGCGATAGAAGCGGCGCGCGCCGGTGAGCACGGACGGGGGTTTAACGTCGTCGCGACGGAAATTCGCAAACTCGCTGAGCGCTCGTCGCGATCGGTGAAGGAAGTTTCGGAAAGCACCCGCGAGATACAAGCGCGCACGCGCGAGGTGAACGAGACGGTGAGCCGTTCCGCGCAGGGAACGCTTTCGGTGCGGGCGGCAGCCGATTCCGCCGCGCAGGCGCTCGAAGCCATTCATGGCGTGGTCGCAGAAGTGTCCGCGAGCGCGCGCGCGGCGGCCGCCGCCTCGGGGCAACAGCAAGCCGGCACGGACCACATGCTCGCGGGCGTTCAAGGCATCGGTGAGCGCACCGCGCACGTGGCACGTGCCGCGGCACGTCAGCGCGAAGGCGTTCGCCGCATTCGTGAAGACTACGCGGCAATCGGCGGATTGATGATCGAAGTCGAGCAGTCGGCGGTCGCGCAGTCCGCTGCAGTGCAGGAAGTCACGCAAGCAATGCGCACAGTGGCGCACGGCAGTTCCTCGGCACTGGATACGATTGCGCGAGTTGAAGACGTCGCCGGCAACCTGCGCGCGAATGCGAGCGGCTTGGCCGGGCTCATTGCCATGTTCCGTGCGGGAGACGACCTCCCGCAAATCGGGGCTTCAGCGGCGGTGCTGGGCGCCCCACGCGTCCAGCGCGGTGCGGGACACGAGATTCGTGATGAAGATGAACAGCATGAGCAAAGCCGCGGCGGCGTAGGCGAGCTGGTGTGATTGCGAAAACGGCTGGCTGATGAACGTCCAGACGACGTACGTCAAATAGCCGACCGGCGAGTGTGTGGGCGCGAGCGTCGGCATGTAGTTCGACCAGCCGGCGGTGTAGATCAGCGGCGCCGTTTCACCGAGCGCGATACCGGTTGCCACGAGCAGACCGGTGAGAATACCGGGCGCCGACCATGGAAGCGTCACACGAAAAAACACGGTCGCTTCACGGCTGCCCAGAGCGACGGCCGCTTCGCGCAGTTCGCGCGGAACGGCGCTGAGCGCGAGATCTGCGCTGCGAACGACGTACGGAAGCATGATGATGGCGAGCGCGAATCCTCCGGCGAGAAGCGAAAATCCCCAACCAAGGTCTTCGACCAAAGCCACGTAGAGAAAATAGCCGACGACGATTGACGGTACGCCCGCGAGCACGTCGATGCAAAAGCGCACGGCCGTGCGCTGCCGGGGCGTCGCGTATTCAACGCTCCATGCAGCTGTTCCGAGACCGACGATGGCAACCAAGACCACGCCGAAGACCACGAGTAGGAGCGTTCCGGCAATGGCGTTGGCCAGACCCCCCGCAATGCCGTTGGTCACCGTCGTGAAAAGCGAAAGGCGAAACGCCGGCACGCCTTGCACGATGACAAACAAGAAGATGAAAAGCAGCACGCCGATAACGGCAAGGAGTGAGAGCACGCTCGCGCCCCACCAGGCGCGGGAGATTGCCGTTGAAGCCTTGATTCGGGTCATCGGTTTGAGGATTCCCTTGCGCGATCCGCGCCATGCAGAATCGCGCGCGCGATGCTGTTCACGGTGAGCGTGATGATGAATAGAACGACTGCCAGTTCCGCCAGCGAGCGCTGCGCCAGGCCGCTGGCATCCGTGAGCGCGGAATCGAGTTGCGAGACGATCACGGCGGCGATAGTGTTCACCGCTTGAAAGATGTTTGAAGGAAACTGGTTGACGGCTGCGCCGCTTACCATCAGCACGGCCATCGTTTCGCCGAGCGCGCGGCCGAGCGCGACGAGTATCGAGGCCGTCATGCCGCTGCGCACGCTTGGGATGACCGCTCGCGTCACGGCTTGCCAACTCGTGCTTCCCAGAGCCATGCTGGCCTCGAAAATGCTGCCGGTCTGCGCCACGATCACATCGCGCATCGTCGCGACCATGATTGGGATCACCATGATCGCGAGAATGATCCCGGATGCGAGCAAACCGTTTCCGCTCCCCGGCTCGCCGCCGAAGACCGGTGTGCGGCCGAAGTGGCTTGTGACGAACGGCGCAAAACTATGGCCGATCCAGGGGACGAGGACGACCAAGCCCCACAGCCCATACACGACTGAAGGGACGCCGGCCATCAGTTCGACGGTCGCGTTGGCGAGTGTTTTGAGACGCCGCGGAACGCGATAAACGAGCGCGAGAGCGACGAGAATCGAAATCGGGACCGCGAGCAGCATTGCGAGAGCCGACGTGGCGATCGTGCCGAAGATGAAGACCAAGCCGCCGAAATTCGCCCCCGGCATCGCGGACACGCCGTTATGCGTTGACGTACCGGTGCCGTACTGGTTGCCGATGTTCCACATCACGCCCGTCAGGATCGTCCACCCGTTGAAACGGATCGCCGGGAACGAAAACGCGATCAAAAAGACCAGCATGAGTACTAGGAGCAGCGCGCTGACGAGCGCCGTAAAGCCGAAACCGTAGCGGAACACCAGTTGCGCCGGGCGCTTTTGCAAAAACGGGAGCGATGAAGGCCCGCCGGCGCCGTTGGTACGGCGTCCGCGGGCCATCGAGGCGTCATGCATTATTGGATTTGCTTGATTTGAGCCATACTAAGCGCCTTGACGCCGCTGGGCAGCGGCAGGAAGTGCACTTTGTCGAGGTATTGGCCGGTATTGCCCTCTTTGATCGTCCAGGTCAGAAAGTCGACGAGCGCTTTTCGCACGTTCGCGTCGGTCTGTTTCGGATTGACGATCGCGTATTCGTAGTTGATGATCGGATACGACTTCGCGCCGGGAGCGTAGATCAGCGAGATACGTTCGTCCTTCGGCGTTTTCGGTACCAGTGCGCTCGCCGCCGCGCTGATCGTCTCAGGCGTCGGAAGCACGAATTTGCCGTCGCGGTTTGCCAGCGCCGCGTATCCGAGGTGGGCCGCGTTCGTTTCATTGAGGAAGCTCACGCCGACGTATGCGATCGAATAGGGGGCGTTCTGACAGCTCTGCACCATGCCGGGATTACCGTGAGCGCCGATTCCATTTGAGACGGCCGGCCAGCTGACGGTCGTGCCGTACCCCGGGCCCGCCTTCCAGGACGGCGTCGAAAACGAAAGGTATTGCGTGAAGATAAACGTGTCGCCCGAACCGTCGGAGCGGTGAATCGGCACGATCGCATGATGCGGGAGCTTCGCAGCGTATTGCTTGTTGATTGCCTTGATCGCCGCGTCGTCCCAGTTTTGAATCTTTCCGGTGTAGATGCCGGCGAGCACCGGGCCGGAAAGATTGAGATGCACGTTATTCAGTCCCGGCAGGTTGTAGTTGACCTGCTGCGCGCTGATCGCCAGAGGAATGTTGAGCATACGGCCCGCGGCCAATTGGGTGTCGCTCATATACGCGTCGGAAGCGCCAATTTGGGCGACTCCCGAAACTGCCTGTGAAATGCCGGTTCCGCTGCCCGTGGACTGCGTCGTGATTTCAACGCCGGGATGCGATTTCTGATAGTCCGGTACCCACAGATTCATGAGCGGGTACACGAGGCTGGAGCCTGTTTCCAGCAGCCGCGCGTGGACGTTCCCGGATGTCCCGAAGGTCTTCGATTTCGGTCCGGCGGATGACGCCGCCGACGGTGCGGCGGAACTGCCGCCCGTGCTGCCCTGATTGCCTGCGCCGCATCCCGCGAACGTCAATGCCGCGGCGACGGCCAAGCTCGAGATAATCGCTTTTTGCATGTGGTCTCCTATGCCGAAAGCCCGGGAGCGCCCTGCAGGCGTCCCGAGCTTTCGCGGTTTTACTCGTGATTGAGGATTAGTGGATATCGTTGAGCTGGGCCATGCTCAGTTTCTTGACGCTTTGCGGCAGCGGCAGGAAGTGAACCGCTCCCAGGAAGCGCCCGTTGTTGCCGTCGTTGACCGCCCACTTCAGGAAGTCGACCAGCGCCGTGCGCGTTGCGCCGTCGGGCTGCTTCGGGTTTACGATGGCGTACTCGTAGTTGATGATCGGGTACGACTCGGCTCCCGGCGCAAAGATGAGTGAGATGCGCTCGTCGCGCGGCGTCTTGGAAACGAGGGCTTCGGCGGCCGATCCGATGGTCTGGGCCTGCGGCAGAACGAACTTTCCGGCACGGTTTTGGAGCGCCGCATAGCCGAGATGCGCGGCGTTCGTTTGGTTGAGGAAGCTTACGCCGATGTACGCGACGGAGTACGGCGTATTCTGGCAGCTCTGCACCATGCCGGGATTGCCGTGTGCGCCGATGGCGTTGGCGACGGCCGGCCAGCTGACGGTCGTGCCGAAGCCGGGGCCGTTCTTCCAAGACGGCGTGGAGAACGACAGATACTGCGTGAAGATGAACGTGTCGCCCGAACCGTCGGAGCGGTGAATCGGAACGATCTCATGATGCGGCAGTTTGCCGGCGTACTTCTTGTTCAGGCTCTTGATCTGCGCGTCATCCCAGAAGCGGATCGTACCGCTGTACATTCCGGCGAGAACCGGACCCGACAGATTCAGATGGACGCCGTTCAGGCCGGGAAGGTTGTAATTGATCTGCTGCGCGCTAATCGCCAGCGGTATATTGAGCATCTTGGTGCCGGCAAGCTGCGCGTCGCTCATGTACGCGTCGGACGCTCCAATTTGCGCCACACCCGAAACGGCCTGTGAAATACCGGTGCCGCTGCCGGTCGACTGCGTGGTGATTTCAACGCCGGGATGGTCCTTCTGATAGGACGCCACCCAAAGGTTCATCAGCGGGTAAACCAGGCTCGAACCGGTTTCAAGCAGACGTGCATTGGCCGCGAACGCCGATGCGCCGCACACCAAGGCGAGTCCCATTGCAACCGCGGGAATAAGTTTACGCATTCTTTCTCCAACTAGCTAGGAAGATAAAGACGGGACTACATGGAGTCTCGCGCCGATGTCCAGCATACGGGATCGACGCTAAGTGCCGTTTAAGCCAATCTTATGGACGCCTTAATCTAAAGTTGCGACAATAATCGGGTGAGCGAGCACCAAACGGCGCCCGACCCTGCAGCGCCGGCCCGCACGTCCGTCGACGTAGAATCCGCGTCTAGCGCCTACGACACGTTTTGCGCCGCGCTGCGTGCACGCGGCCCAACCCTGAACCTCCTGTTCGAGCAAGCGCGTGTTTCGGTCGAACGCGAGGGCGATACGATCGTGCGCGACGCGTTCGCGGGCGCCGTCGTTACCGTGTTGCACGGTATGCTGCACGACTATTGGGTTTCGCAGTCCGGCACGAAGTACGAATGGAAACATGCGTCGGCCCCGGCCAACGGATGGTCCGTCGCGCACGTCTTATCCGCGTCTTTGGATAATCTGCGCCATTTTGAAGAGTGGGATTCGGAAAAAGCCGCATTGATGATTGGGCGGCGCTCCGTGAAAGTGCTGTGCAGCGCGCTGGCAATTCCGTTCAAGAAAACGAGCAAGCACGCGCCGTTCCGAGGGAACGTGTGCTGGGCGGTTTTGGAAACGCTCAGCGAAGGAGGCGGATACGGTGCCATCGAGGCGCTCGTTCGCGAGTTCGCGGCGGCGCTGGATCAGAAGCGTGCAAGTTAATCGGCACTTAAGTCCCTATTAACGCTGCAAGCGTCATGCTGTACGGCAGTATGACTTTTGACGAATGGGCTCGTCACATCGACGCTCGTATCACCGCCCAGGTGCCCGGCGTGAACGTCAAGCGCAAAATCGATGACCTTTGCCGCTGGATACGCGACGGAAAGGAATGCCAGGTTCACGCGGTTTCGGATTCCATAGCGGCGTTTGCCGCGCTTCGCCGCAACGGCATCATGACGGACTGTTCATTCTCGTGCCACATCGCGATTACGCCGGATTCGGAAGAAGAGGTTGTAACGCGCATTATCGGCTGGCTG
>DASSZL010000042.1:0-5161 GCA_035713505.1 Vulcanimicrobiaceae bacterium | reverse complement strand
GCACACGCGTCGCCGTCGTCCGCAGCCTAGTGACCGCTCATGACCACCGCGTGGACGAAGTCCTTCGCGGGCCGATCAAAAGCAAGACGGTTTTTCCGGCGCTCATTCTGCATTTGGTGAAAAAATCGCCGGACCACGGGTACGGCCTGATGCAGCGCATCGACGATCTGTGCGGCGGCCTCATCGCGGTGAACACGAACAAGATCTATCCGCTGCTGCGGCGTTTGGAAGAGCGCGGTTTCTTGTCGGCGACGTGGGATCACCCGACGAAGCGTTCGCGGCGCATCTATCACATCACGCCGGAGGGCGAAGCGCGCTTGCAGCGCATCAAAGGCGCAATGCTCCCGTATTTGGAAGCGATAAGCGAAGCCGTGGAAGACCTCAAGCGCGAACTCTATCGCTGATGTTCCTCAATTTGGTGCATTTGGCCGCACTGCAATGCGAAGAGTGCTCCGCAGCGCTCGCGGAACCGGGCGCGCGTTCCTTTATCGTGGACGGCCAGGGAGATCCGGTGCAGTTTTCGCAGGACGATCCGCCCGCGGAGATAGTCGTGCAGATCCTTTGCCCGAACGGGCATCTCACGGAACTCGAGGTTCCCAACGAAATCGGCGCCGAGGAGGCGCTGACCACGCCGGACGAAGCGCCCATCGGCGCAGATGCGTGCCTAATCTCAGGCACCACGGAGAGCGGCAAACCTCTGTAGTATATCCTCGCATGTACTTCGCGAGAAACGTTCTGGCGATGACGATCGCCGGCGTATTGCTGCTTGGTGCGGCGCCCGCGCCCGCGCCCTCGGCGTCGCCTTCGCCCAAACCGGCCGCACCGGCCGCCGGTGAATTCCCCGATGCGGTCACGCATCACAGCGACACCATCGGTGGAACCGCATACGCCTACACGGCGCGCGCGGGAACTATCACGCTCACCGACGCCCAGGGCCGGCCGGCGGCACGCGTCTTTTACACCGCGTACACGCTCGAGGGCGATTCCCCCTCGCGTCCCGTGACGTTCCTGTACAACGGCGGTCCCGGAAGCTCGACGATGTGGCTTCGCATGGGCTCGGTTGGGCCGGTGCGCGTGCTCGCGGGCAACGGCCGGCCGTCGGGACCGCCGCCGTATCGCATCGTCGACAACCCGTACAGTTTGCTCAACAAGAGCGATCTGGTGTTCATCGACATGCCGGACAGCGGTTTCGGGCGTTTTCTTCCCGGCGCCAAAATGAAAGATTTCTTCGGCGTCGACCAGGACGTCGCGGCGTTCGGCCAATTCATCGAGACGTACATCTCGAGATTCGGGCGCTGGAATTCGCCGAAGTTTCTCTTCGGCGAGAGTTACGGCACGACGCGCTCGGCGGCGCTCGCGGACTATCTGCTCAATCACGGCATCGCGCTCAACGGCGTGGTGCTGCAGTCGACGATTCTGAACTTCTCGCTCGACTACGGCAACGGGGAGCCGAATGCGACCGGCGATTGGCCGTACGTCTTCTATCTGCCCACCGAAGCGGCGACCGCGTGGTATCACAACAAGATCCGCAACAAGCCGGCTGATTTGGGCGCGTATATTTCCCAAGTCAAGCAGTTCGCGACCGGCGCGTATCTCGATGCGCTGTACAAAGGAAACGCGCTGGGCTCGGCGCAGCGCCGTGCCGTGGCGGCAAAACTCAGTACGTATCTGGGCATTCCGGAACATTACGTGCTCGAGTCGAATCTGCGCGTTCCGTACGATCGCTTCCAGCGCGAATTGCTGCGCGGCCAGGGCGAGGTCGTGGGACGCCTGGATTCGCGCTACACCACCTACGGATTGCACGAGGCCTCGAACGAAGGGCCGCCGTGGGATCCCACCGACTCGTCCATCGACGCCCCGTACACCACGGCCGTCAACCAGTACCTGCGCGAGGACTTGAAATACAATCCGCCGATCCCGTATCGCGCCAACATCTACGGCATCATCTACGCGAACGGCAACTCGTGGGATTTCACGCACAAGCATCGCCAGCCCACGAACGTTGCCCCGGATTTGGCCGATGCGATGACGCAGAATCCGATGCTGAAGATCTTCTCGGCAAACGGCTACTACGACTTCGCCACGCCGTTCTTCGCGACGGATTACACGCTGCAGCATTTGGAAATCGCGCCCGCGCTGCGCAGCAACATCACCTACGGCTACTATCAATCGGGACACATGATTTATTTGGACGACAATGCTCTTGCCGCGTACCAAGCCGATCTCGAAAGGTGGTATGACAATGCGCTGCGCCGCTAGTCTTCTTGCGGGCATCCTGCTGCTCGCGGCGGCGCCCGCGCCGAAGCCCTCGCCAAAACCGTATATTCCTCCGGCGCCGCCGGATGCGGTGACGCATCACGTCAACCATGTCGACGGCCAAGCCATCGCGTACACGGCCCGGGCCGGCAACATCACGCTGCGCAACGACAAAGACCAGATCACCGGGCGCATGTTCTACGTCGCGTATACGAAAGACGGCGCCGATTTGGGCAAACGTCCGATCACGTTTTTCTATAACGGCGGCCCGGGCAGCTCGACGGTCTGGCTGCGCATGGCGTCCTACGGTCCGGTGCGCGTGAACCTGACAAACGCCGGCGCCACGCCCCCCGCGCCGTACCAGTTGGTGGACAATCACGACAGCCTGCTCGATAAGACAGACGAAGTGTTCGTCGATGCGCCCGCCACGGGTTTCAGCCGGGTCGTCGGGTACGGCAAACTCGCGGATTTCGCCGGCATCGATCAGGATGGAAGAGCCTTCACCCAGTTCATCCAGCGGTATCTGACGCAATTCAACCGCTGGAATTCGCCGAAGTTTCTCTTCGGCGAAAGCTACGGCACAACGCGCGATGCGGTGCTGGTCGACATGCTGCAGGACGCCAACGTGCAGATCAACGGCGTTGTCTTCCAATCTTCGGTGCTGAATTTCGGACTGACCGGCCTGGGCGGTTTCGAACCGATCGGCGGCGGCGATTGGGCGTACGTGCTGTATCTGCCCAGCGAAGCCGCGGCCGCGTGGTATCACCACAAGATCCCGGGGCAGCGCGGCAGCCTGTCCTCGTTCCTGAACGTCGTGGAAGCGTTCGCGGGCGGTGAATATCTGCACGCGCTCACGGCCGGCGACACGCTGGACTCCTCGACGCGCGCCGACGTCGTCCGCAAACTCCACGATTATCTCGGTCTTTCCGAGCAGTTCATCCGCAACTCGCACATGCGGATTCCGTATTACGTGTTTGAGAAGCAACTGCTGCGCGACCGGAACGTCGTCATCGGACGCTACGACGCACGGTATGCGTTAACGGGCGTCGATCGCATGGGCGACTACCCGGATTACGATCCGTCAGACGTCGGCATGAACAGCGCGGTCATATCCGCGTGGAATCAGTACGTGCGCGAGCAATTGCACTACAATACCAACGACGCGTATATCCCGCTCTCGTTTCAAGTCAACCGGGCCTGGGACATGCACCACAACGGACAGGATCCGCCGGTGAACGTGGTTCCCGACCTCGCGGACGCGATGTCCGAAAATCCGCATCTGCAGGTCTTTTCGGCGAACGGCTACTACGATTTCGCAACACCGTATTTCGCCACCGAGTACACGCTGCGTCACATGGACATAGCGCCGTCGCTCCAGAAGAACATCGTGTTCGGGAACTATCAGTCCGGCCATATGATCTATCTGAGCCCAAGCGCGCGCGCCGCGTACAAGAGCGACCTCGACCGCTGGTACGATAAAACGCTCTCCGGGCGCTAGCAAAAGGGTAGCGTTTCAGCCCGTGCAGAACCGCCGCATATGCGGCGGTTCTGTGTTTTTCTGCTCAGCGCGATTCTGCTGTGCGCCTGCAGCGCCGGTTTTCAGTATGCCGGGGAGCGGGGCGGCGAACTGCGCATCGCCGATCCCGTCGACCCGCCGTCGCTCAATCCGTTGCTTGCCCACGACCAGCTGACGATCGGTTACGACCTGCTCGTGTGCCAAACGTTGGTCGGCCTCGACGCGTCAAATCGTCTGGTTCCGGTGCTGATCGCGCGTATCCCGACGCGAGCAAACGGCGGGATCTCCGCGGACGGTACACGCATTACGTATCACTTGCGCCGCAACATCCGCTTTGCCGACGGCAAACCGCTCACATCCGCGGACGTCGCCTTCACCTATCACGCGATCATGGACCCGCGCAACAACGTCCTTTCGATCGATGCCTATCAGCGCATTGCCTCACTGCAAACCCCCGATCCTTATACGGTTGTCGTTCGCTTGAAATCGCCGTGGAATGCGGCGGTCACGCGGCTGTTCGCGCAGTCCGATTTCGCGTTCGGCATTCTGCCGGCCCACGCGTTCGCCTCGACACAGCTTATGCGGTCGGCATGGGAGCAGCATCCGTTCGGCAGCGGCCCGTTTCGCGTCTCGCAGTGGCAGCGCGGCGACCGCATCGTGTACGAGCCCAACCCCTATTTCCGCCCCGCGCCCAAACTCTCGCGCATCGTGCTGCGCATCATCCCGAACACGAGCGCGGCGTTCGACGCGTTGCGCGCGCACGATGTCGACCTCGCGCCGCTGTATCCGTCGATGCTCGCGCAAGCAGAGGGCATGCGCGGGATTACGGTGCTGCGCACGCCCGAAAACGCCACGCTCTGGCTTTCGCTGCAGACCAGCCGTCCGCCGGCGAGCGACGTGCGCGTCCGCCGAGCTGTCGCGTATGCGTTGGATATGAATACGATCGCGGCGACCTACCGTCACGCCTACCCGCAAGCGGGGTCGTTCTTGCCGCCCGTGCTGGCGTGGCACGACTCGGCGATACAGCCCTACCCGCACGATGTTTCGAAGGCGCGCATGCTGCTCGGCGGCAAGAGCTTCGATGCGCTGCTCGTGGTGCAGAGCGAAGAGCCGCTGCTCACACGCATTGCCACGGTCGTGCAGCAAAACCTCTCGCAGGCCGGCGTCCGCGTGAGCATCAAAGAGTTTCCGACCTCGCTCTTCAACGCGCCCGAGGGACCGATCCGCAATGCGCGCTTCACGATCGCAATCGACGGATGGCTCGGCGGCGCGGATCCGGAGCAGTCCGTGGTTTTTACGTGCGATCAGGCAACGGCGGACGGCAGCAACATCTCACGTTACTGCAATCCCCGCTTCGAAGCGCTTTTCCGCGATCAGGAGCGAACGGGC
>DASSZL010000041.1:0-8492 GCA_035713505.1 Vulcanimicrobiaceae bacterium | reverse complement strand
TCCGACGCTGCTCGCGGAAATCGAACGTGAATTGCCCTTTCCGCTCACCGGCGCACAGCGCAGGGTTATCACCGAGATTTGGGGCGACATGGCGCAAGACGCGCCGATGAACCGGCTGCTGCAGGGCGACGTGGGCAGCGGCAAAACGCTCGTGGCCGCCGCGGCGATCGTGCTTGCCGCGCGCAGCGGCGTGCAGTCCGCGCTGATGGCGCCCACGGAAATCCTGGCCGCGCAGCACGCCGCCAAACTCGCCCCGCTGCTCGTGCCGTTCGGCATCACCGTTGAAGCCGTGTTGGGAAGCCAAGGAGCCCGGGCGCGCGCCGCGGCGGTGAATAAACTGGGCAGCGGCGAGGCGCTGGTGGCAATCGGCACGCACGCCCTGCTTACCGAAGGCGTGGATTTCCAGCGGTTGGGCCTGGCGATTATCGACGAACAGCACCGCTTCGGCGTCCAGCAGCGCGCGCGTTTGCGCGCGAAGGGCGTCGCGCCGCATACGCTGCACATGACGGCTACGCCCATTCCGCGCACGCTCGCGCAGTCGATCTACGCCGATCTCGACGTGTCGACCATCGACGAACTGCCGCCCGGGCGAACGCCCATCGAAACATTCGCGCTGCGGCGCAGCCGCTTGCATCTGGCGTACGAGTTCGTCGAGAAGAACGTCGCGCAAGGCCATCAGGCCTACATCGTCGCGCCGGCAATCGAAGAATCGGAGCTCGACATCACGAGCGTTCTGGCGGAGGCCGAACGTCTCCAAAACGACGTTTTCGCGCACCTCAAACTCGGCCTGCTGCACGGGCGTATGTCGCCGCGCGAAAAAGAGGACGTCATGCAGCGCTTCGCTCGCAACGAGCTGCAGGTGCTGATCGCAACGACCGTCATCGAGGTGGGGGTCGACGTTCCGAACGCGAGCGTCATGGTGATCCTCGACGCGCACCGGTATGGACTGGCGCAGCTGCACCAGCTGCGCGGGCGGGTCGGGCGCGGCGCCGCCAAGTCCTATTGTTTGCTGATTGCGCCGGACCAAGCCGGCGAGGCGGAGCGCCTGCAAATATTGACCGAATCGACCGACGGTTTCAAAATCGCCGAGGAAGACTTGCAGCTTCGCGGGGCGGGCGAGTTTGCCGGGACGGCGCAATCGGGCAAAACGGAGTTCCGGTTCGGCGATATCGTCCGGGACTTCGCGCTCTACAAAGAAGCGAGCGCCTACGCCGCGCGCATCATCGCGGAGGATCCGGAACTAACCAGGAGCGACCATGCCGGTCTGCGCGCGCTCATCGAAGGCGAGCCGAGCGCGCGGGCGATGCTGCTTTCTTCTTAGCGTTCGCAAGCGCCGGATTTTCGCCCGCCAACCCGCGCGGCGAGTCGCGATCGAAATAGGCGTTCCTGGCCATGTCCGATCGCTCCGAACCCACCGTGGCTTTAGAGCAGGCAGGCTGCTGTACGGCCGCCGGGCTTCCAGGCGCCGAGGGTGCGGGTTACCCGATGCTGAACCCGCCGCCCATGAATAAAGCAGTACGCATCGTCTGCGCCGCGGCGCTGGCGATTGGGGTGGGCATATGCGCGCAACTCCCCGCGGCGGCACAGCCGCTTCAAGTCACGCGCGCGACGCTGAAGAACGGTTTGCAGGTTGTCGTCGTGCACGACCCGCTGGCCCCGGTGGTGAGCACCATGCTCAACTACCGGGCAGGCTCCAACGAGCAGCAGTACCCGGGCGAGGCTCACGCACTCGAACACATGATGTTCCGCGGCACCCCCGGAGTCTCGCAGACCCAGCTTTTCGAGATTAGCCAGTTGATGGGCGGCGACTACAACGCCGACACGCAGGCCGAAGTCACGCAGTATTTCTTTTCCGTCCCGGCACAATATCTGAACGTCGCCTTGCGCGTGGAAGCCGATCGCGCAAAACACCTGACGCTGGCGCAGTCGGGCTGGCTCGCGGAGAGCGGCGCGATCAAGCAAGAAGTCACCCAAGACGACAGCGTGCCGCTCAACAAACTCTTCCTGCGCACGATTTTACCGTCCATTTTCAAGGGAACGCCGTACGCGAAAGACGGCCTGGGAACGCTGTATTCGTTCAACCATCAAATAAACGCGGCGGTGCTGCGCAAGTTTTACAGCACCTGGTATCATCCGAACAACGCGGTATACGTCATCGCCGGCAACGTCGACGGGCCTTCGACCATCAAACTGGTCGAGAAGTATTTCGGCAGTATTCCGGCGTCAAAACTTCCGCAAGCCCAGAAAGTCGCGCTGCAGCCGCTCAAGGCCGCCACGTATCACGTCGACAGCGACCAGCCCTACTCTCTCATTGCGCTGGCGTACCGCCTGCCGGGTTGGAAAGATAAAGACTATGCGGCAGCGCAGATTCTCGAATCGGTTTTGAACAACCAGCGCGGCGACTTGTACGGACTGGTCGCCTCGGGCAAAGCGCTGTACGCCGGCTTCCAAGACATCGAAAGCCACGCCTACGCCACGGCAAGCGCCGCCATTTCCGTCGTGCCGGTCACGACGAAAGCGGACGATGCGGCCGCCGACGTGCGGGCCGTGCTCGCCGCCTATCGCAAGAACGGCTTGCCGGCGGATTTGGTGGAGGTCGCGAAACAGCGCGCGATCGCCGACGCGCAATTCCGGGGCAATTCGATCCAAGGCCTCGCGTTCGAATGGAGCGATGCGGTAGCTGCGCGAGGTGAAAGCTCACCCGACGAACTGGTGACGGCGATGAAACGCGTCACCCTCGCGGACGTCAACCGGGTGCTGCGCACCTACATCGATCCCGACAAGGCGATCGTCGCCTATGCCGTTCCCAAGAATCTCGGAAAGGTGACGTCGGGCGCATCCGGGCCGGCCAAGGAAAGCAACACGCTCACGCCCTCCAAACCGCAGCCTCTGCCCGCGTGGGCGCAAGCGGCGTTCGCGCGCGTGAAGGTTCCGGCGCAAACGGTGCGTCCGGTGTCGATGACGCTTTCCAACGGCATGCGGCTCATCGTCGTGCCGGAGCACGTCACCAAGACGGTTGAAGTGCACGGTACGGTCAATTCGAACGAAGCGATTCAGGCGCCGGCCGGTGAACAAGGCGTCGCGGATATCGTGACCGGACTGTTTTCGTTCGGTACGACCGAGTATAACCGCATACAACTGCGCGAGCAGCTCGACGCGATTGCCGCCGACGTCCAGGCCGGAAGCGATTTCTCGCTCAAGGTGCTCAGCGACAAGTTCGACCGCGGCGTACAACTGCTGGCTGATGAGGAACTCCATCCGGCGTTTCCCGCCCAGGCATTCCAGATCGTCAAAGGGCAAACGGTGGGAGCGCTCACCGGTGAAATGACCTCGCCCGACCATCTGACCTCAGTTGCGCTCAACAACGCCTTGTTTCCGGCGGACGATCCCGAGCAGAAGTTCGCCACGCCGCAGACCGCCGCTTCGGTGACCCTGGAGGACGTCAAGTCGTACTTTTCGTCCGTCTACCGGCCCGATATGACGAGCGTCGTGGTTATCGGCGATGTGACGCCGGAGCAAGCCAAAGCGACCTTTGAGAAATACTTCGGTTCATGGACCTCGCAAGGCGTCAAGCCGGACATCTACGTTCCCGCCGTGCCCAAGAACAAGGCCGCGAGCGTGGTCGTTCCGGACGTCGGGCGCGTGCAGTCGGACGTGCAGCTCGCGCAAGTCATGGATTTGCCCCGCGCCAATCCCGATTGGGCGCTGCTCACGGTCGCCAACAACATCCTGGGCGGCGGCGGATTCGGCTCCCTGCTGATGGATGATTTGCGCGTCAAGCACGGCTACGTGTACGGTGCGTATTCGTCGTTTTCATCGAGCAAGAACCGCGCGACGTTTACCATCGGGTATGCCTGCGATCCCGACAAGATCGTGCCCGCGCAGCAACTCGCACTTGCGGATCTGCGTTCGCTGCAAACCGGCACGATCTCGCCGGAACGCCTAACGCGCAGCAAAGCCATGCTCATGAGCGACGTGCCGCTGCGCGCGGCGAGTTTCGACGGCGTCGCGAATCAACTGCTGCGTTTCGCATCGCTGGGATTGCCGCTCGACCAGGCGAGCATCGACGCGCAACGCGAACTGGGCGCTACGCCGTCCGCCGTCCGCGCCGCGCTCACCAAATGGGTCGCGCCCGGCGACTTCGTTCGCGTGGTCAAAGGCCCCGGTCCCAAGTAGCGATGGCAGCCAAAAGCCCACGGCGCATTCGCGCCGTGGGTTTTGACTTTGATCACACCCTCGGCATCGACAATAAACTCGAGCGCGTGGCGTTTCTGCGATTATTGGACGCCGCGTGCGAGCAGGGCGGGCGTTGCATCGGCACGCTCGCGGAGGAAGTCGTTCGCATCGACGATCTGCTCTCGAAGCAGCGCTCGGGCGCGTTCACGATAGAAGAAGCCGTCGTGCAGTTCATGCGCGAGCGCGGCGCTGACGAACCTGCCGCGTTCGTCGCGGAATATAAACGCATGACCGTCGACATGGTCCGCGCGTTCGTCATACCGCAACCCGGCGTGCAGCAGATGCTCGCGGAGCTTCGCCGCCGCGGCATCGCCTACGCCATCCTGACCAACGGCTGGTCGCCGCTGCAGCAAAAGAAAGCCGAACGCGCCGGGTTCGACGGTCCCGTCGTCGTCAGCGCCGATCTCGGCATCCAGAAACCCGAACCGGCGGCGTTCGCCGCGCTGGCTCAGGCACTCGGGGGCGAGCCGCAAGAGATCGCGTTCGTGGGCGATACGCCTTCGAGCGACGTGGCGGGCGCGATCCGCGTAGGGATGCAAGGCATCTGGTTCGATGCCGAAGGCGTCGTGTATCCGCAAGGGCTGCCGCCGCCGACCGCGACGATTCACGCGCTCGCCGAGTTACCGGCTGCGATCGGCGACTAGTGGAACAAACCCAGGACGGATTGCGCGTTCGAGTTCGATTGCGCCAAGACCGAGGTACCGACTTGCACGAGGACTTGGAGTTTGGTGAATTCGGTGGTGGCTTGGCCCACGTTGAGGTCGCGAATCGCTGATTCCGAGGCTTGCAGGTTGACCGCCGCGACGTTGTCGTTGTTCGCGTCTTCGTTGAGACGAACGATGACCGCGCCGAGCTGAGCGCGCTGCGAGAGCAGCGCGTCCAGGGCGTTTTGCACCTGACCGATGACGTCTTCGGCGGCCAGCACCGGCGCGTTCGTATTCGCAACGTTGATGTTGGAGATACGCAGCGTCTGCGCGTTGGTTGCCTGGATGCCGATTTGGACGGTGTTGCCTTCGTCGGCGCCGGACTGAATCGTCAGCGGACCCGAAGCCGAGCTGCTTGCTGCAACCGCTTGATTGACCTTGATGAAGGCCGTCGTGCCGGCGTCGGCCGCTGTGACGTTGCCGATGGTGATATTTAGTCCGTCTACGCTGACCAGCGAATTAGCAGCCGCCTGCGCATCGTAGATCACTTGCGTTCCGGACGCTCCGCTCGCGCTCGAGAAGAACGAGACTTGCACCGCGACGGTCGTGCTGCTGGTGTTGACCACCTGGAGTTCGATGGTCCCGTCGACCGAGCCGCTGCTGGTCGTGTCGAAGATCGTTCCCGCGCCGCCGGCGCCGGCGTTGCTGCTGGTGATGAAGCCCGCGGTCGTGGTGGTGATCTGCGTCACGCCCGAAACCAAGTCGCCGCTGCTCGACGTCGCGGCCGGCGCTGAGACTTGGTTTAGTGAAACGTTCGTGAATTGGGTGTTGGAACCGGCTTGAACGTTCGTAAACGACAACGTGACCGACGAACTGGTGGCCGTGAACGTCTGCGTCGTGAATGTCGTGTAGGTGCCCGGAACCGAGTAGTTGTTGGCGCCCGTGATGTCGGCGCCGTTCGCCTTGACCTGCAGGTACGATGCGGCGTTGCCGCCGGTTTCTTGATAGGTAACGCTGTACGTCGCACCGACCGTCAGACCGGTGATCGTTTGGGAGGCGGTGCCGTTAGCGCTGGAACTGCCGAGGGCCTGCATCCCGGGCGGAGGCGGGGTGTCCACCCCGTCGTTGCCGTTGATGAGCCAGAACGTTCCGGCCAGCGTCCAGCCCGGAACGGAACCGACGTTGGTCGAAGTGTTTGCCGCCTCCGGCGGGTTGGTGAAGGTCGCATTCTGGAACGCCGGCGTCGCGCCGGCGGTCGCCGCATTTGCAAGCACCGTGTTGCTGCTGATCGTGTACGATGCGTCCGTGTACGGCTGGAAGCCGGCATGGCTTCCGTCGAGCAATGGCTGGCCGTTGAAATTCGTGTTCTGCGAGATGCGGTTGACTTCCAGAACCAGCTGCGTGATTTCCGACTGCAGGTTCGCGTTGTCCGAGCTGCTGTTGATCGAGCTCGAGGCTTCGACCGCCAGGCCGCGGATACGCTGCAGGATGTCGGTTTCCGTCGCCAGGGCGCCGTCGGCGACTTGCGCGGCGTTGTTGGCGTCCTGGACGTTTTGGGAGGCCTGCTGGAATGCGTCGACCTGCGTCTGCAGGTTGGTTGAAATCGCCAGACCCGAAGGATCGTCGGCCGCGGAGTTGATACGCAGGCCGCTCGAGAGTTGAGCAACGGTGTTCCGCAGGGACTCCTGATTCTTGTTCAGGTTGTACTGAACTTGATTGGCCAACAGATTGTTGGCGATGCTCAATCCTTGCACGCTATCTCTCCGTAGAAAGGTCCGCGCTTTTCCATAAGCGCGGCCGGCTTGGGGAATCCATTCCCCCGTCCCAAGGAACATCGGCTGCCGACGAGGCCCTCTTTAGCCGTTTGTATGGCGAGCGTAATAAGGTATACCAAAAATGAGCCGGTCGGCCCATCGCGGAACTACCGGCTTGCGTGTAGAACAGCGCTCCCGTGCCGAAAATCACCGGCGGAAACTTGGGCAGCCGCAAGCTGAAGTCACCCAAGGGTATGAACGTGCGCCCGACGCCGGGGCGTGTAAAAGAATCGCTGTTTTCCATTCTGCAGACCCGCATCGAAGGATCGCGCTTTCTGGATCTTTTCGCGGGCACCGGAGCCATCGGGTTCGAAGCCGCATCGCGCGGCGCGCAGAAGGTCATCTGCGTCGAGGGGCATCGCGAGACCGCCGAGGCGATCCGTGAAGCCGGCGAACAGTTGGGCGTCGCGGATCGTCTCGAGGTGGTGGCGGCCCCCGTGGATCGCGCGCTCTACCGCTTAGAGGGCGAGTTCGACATCGTGTACGCCGACCCGCCCTACGCCGATGACGTGCCGCTGCAAATGTTCCGCTTGCTGCTGGAGCGGAATCTGCTGGCACCGGACGCGCTCGTGATCTTCGAACACAGCGCCCGCACGATTCTTCCCGAGATACCGGGGTACCGCGGCGTGCGCGAAGAAGTGTACGGCGATGTCGCTCTGGCATTCTTCACGCCCAGCGGGCGCTCGTGACTACTAACGGGCGTTCGGCGCGTGTGCCCCGCGCCATCTACCCCGGCTCGTTCGATCCTCCCACGAACGGCCATCTCGACGTCATCGAACGTGCGTCGAAGTACTTCAGCGAACTCATCGTCGCCGTCGTCGTCAACCCGCAAAAACGCGAACCGATGTTTACGCTCGAGCAGCGTGAGGAAATGATTCGTGAATGCGTAGCGCACCTGCCCAACGTTCGCGTTGAGCATTTTCGCGGGTTGCTGGCGGAGTACGTGCGCTCGCAGGAAGCGGACGTTATCGTCAAAGGCCTGCGCGTCGTCTCGGATTTCGAGAACGAGATGTCCACGGCGCTGATGAACCGTGCGCTCTCCAACGTGGACACGATGTTCCTCATGTCCGATCAGAAGTATTCGTTCGTCAGTTCGAGCATCGTCAAGGAAGTGTTCTTCCTCGGCGGCGACGTCGGAGCGCTCGTACCCGATCCGGTCATGCGGGTCATGGCCACCAAACGAGAGACACTGCGAAAATAGCTAACGGGAGGATCCCTATGTCGGTTTATCGCGTTCTGGAAAAGCTGGAGAGTTACGTGCAAGAAGGCACGTGGCTGCCGGCCGGCTACCGCATCCTGAGCGAAGAACGGCTCATCGAATTCATCGAAAAGGTTCGTTCGTCGCTTCCCGAGGAGGTCGGACGCGCGAAGATCATCGCGAAGGATCAAGAGCGAATGATTCGCGCGGCGCAGGAGAAAGCACAGGCAATCGTCTCCGAGGCCACGTCCAAGCATCAGGAGCTGGTCGAAGATCACGAGATCGTCGACCGCGCGCGCAAGACCGCGGAGATCATTCTGCGTGAAGCCGAAGAGCGCGCACGCAAAGTGCGCGAAGGCGCCGATCAATATGCCATGCAGATGCTCGGCGAATTGGAGGCGCGTCTCTCCGGCGCGCTGGGTTCGGTCCGCAAGGGACGCGAGGCGCTCGCGCCGCGCCCGGCACAGCCGGCCGCTCCGCTTGCCGAAGCTGCCGCAAAGAGTAAACGAGCGGCGTTCGACGCGCAGGCCGCGGACGAAACGGCCGCTATGGAGTCCATAGAACTGGTACAATGACGGTGTGACGCGATTCACGCTGTCC
>DASSZL010000040.1:0-5249 GCA_035713505.1 Vulcanimicrobiaceae bacterium | reverse complement strand
GGCGCGCAGCTGCGCAGCACGGAGCGCCGGTTAAATGAACAACGACATTATCACCCAAATTAACGTCGAAGACGAGATGCGGGAGAGCTATCTCTCGTATGCGATGTCCGTCATTGCCTCGCGCGCGCTTCCCGACGTGCGCGACGGCCTCAAGCCGGTGCAGCGGCGCATTTTGTTCGCGATGCGCGAGATGGGCATGGAGCCCAGCAAGCAGCACCGCAAGTGCGCCGGTATCATCGGCGAGGTTCTGAAGTCGTTCCATCCCCACGGCGACGGCTCGGTCTACGACGCGCTCGTGCGCATGGCGCAGGATTTCACGCTGCGCTATCCGCTGGTCGACGGACATGGCAACTTCGGCTCCATCGATCCGGATCCGCCGGCAGCGTACCGGTACACCGAAGCGCGTTTGGCGCGTCCCTCGCTCGAAGTCCTCGCCGACATCGACAAAGAGACCGTCGCGTTCGTTCCCAACTTCGATAATCAAGGCACCGAGCCGGCCGTGCTCCCCGGCAAACTGCCGCAGCTGCTGCTCAACGGTTCGAGCGGTATCGCGGTCGGCATGGCGACGAACATTCCGCCGCACAACTTGAACGAAATCGCCGACGGCATCGCGGCGATCATCGACGATCCCAGCGTCAGCGACGACGCGCTCGCCGACATCGTCACCGGTCCGGATTTTCCGACCGGCGGCATCATCATGGGTCAGGAGGCGATTCGCGAGGCGTATCGCACCGGACGCGGCTCCATTCCGATTCGCGGCAAGGCCGAAATCGTCGAAGAAAAAGGCCGCCACAAAATCATCATCACCGAGATTCCGTATCAGGTGTACAAGAGCCGCATCGTCGAGGCGATTGCCGAGGCGCACGCGGAAAAGCGCATTCAAGGCATCTCCGCGCTGCACGACGAGTCCAACCGCAAGGGTATGCGCGTGGTCGTCGAGCTGCAGAAAGCGGCGACGCCCAAAGTCGTGCTCAATCAGCTCTACAAGCACACGCCGCTGCAGTCGAGCTTCGGCTTCAACATGCTGGCGCTCGTGCCGGTGGGCGAGCCGCGCGCGGACGGCACCGTTGCGCTCGAGCCGCAGGTGCTCTCGCTCAAGCAGCTGCTCGAACACTACATCACGCACCGCAAAGACGTCATCACCAAGCGCACGCAGTACGATCTGCGCAAGGCGCAAGAGCGCGCGCATCTGCTCGAAGGCTATCGCATCGCGCTCGACAACATCGATGAAGTCATCGAGATCGTGCGCGGCAGCCAGACGACGGATGAAGCCAAGACCAAGCTCACCGCGCGTTTCAAACTCTCCGACGTTCAGGCGTCCGCCATCGTCGACATGCGTCTTCGCACGCTTGTCGGCCTGGAACGCCAAAAGATCGAGGACGAGTACACGGAACTCATCAAACTCATCGCCGAACTCGAGGACATCTTGAAGAGCCCGCGCCGCATCGCCGGCCTGGTCAAGAGCGAGATTCTCGAGGTCAAGAAAAAATACGGCGACGAGCGCCGCACGCAGATCATCCCTGCGGAAGACGAGTTTTCGGTCGAAGCGCTCATTCCGAACATCGACGTGGTCGTCACGTACACGGTGGGCGGTTACATCAAACGCGTTTCGGTCGACACGTTCAAGACGCAGAACCGCGGCGGGCGCGGCGTCATCGGCATCTCGAACCTCAAGCGCGAAGACGTGGTGCGCAATTTCTTCATCACCAAGACGCACGACCACGTCCTGTTCTTCACGAACAAGGGGCGTGCGTACCGCCTGCGCGGCTTCGAGATTCCGGACACCACGCGTCAGGCGCGCGGCACGGCGCTGGTCAATCTGCTCACGCTGCCGCCGGGCGAGGAAGTCACCGCGGTGTTCCCGGTGCACAACTTCGGCGGCGACCGGTACATGATCATGGTCACGCAGAACGGCGTTATCAAGAAGACCAAACTCGAAGAGTTTTCGAACGTACGGCGCAACGGCCTGAACGCCATCAACCTGGACGAGGGAGACAACCTGCTCGCGGTCGATCTCTCCGACGGTACGCGCGACATCATTCTCGGCACCGTGAACGGCATGGCCGTACACTTCAACGAGAAAGACGTGCGTCCGATGGGCCGCAACGCGCGCGGCGTCAAGGCGATGACGCTCGATAAGGGCGATGCCATCGTCGCGATGGACGTGCTCGAGGACAACCGGCGCGAAGTGCTGCTCGTGACGACGATGGCCTTCGGCAAGCGCACGCCTATCGACGACTACCGCCATACCTCGCGCGGCGGCAAGGGCGTCAAGGCCTTCGCCAAGGAACGCGAGGACATCGGCAAGGTCGTCGATCAGATTCTGGTCGCGCCGGAAGACGAAGTCCTGATGATCACGACGTCCAATCAGGTTATCCGTCTGCGCGTGGCGGACATTCGCAAGGCGGGCCGCTCGACCAAGGGCGTCCGGCTGCAGCGTCTGGGCGGGGGCGACGAAGTGATCGCCATCACCAACCTGGGCAAACAGGCCAAACAGCTTACCGAAATCACCGGGGAGCCGCTCGAAACCCCGTCGTAACGGGCGCGGTTAGAATAGAAGCAAGGAGAAAAACCACACAGATGAGCGCATTAGCCGACGTTTCGCAATCGAACTTCCAGACCGAGGTGCTGGGCGCGCCCCAGCCGGTGCTCGTGGACTTTTGGGCGCCCTGGTGCGGCCCGTGCAAGATGCTCGCTCCGGTCGTCGAGAAGGTCGCCGGTTCGCACGCCGGCCGCGCGAAGTTCGTGAAACTCAACACCGACGAGAACCCGAGCCTCGCGGGCGAGTATCAGGTCTCGGGCATTCCGTGCCTGATTCTGTTCAAAGGCGGCAAGGCCGTGGATCGTATCGTCGGCTATGTTTCGGAGCAGACGATCACCTCGATGCTTTCGAAACACGTGAACTAGCCCGCTTTCTATGGAAAACCAAACGCTGCGCGGGATACCTCCCGTGCATCGTTTTTTATCCGAGCCTCGCATCGCGGCGTATGAAGCGCTGCTCGGCAAGGAGCACGTGAAGGGGCGGATCGCGCAGACCCTCGAGGCGGCTCGCCTGGGGAGTGTGGCGCCGTTCGAGGAACTTTGCGCGCAGGTGCTGCGCAAGCTCGAGCGCAGCGCGTTCGATATGCTCGTGCCGGTGATTAACGGCACGGGCATTTTGCTGCACACGAATCTCGGGCGCGCCCCGCTTGCGGCCGCAGCCTTCGAAGCAATGCGCTCCGCCGGTGCCGGCTACTCGAACCTCGAGTACGACTTGAGCGAAGGGCGGCGCGGTTCGCGCTATGCGCGTGCGACCTCATTGCTGCAGTCGGTGACGGGCGCGGAAGACGCGCTCGTCGTGAACAATTGCGCGGCGGCGGTGCTGCTCATTCTGGATACGTTCGCGAAGGGACGCGAGGTGGTCGTTTCACGCAATCAGCTCATCGAGATCGGCGGCGGCTTCCGGCTTGCGGACGTGCTCGAACGCAGCGGCGCGCGGCTGGTTGAAGTCGGCGCGACGAACAAGGTGTACCTGAAAGACTACGAGCGCGCGCTCACACCCGCTACCGCACTGCTTCTGCGCTCGCATCCGTCCAACTATCGCATCACCGGGTTCACGCATGACGTCGAGGGCAAGGAGCTCGTCGCGCTCGGCAAGCGCACAGGCATCCCGGTAGTGGAAGATCTGGGCAGCGGCGCGCTCGCCGATCTCGCGGAGTACAACTTGCCGCACGAGCGCACGGTGCAGGAAACGGTTGCCGAGGGCATCGATCTCGTCGCGTTTTCAGGCGATAAAATGCTCGGAGGTCCGCAGGCCGGCATCATCGTCGGCAAGAGCGTGCTCATCGCGCGTTTGCGCGGCAATCCGCTCCTGCGGGCGCTGCGCGTCGACAAACTCACGCTGGCGGCCCTGGCCCAAACGCTGCGCCTGTATCTCTCGCCGCAGACGCGCGCGCAAATCCCGTTTTTCGCGATGCTCGGCGCATCGCTCGATGAACTTCGCACGCGCGCGGAGCGCTACGCCGCCTCGATTCCCGGCTGCCGCATCATCGAGAGCAGCGCGTACGTCGGCGGCGGATCGCTCCCCGAAAGCGCGCTGCCGTCGATCGCCGTGGGCCTTTCACCGCGAAACGGCGCCGACGCCGCCGCACAGGCGCTGCGCCATGCGCCCACGCCGATTGTCGGGCGCATCGACGAGGACCGGCTGCTCTTCGATCTGCGCACGATTTTCCCGGCAGACGACGAGCGCGTCATCGCCGCTCTGCAACCGCTAGCTGCGTAACATGCACATCGTCGGAACGGCGGGTCACGTCGACCACGGCAAATCCTCGCTCGTAAGCGCGCTCACGGGCACCAATCCCGACCGCTGGATCGAAGAACAGCTGCGCGGCATGACGCTCGATTTGGGCTTTGCACATCTGCGCTTCGACGACGGCGTGGAGGCGGGCATCGTCGACGTTCCGGGCCACGAGCGTTTCTTGCACAACATGCTGGCCGGTGCGGCGGGCATGGAACTGCTGCTGCTGGTCATTTCCGCGACCGAAGGCGTGATGCCGCAAACGGTCGAGCACCTGCAGATTCTGCGGTATTTGAACGTGCGCGAAGTGCTCGTCGTGCTCACGAAAATGGATCTCGTTCCGCCCGAAGAGGGCGGCGCGGTTTGTCAACGCGTCCACGAACAGCTGCGCGGGACGATCGCGCAAGACGCTTTTATTTTCGCGGTTTCCACCGTCACCGGAGTGAATCTCGACGCGCTGCGCGACGCGATTCACGAAGCGCTCGCGAAATTACCGCCGCGCAGCCCCGATGCGCCGGCATATTTGCCGATCGATCGCGTCTTCGCGCTGCCCGGTCACGGTACTATCGTTACGGGCACCCTCATGCAGGGCCGCATCGCCGTCGGCGATTCGCTGAAGCTTGCGCCTTCGGACAAGACCGTTCGCGTGCGCAGTTTACAGAGCTTCGGACAAAAACGCGATCGCGTTGAAGGCGGCGCGCGCGTGGCCGTCAACGTGCCGGGCGTCGACGTGCGCGAGATCGCGCGCGGCGAGATGCTGGTGGCGCCGCAGTTCGAGGCGGCGGACGCGTTTGCCGTGCGCTTCACGCCCCTTGCCGGCGCGTTGCCGATATTGCGCCGGCGCAACGCCGTGCGCGCCTACATCGGTTCGGCGGAGATCCTCGGAACAATCGTGCTCGACGAGGTTCCGCAAGAACCGGCGGAGCTGCAGGCGCAACTCTTCTTGCGCCGTCCAACCGTCGCTTATCCCGGC
>DASSZL010000039.1:0-6002 GCA_035713505.1 Vulcanimicrobiaceae bacterium | reverse complement strand
CCGGGCCGTTTCGACCGGCAGATCGTCGTCGACCGCGCCGACGTCAAAGGCCGCCAGAAGATTCTGGAAGTGCACGCGCGCAACAAGCCGCTGGCCAAGGAAGTCGCGCTCGAGATTCTCGCCAAGCGCACGCCCGGATTCTCCGGCGCCGATCTCGAGAATCTGCTCAACGAAGCGGCGCTGCTTGCGGCGCGCCGAAACAAGACGGTCATCGAGATGAACGACTGCGATGAAGCCATCGACCGCGTGATGGTCGGGCCCGAACGCAAGTCGATCGTGATGTCGCAAAAAGAAAAAGAGATCACCGCGTACCATGAATCCGGACACGCGGTCATCGGCGGCCTCACGGATAAAGGCGATCCAATCCACAAGGTGACGATCATCCCGCGCGGCATGGCGCTCGGTATCACGTGGTCGCTGCCCGAAGACGATCGTCACAGCCAAACCAAGGAAGAGTTGCTCGCGACCATAACGCGCGCGCTCGGCGGACGTTTGGCCGAGGAGATCAAGTTCAAGGACGTCACGACAGGCGCGAGCAACGACTTCGAAAAAGCGACGGAACTCGCGCGCCGCATGGTCACGCAATACGGCATGTCGGAAACGCTCGGACCGATTCAATACGGCCGCGGCAACCATCAGGTGTTCCTCGGACGCGACCTCGGCGAAGAGCGCAACTATTCCGAAGAGATCGCCTCGAAGATCGATGCCGAAGTTCGCCGCATCATCGAGAGCTGCTACGATCGCGGCCGCAAACTGCTCAGCGAGAACTGGGACCGGGTCGAACGCATGGTCGCCTCGCTGCTCGAATACGAAACGGTCGAAGCGGACGAAGTCAAGGCCATCCTCGAGGGCCGTCCCTACAACCGCGGCGGAGGCACTCCGCAAATCGCCGAAGCGCCGGCACCGGCCGCGGCCGAAGAGGGGAAACCGCGCGCCGAGCAGCCCAAGCGCCTGCCGCCGAACATCTCGCCGGAACCCGCGTGACGGGCGGCCTGCGAACCGTAACTGCAGCAGCGATATGCTTGGCCATGTCGCTGTTCGCATTTCATGCGCCGGCGGCAAACGCGCAAAGCGCCGGGTTTGAGAGCTCGGGCCCGCTGCCGGGCGGCGGCACCTACATCATGCGCCGCGAATTGCTGGCGCAAACGACGGCGATGGAACTGTGGTTCCGCGCTCCCGCCGCCGGCGAGAACGGCGAATCTCCGGGGATTTCACGCCTGGCGATAACGGCGCTTGCAGCATCTCGCGCTCCGCACGGATCCTCGCTTGCCGAACTGGTCAACCGGTTCGGCGGTTCGCTCACGATTAGCGTCTATCCGGACATTGCGATGGTCGGCGCGAGCGTTCCGTCTTCGGATGCCGCGCAAGTGCTTCGCGCGCTCACCGCAGCCTATTTCTCGCCGGCTATTACGACCGAGGGCGTGCAGGCTGCGCTGCGCGACTGCGCGCTCGCCGCGGCGGAAAGCCGTTTCGATACCGAGCGCGTCATGCAGGACGCGCTTTTTGCAGAACTCTTCACCTCCGGACCGGCGCATTTTGCGCCGACGCCGTCTACCGCATCCGATTTCACCAAGATATCGCAAGCGCAGCTGCGGGCGTTCGCGCAGCGCGCGTTCCGGCAGAACAACGCGGTCCTCTCCCTGGCCGGATCGGTCGACGCGAAGCTGCTGACTGCGGTTCGCGGGGGCAATGCCGGCGCGCCGGCGGATACCCCGTTCGACTCGGTGGTTGCCGCAGCGCCGGGCTCCACGACCAAGAGCGGATCGACTTCCGGAATCGGCTACGCTTGGGCCGGGCCGCCGATTGCCGACGCCAAGGCTGCGACGGCCCTCGATTTTATAGCCGATTATCTGTTCGATCCGGATCACGGAACGCTTGCGCGCGCGATTCACAACGCGAGCGCCGGGACGTTCGTCAACGGGCAATTCATCACGCTGCACGATCCGGGGGTGCTGCTGCTCACCGTGTCGGGCGCGAACACGCCGCAACTGCGCCGGCAAATCACCGATGCGATTTCCTCGGTACAGCAGCCGATGGACGCCGCATCGTTTGAGGCAGCGCGAAAAGCCTTCGAATACCACATTCTGAGCCAGTCGCAAACGCCGACGGGCCGCGCGGATAATTTCGGATGGTATGCGGTCGAGGGCGACGGCGCCTATGCGCCCGGCGCCGCCTCCGGCGAATACCTGCGGGCCGTCGAATCGCTCGACCCGGCCTTCGTTGCGCAGGCGGCCCGCACGTATCTGCAGCATCCTGCGATCGTGCAATTGATCTCAAGTGAGCAAAAGGGGACGTCCACGTGAGGCGTTTTACCGTTTATCTGCTCAGCGCGCTCTTGCTGTGTTCTTCGCTCGGCGCGCGCGCGGCGGGCGTGAGCGTCGTGCAGCAGCCCGATCCAAGCGCGGATCTGGTCGGTACGGAAATCGTTCTGCAAGCCGGGCTCGATCGTCAAACCGCCAAGCAGAACGGTTTGGCGGCGCTGGTCGCGCAGAGTATTCTGCAGACGCCGGTCCAGGGCGGAAAGCCGCTGGAAGACGCCATCGCCGCAAACGGCGGCTCAATCTCGTATGTCGTCGATCCGCGCAGCGTGCGGTTCTACGTCGAGGGTCTGAACGGCTCGTACGCCGCGCTGCTCACCCTCTTTCATACCGCGCTCACCAAACCGGACTTCAGCGCACGAACGATCGCCGCGGCGCGAACGGCGCTGGAGGGCAAAATCGTGCGCTCCGCGCGCATGCCGCTGGATGTGGGCATCGACATGCTCAACCGCGCGTTTTACCGTGATTCCGCCGGAATGCCGCCGTACGGTTTACCCGCGACGCTCGCAGGCTTCGCTCCCTCGGATGCGCAGGCGTTTTATCAGCAGCACTACCGGCGCGGCGATGCGGTAATCAGCGCGGTGGGCAATCTTGCGAGCGTTGCCGGTAATCCGTTCGGCGGGCTGGTTGACGGTTTGCCCGCTGGAACCTCGCCTCAGGCCGGCGTGCGCATGGCGAAGCTGCCGTCGAGCACACGCGAGCTGCTCGCCCGGCGCGATATTTCCGTGCCGTGGCTCGTGGCGCAATACCCGGCTCCCGACATCATGAGCAAAGATTTCGGCGCGATGCTGATCCTCACGTCCTTCATGCAGCGCACGCTCGGCGAGGTCTCCGAGGTTCCGACCATCGCGACCAAATCCGCGGCGCAGCGCGGCGTCGGCGCCTACTATAATTTCGACGCGCGCCCGGCGAACGTTATCCTGTACGTCGACGGCGGCCTGGGCGATCCCACGCGCACGTTTGCAACCGCGCTTACCGTCGTCAACGTCCTGGGCCACGCCAAGCTCGGCGGTAATCTGAGCGATATGAAGAGTTATGCGGTGGGGCGGCTGCTGCAGGATACGACCACGCTGCAGGATCGCGCTTGGTTTGCCGCCGTGTACGCCGCGCACGGCGTTACCGGTGACTATTTTGCGCACGCGATCAAAGCGATAAACGCCACGACCGCCGCCGACTTGCAGCGCGTCGCCGGACGCTACCTGGGCGCGCCGACCATTGCGCTGGTGCTCCCGCGCGCGCAGCAAAGCGTACAGAGCCCCACGCCCTAATCGTTGAACCTCGCGCTCGTCCACGACTATTTGAATCAGCGCGGCGGCGCGGAGCGCGTCTTCGCGCATATTGCGCGCGCCTATCCGCAAGCGCCGGTGTATACGGCGTTGTACGACCCGCGGGAAACGGGCGATTTGGTGCCGCCGCAGCGCGTGCACACCTCGTTTTTGGCGAATATTCCCGGAGCTAACCGCTATTTTCGCTATCTTGCGCCCCTCTATCCGCGTGCCTTCGAGAGCTTCGATCTTTCGGCGTACGACACGATCGTGAGTTCGACCACCTCGTGGGCGAAAGGCGTCATCGCCGCGCCCGGAGCGGTGCACGTGTGCTACATCAACACCGTCAGCCGGTTCCTTTTCGCCTATGATTCGTATGTGGGGGGCTTTGGCGCGGGAAGATTCGCCAAACCAATCGTCGCGCGCCTGATAGATTGGGATAAGCGTGCCGCCATGCGTCCGACGCAGTTCGTCGCCAATTCGCGCAACGTCGCCGCGCGCGTCAAGCAGTACTACGGCCGCGAAGCGCTGGTCCTGCCGCCGCCCGTAGACTTGGAACGGTTTAGCCCGGGCACGGGCGGCGGGGAGCATTTCTTCATCGCCTCGCGGCTCTTGCCGTACAAATGCATAGATTTGGCGATTCGCGCCGCAGATATCGCGCGCGTCCCGCTGCTGATCGCGGGAAGCGGTCCGGAGGAAGAATCACTGCGGCGGCTCGCGAGTGGAACGACGACCACCATGCTGGGCCGGGTCAGCGACGAACGCGTGAACGAGCTGCTCGGAACCGCACGTGCAGCGATACTCCCGGGCGAAGAAGATTACGGGCTGGTGCCGCTGGAGGCGGCCGCCTGCGGCAGGCCGGCGATCGCGTTTCGTGCAGGCGGCGCGCTCGAAACGATCGTCGAGCACGAGACCGGCGAATTCTTTGACGAACCCAGCGCCGAGTCGCTTGCATCGCAGCTGCGGCAGTTTGACGAGCGGCGTTACGACTCGACGCGACTGCGCGAACATGCGCAGCAGTTCTCGCCGGAACGTTTCATCGAGAGGCTCCGCGCAATCGTCGAGCAGACTCGAGCAGCGCGCTAGCCGTCGCGGACGAAGGCATCCTGCGCACGCGTTCAAAACCGCGCTCACGCAACTGCGTGCGCAGTTGGGCGTCGCCGGCGATACGCCGCAACGCCTCACTCCACGCGTTTACGTCCTGCGGCGGCAAGAGCAGCGCTGCGCCGCCGGCCGCTTCCGGAAGCGCGCTCGCATCGGACGCGAGCACCGGCGCGCCGCATGCCATTGCCTCCACGACGGGAAGGCCGAAGCCCTCCGCGAGTGAGGGAACGGCAACCGCGAGCGCCCCTGAATAGAGCGCGCGCAGCTCGTCGTCATTCGGCGTCACGCGTTCGCGCGGCGCGCGCATCGCGGTCAAGCGCCGTTCGTCCGCCGCGTTCAGCGTGCCGGCGACGACCAGCCGCGGACCGCCGTCACCGAACGCGGCGTCGTACGCCTCGAACAGCAGACCGGCGTTCTTGCGCGCGTCCGGGCCGCCGACGAACAACACGTACGGTGCGCGTTCGACTCCTGCAACGGGGTGCCAGAACGCGTCGACTGCGGGGTGTACTACGCGCAGGCGCTCGGGACGGACATGAAACAGCCTGCGCAATTCACCCGCGCCCCAGTTCGAAATCGTGAAGATGCAGTCTGCCCGGCGGATCGCCCGTCGAATCGGCGCCTGTTCGCGCCATCGAGCGACGGCGCTGCGGTGGGGATAGGTGAACGCGAACGGATCGTTGATCGTGACGATGGACGGCGCGTGGGGCGCGAACCGCATCGCATTCCACGGATACCAGACCGCATCGAGATGCAGGCGCGGCAGATCGCGCGGCATGATTGCATCCTGCGCGGGCGCGCGCTTGATGAGCAAGACCTGTGTTTGCAGGCGCTGCAGATCTTCGAGTGTCTGCCGCACCAGGCGGCCCATCCCGCGGCGGTCCGCTTCGAGGTTGAACGCATCGACCCCGAGCCTGACCGCGCTCACTTCGCCAGCTGCGGAAACAGCAGTAAGAGAAGCAGCGTGAAACCGTTGAAGCCGCCGTGCGTGATGACGCTTGCCCAAGCATTGTTCGTCTTTGCGTAGACTCCGCACAGAACGAGCCCGCCCACGGCCAAAGGCAACGTGATGGAAATGAACATTGCCGGCGTAAACGGCGGCTGGGCGTGAGCCAGACCGAACAGCAGCGAGCTGACGATCGCGCCGGGCCAGAAACCCCACCAGTGACGCATCGCATTGAAAAGCACGAGACGGAAAACGGCTTCTTCGAATGCCGGCGCCAGCACCACACCGAAGAAGATGAAGGCGGCTCTTCGCCATCCCGCGGTTTGCGTGAAGACCGCGATCGCCGACTCCGGCGTCTTGAAATGCAGAAGA
>DASSZL010000038.1:0-7106 GCA_035713505.1 Vulcanimicrobiaceae bacterium | reverse complement strand
TCAAAACCGCCGCAAGCATGACTATGAGATCGTGCAGCAGCAGATGGCGAAGGACGTTCCGACGATTATTCTCTTCTTCTGGAAAGAACCGTACCTCTATAACAGCGACCTCAAAGGCTTTACGCCTTCGCCGGTCATTTCTGCGTTCTGGAATCCGTGGGAGTATTCAATCTGATGAAACGACTTCTCGCAGTCGCACTCACGCTCGCGTTCATCGCGTCCGGTTGCACGAAGCAAGGCGGCACGCAAAGCGCCGGCACTACGACCACTACGACGACGGCCGCCGGGGGCGGTGCGCGTAACGTCGTTTCGAGCGCTCCTCCGCAAGTGAATAGCGGCACCGCGCAGCAGAACGCATGGACCGTTCCGCACACGCTGCGCCTGACGGCCGAAGAGGACGTGGAAAACTTGAACCCGCTGCTGACCAGCGACACGCCGGTCTCGCTGATTATCGCGCCTCTCACCATGGGGTATCTGGTCCGTTGGGATAAGCAGGGCAACCCGATCCCCGAATTGATCACGCAAATTCCGACGCAGCAGAACGGGGGCGTGAGCAAAGACGGCCTGACGATCACGTATCACATTCGCCGGGGCGTCAAATGGTCCGATGGAGCGCCGTTCAATGCCGACGACGTGGTTTTCAGTTTTCACGCAGTCTTGAATCCGGCGAACAACGTTACCAGCCGCGCCGGATTCGACCGCATCGGCACGATCGACGAACCGGACAAATACACGGTGGTACTGCACATGAAGAAGCCGTACTCACCGTTCATCCAGACGTTCTTCTCGACGGCGGGTGCGGAGCCGAGCGTGCTGCCCGCGCATCTGCTTGCGAAATATGCGAATCTCAACAACGTCGATTATAATTCGAAGCCCGTGGGCATCGGGCCGTTCATGGTCAAGGAATGGCAGCGCGGCTCGCGAGTCGTGATGATCGCCAATCCGTACTATTTCCGCGGCGAGCCCAAGCTCAAAGAAATCGACTACGAAATTATCACCAACGCAAATACGGTCTTGACCGAGATGCAGGCCAAGTCGCTGGACATGTTCTACCAGGCGCCGCCCAACATGCTCGATCAGTTCACGACCCTGACGGCGTTCACGACGTGGGCGCAGCCGAGTTACTACTTCCGCCACATCGATTTTAATCTGCGCAGTCCCAAGCTCCGGGATCCGGCCGTTCGCGAGGCGCTGCGCTATGCGACGAACCGCCCCGACATTTTGGCGAAGCTGTATCACGGCGTTGGGATCTTGCAGGAAGAGCCGGCGCCGAAAGTCTCGGCGTATTGGGATCCCGACATTCCTATGGTTCCCTTCGACGTGAACAAAGCCAACCAGATTCTCGACCGGGCCGGATGGAAGCGCGGTCCGGACGGCGTCCGGGAGAAGAACGGCGTTTCGCTCGATTTGAACTTCGCCACGGCCACGGGGACCGTCATCAACGATCAACTCATCGAGCAACTGCGGCAGACGTGGTCGCAAATCGGCGTCAAACTCACCGTGAGCCACTATTTGAACACGCTGCTCTTCGCGCAATATCAAGACGGCGGCATTCTCTATCGCGGCAAGTACGACGTGGCTTATTACGCGTGGGGTCTGGACGCCGTCGGCGACTTCTCGACCATCTATGCCTGCGATCAGATGCCTCCCGCCGGGCAGAACAGCATCTTCTGGTGCAATCACACCGCGGACAGGGCCATGCACGACCTCTATACGCATTACGACCAGGCGCAGCGCAACAAAGACGATCAAATCGTCATGACGCAGCTCGACAAGGACGTGCCCACCATCGTCCTCATGGGAACCGCCGCGCTTTGGGTCTATAACAAGGACGTCAAGAACTTCAGCCCCGGCGCGCTCTCGCCGTTCGACAACTTCATGGACGTGGACATCTAATGGCGAGCAAGATTATGGCGCGAATCGGCGCTCTGGCGCTCTGTCTTGCCGTGGCGGCGTGCACCAAGAGCGGTCCGGGCGCCGCGGGCGGCGGGATTCTGAACGAATCGCCGGGCGCCCCGGCAGTCTCATTACCGGCGCAGCGCGTAAACTCATGGACTCATCCGCACGTGCTGCGCTATACGACGACCGAGGACATCAGCGGCCTCAACCCCGCGCTCGTGCAGCAAGGCACCGTCTTCTACATGGCGCAGATGACGATGGCATGGCTTATCAAGTTCGATGAGCACAACAATCCGTATCCCGAGCTCGCGACGCAGGTGCCGACCAAGGCGAACGGCGGCGTGAGCCCGGACGGTCTGACGATTACTTATCACATTCGCAAAGGCGTGAAATGGTCCGACGGAGCGCCCTTCGACGCCGACGACGTCGTCTGGTCGTTCCACGCGATTCTCAATCCGGCCAATAACATTCTCAGCCGTACCGGCTGGGATCGCATAAAGACGATCGACGAGCCCGACAAATACACGGTTATCGTACATTTGAGCAAGCCGTACTCGCCGTTTCTGGAGACGTTCTTTTCAACGGCGGGCGCGAACCCGTCCATTCTTCCCAAGCACATCCTTGCGCAGTATCCGAACTTCAACAACGTCCCGTACAACGCGCTTCCCATCGGCATCGGCCCGTTCAAATACAAGGAGTGGCAGCGCAGCCAACGCGTAGTGATGGTCGCCAATCCGCTGTACTTCCGCGGATCGCCCAAGCTCAAGGAAATCGACTTCGAAATCATTCCGGACACCAACACGACGGTCACCGAGCTGCAGGCCAAGCAAATCGATCTCTGGTATCCGGTACCGGCCAGCTCGTTCGCGACGAAGCTGCAGAGCATGAGCGATTTTGCGTACATCCGGCAGCCCGGCTACCTCTTCAACCACATCGATTTCAACCTGACGCATCCGGTGCTGCGCGATCGGGCGGTGCGCGAGGCGCTGCGGTATGCAACGGACCGCGCGACGATCATCCAAAAGGTGTCCCACGGCATTGGAATATTGCAGGAACAACCGGCTCCTCGCACGGCGCCGTATTGGGATCCGAACATCAAACCGGTTCCGTTCGACATCGCCAAGGCGAATCAAATCCTGGATGCGGCCGGTTGGAAGCGCGGCGCCGACGGCATCCGTACGAAGAACGGCATGCGGCTTTCGCTCGTCGTCGTCACGAATACGGGCAATCCGGCCGCCGACACGCAGATCGAGATGCTTCGCGATTGGTGGAAGCAAATCGGGGCCGAAATTACCGTCAAGCACTACTCGACGGCGCTGATCTTCGCGCCGTATGCCGACCACGGCGTGCTCTATCGCGGCAACTGGGACGCCATCTTCTTTGCATGGGGAGTGGACGCCATCGGGGACCTGTCGACGATTTATGCCTGCGACGCCATCCCGCCCAACGGTCAAAACGTGCTGCATTGGTGCAATCCCGCGGCGGACAAGGCCATGCACGATTTCTACACGCACTACGATCAGGCGCAGCGCAACAAAGACGATGCGGTCCTTTTCGAGCAACTCGTCAAGGACGTGCCGACGATCGTCACCAACGGGCGCGAGGACCTCTATGTCTTCAACCGCGACCTGAAGAACTTCCATCCGAACGGGGTGAGCCCGTTTGACAACATGATGAACGTGGATATCTAACATCCATGAAGCTCGGGGTGTGCCTGCTCGCTGCCGCATTCGCCTTGGGAGCGTGCTCCGGGGGCGCAGGCACACCTTCGGGTTCCCGGCACCCGTGGACGGTTCCAGGCACGTTCCGCTGGGCCGACGGCGAGGATATCGACAACCTCAATCCGCTGCTTTCCACCGAAACGCTGGTGAACGACTTATCCGCGTTCACCATGGGGTATTTTTTCGTATTCGACCAGCGGGGAAATCCCGTGCCGTCGCTCTGTTTGGAAGTGCCGACGAAAGCAAACCATCTCATCTCGCCGGACGGCAAGTCGATCACGTTCAAATTGCGCAAGAACGTCCTTTGGCAAGACGGCAAGCCGTTTACGTCGGCGGACGTCGCGTTTACCGTCAAAACGATTTTGGATCCGCGCACGAACGTGCTCACGCGCGACGGCTGGGATCTGATCGAGCGCGTCGACACGCCGGACCCGTACACGGTGGTGTTTCGATTGAAGCATCCGTATGCGGCGTTCATGAACCGGTATTTCACGCCGGTCGGCAATCCGGCCATTCTGCCCAAGCACATCCTGCAGGGACAAGACGTCAATCACTCGCCGTACAACAGTCTGCCGGTCGGGCTTGGTCCCTTCCGGTACGTGCGCTGGACGCGCGGCAGCGAAGTGGTGATGGAGGCGTTCCCCAAGTGGTGGGGCGGCCCACCGAAATTGAAACGCGTTATCTTCAAGGTGATTCCGGACGCGAACACCATGATGACCGCGCTGCAGACGCACGAGATCGACGCGTTCGTTCGCGTGCCGACCAACCTTTTCGAGCAAGTCGAGAACGTCGCAGACACCAAAACGCTGGCGTTCGACACGACCGCGTACGGGCACATCGATTTCAACGTTACCGGCCCGATATTATCCGATCCGCGGGTGCGGCAGGCACTGGTCCGGGCGATCGACCTGCGCCGCATTTGGGCGACGGTCGCGCATCGCAGCGGCTACCTGGCCTGCACGCCGGTTTCGCACTTGAGTTGGGCGTACGATCCGCACGCGCGGTGCTACCCGTTCGATCTCCGCGCTGCCGCGGCCGAATTGCAGCAAGACGGCTGGCTCATGGGCGCGGACGGCCTGCGTCACAAGAACGGCCGCGTTTTGCGCTTTGACTTTGCCGGCAATACGGGCAACCCCGGGCTCGACACGACGGTCTTGCTTATTCAGCAGTGGTACAAGCGCATCGGCGTGGGCTTGGAATACTTTCGCTATCCCACGGACAAATTGTTCGCCTCCTATGCGGGCGGCGGCGTGGTGGCGACGCGGCATTACGATATCGCCTCGTATGCATGGACGCTTTCGCCGGACCCGGATTTGACGAACCTTATCGCATGCAGCCGCATCTCGCCGAAGGGTCAAAACTACATGGGATACTGCAATCCGCGCGTGGACGCGGCGCTCGAAGATGCGCTGACCAATTACGGCCGCGCCGTACGCAAGCGGGACTACATTGCGGTTCAAGAAGAGCTTGCGAAGGACGTGCCGTTCGTCGTGCTCTATCAGCGGACCGAGCACATGACGTATAACGACGATTTCAAAAATCTCAGGCCGGGGCCGGTGATGGACTTCTGGAATCCGCAGGGGATTTCGAACTAAGCGCAGCTGCAGCGGCGGTCAGCGCGCAGCCCGCCAGCGAGAGCGCGCGCAGAAGCGCCCAGACCGGTTGTATTGCGAAAAGGCCCGCGGCCTGCTGCTGCGCGCTCCATGCGGACGCAAGATCGAGCGATGCGAGGTTTTGGGGAAGTGCGTGCATCGCGTCCGGCCACACCGGCGCCGGGTGCGCGCGCGCGAGCGCACCGGCAATGGCGATGAGCGCCAGGCCCAGGGCCGGAACGATGAGCATGCGCGCTTGCGGCCGATCTCGCAGCGCGATAAGCGCGCAGCTCAGCGCCGCGACGAGCAGCACGGTTTGCAGCAGTGCGCCGGGGCGCTGCGCTAGTCCGAGCCAGTCCGTACCCGCCAGCAAAGCGCCGGATGCGGCGAGCGGCCAGAGCCGATCCGCGCAGCGCGCCGCGTAGATGACCGCGGGAACGAAGAGCACGATAAGATCGTGCTCGTGGAAAAACGGCATGGCGAGCGGAAGAAGCGCGCACGTCCCGCAGAAACGCGCCGCCGCGCCGCTTTTCGCACGCATGAGCAAGAACCAGCAGCAGATCGCTGCGAGCGCGACGATCGCGCCGGCGGCGTTCGCCTGTGCCGGCGCCAGGCCGAATCCGTAGGCAATCGATGCCGGCGTGATTTGGATCGCGGAAAAGCGTTCGCCAAGCGAATGACGATGAACCACGCCGATGTAGTGCAGCACGCCCGGCGCGCCGGCGACGGCGGCGCAGATCGCAGCAAAGGCAGCCGCTCCCACCCATGCGCGTTTCTGTGCGGTAACCGCGAAGCCGACGTTCGGCTGAATCCAGGCCAACACTCCCGCGGCCGGCGAGATGGTCGCGAGCGCGGCGAACAGCATCGCGGGCAGCGCGAGCTGACCCAGTGCGAGCGCGCTTGTCAACGGTCCGAACCCGATCGCGGCTAGCGCGATTGCGATAAACGAAACGGGCGAGATTCGAATCCGCGCAAAGCGGAGCGTCAACAGAGCGAGAGCGGCGATCGCCGCGACGAGCAGAGCGCGCCAGAGTACGTTCGCGGCGGCGAACGGAAGCTTCGCGATCGCCCCAAAGATCGGCAGCAGCGCCGGCGGTCCGACGAACGGCAGCGCCTCATAGCGCGATGCGCGCACGCCGGGCAGTTTTCGTTCGGCACGCCAAATCGCTTGAGAATACGCATCGCCGCCGGCGTCCCAAACGGTGCCGGCGGCATAATACGCCTCGAAGTCGCGCATCGGCGGTCCCGGCGTGGGGTGCGGCCGAGCCAAGCCGATTGCCGCAGCCGCCGCGAGCAGTGCGGCCGAGAGCAGCCAACCGCGCATCTTAGCCGGCGCTGCGCCCGAGATCGGCGTACACCGTCAGACGTTCGATGACGCCTTTGGCCGCCATCGCATAAGCAACACCTCCGCCGAAACGCGCCTCGAACGCCTGGTCGTACACGACTTTTCCGGGGCCGCCGACCGCGGGCGTGAACGGCTGCGGGATCGCGTTCACCAGCATTCCTACGCGCACGCCGCCGGGTTCCAGGCGAAAGCCGCCGAAGTTGCGCGCCTGCAGATTCGGCGCATGCGGTCCTCGCGGCACGTACAGCTCCACGGCGACCAGGATGCCGCTCTTGTAGAACGCGCTGAGCAAACAGCGCGTGCCCGATTCACTCGTCGCGTACGTGTGCCAGCCGCGCGCCGGATAGCTGAAGGCAATGCCGAGTTCGCGTTCGACGTCGGAGCGCTTTGTTTTGGCGACTTGCAGCGTGAGCCGTTCACTCTGCAAAAGTACGGGCCGATCGATTGGCGCCGGCGGCGTGTTCGGCGCGCTGCGCACGCGTTCGTGCATTTTCGCGAGAATCTCCACCGCCCGAAGCATGGCGAAATCCGGAGGCGGCTTCTCGCTCA
>DASSZL010000037.1:0-3911 GCA_035713505.1 Vulcanimicrobiaceae bacterium | reverse complement strand
TTGGTCGAGCTGCGACTGCGCGAGGTCGAGCTGCGCCTGAGCCTGCTCCGTTTGCGCGCGCGTAATGCCTTGATCGAAAATTGGAATGTTCAGCGTCGCCCCAATCGTGCTGCCGGGGCGGAAATTCGTTCCCGTGACCGTCGTCGAGTTCGTTCCGTACGTGGCGTTCGCCGTGAGTGTCGGAAGTAGACCCGAACGCTGTGCCTGCACGTTGTACTGCGCGGCCATCACGCCGTTCTTCGCGGCGAGATAATCGGGACGCAGCAGCAGCGCGCGCGTAACGGCCTGATCGTAAGAAAGCACGGTGACCAGCGGCGAGGTCGAATTGGCCGCGGGCGTGTTTGCCGGCGCTACCGCGACGTCGGCGTCAAGCCCGAGCGCATTCGCAAACGCGGCAAGCGCCGTCGCCTCCTGGCCTTGGGCGCGCACGAGGGCAACGCGGGCCTGCGCCGTCGGCAGCTGCGCGGTTGCGAGATCGACGCGCGAAGCCGTCCCGGCCCGCAATTGCGCGCGCACCAAGGCTTCCTGAACTTCATTCTGGTGGACGACTTGCGCGGCAAGTTGCGTAGCCGACTTCGATTGCAGCGATGTGTAATAGGCCTGCGCGACGTTGAATGCGAGGGTCTGCAGCTGGCGATCGTACGTCTCGGTGCCGGCAACCGCGTTCGCACGAGCCTGGTGCAACTGCGCGATCAGTTTGCCGCCGTCGTAAATCAGTTGGCGAAGATCGGCGTTGAGCCCGCGGCTCGTGAATCCGCCGCCGATCGTTTGACCGTTCGTGGTTCGTCCGGCGTTATTAGAATGCGATGCGCTTGCGGCGGCGCTGATGTTCGGGAACAGCGCGGAGCGAGCCAGGCTCACCGGAATCTGCGTGAGCCGCTGATTCGCGCGCGCCGCGGCGAGCACCGGCGACTTAGCGACGGCGATGTCGAGCGCTTGCTGCAGCGTCACCTGCTGCGGCACGCCGGCCTGCGGGCGCGTTTGAACCGCGCTCGGGGGCAGTTGCGGAACCGCTTGGGCATATGCCGGCACGGCCGCCGCGTTCATCAGCGCGAACACCGCGGCGGCGGCTAGAAAACGTGCGGTCATCGTGCTACGGTCCCCGCCGTGAGCCCGCGACTGCCACGAGACTTCCGTTTTGAAGTGCGTCCGGACGCGTGGTGATGACCCGCGTTCCCGGTCCGACGCGCGGACTGATCACTTCGCTCAGCGTGTCCGTTTGCAGCCCGACCTGCACCGGGACTTGCACCGCCTTGTCGTCTTTGCCGATGATGAACACGTTCGAGCCTTGATCCGTTTGAGCGACGGCTTGGCGCGGAACGACGATCGCGTCGCGATGGCGAGCTTTTTGGATCGTGACGCTCACGAGCATGCCCCCGCGCAGCGCTGAATCGGGATTCGGCTGCCGAATGCGCGCTTGATACGAAAGCGTGCCTTGCGTCGGAACGGCGTTCACGGTCGCGATGGTGCCGGTGAACGAACGCTGCCCGAGCTGCGAGGCCGTAAATGTGATCGGCGTTCCCGCGTGTACGTACGACAGATCGACGTCCGGTATGTTCACATTCACCCAAACGGTATTGACCTTCGATACTTTCAGTGCCGGCGTGCCCGGAGAAGCCATCGCGCCGGGATCCATTAGGCGCGCCGTGACGATGCCCTCGAACGGCGCATAAAGCGAGGTCTGCGAGATCTCCGTGCGCAAAACGTTCGCCTGCGCCTGCGCCGCGCGCACCGCTTGCCGAGCCGCGGCGGCGTTCGAACTCTGAATTCCCGTGCTGCCTTGATTCGCCAGCGCCGTGTTGTACTGCGACTGCGCCGCCACGTACTGCGAGCGCGCCTGTTCGAGCTGCGATTGCGAAACGTAGCCTTGTTTGTAGAGCTGCATGTCCTGATCGTACGTGAGCTTTGCGTTCGCAAGCGCGGCTTTCGCCGATGCGGCGGCTTGCGTGGTTTGCTGCTGCGTGATGGGCACGTTCAAAGCGGAGGACTGCGCCTGCGAAGAGGCCTGGGCGATTTGCGCTTCCACTTGCGCGAGTTGCGCGCGCAGCGTCGAATCGTCGATCTTCGCGAGCAGCTCGCCCGCGCTGACGGGATCGCCTTGATTCACGTACACCGCCGAGACCGGCCCCGACTGCTGGAACGAGAGCGTGGACTCCTCGAGCGGCGACACCTGTCCGTCGAGCGTCAGATACGTGGCAATGTCCCGGCGCTGCGCTTGCGCCGCCTCCACGTCCAACGCCACGGGTCCGCGCTGCTGCGCCTGCCCGGCGCATCCGCCAAGCACGACGGTCGCCGCGAGCAACCCCGCAACTGCCAAGCGATAATACTGCATGCCGCTCCTCTTCAACATCAAAAAAAAGGCCTTTCGCCCTTACTACGGCCGTCGCGTGATTTTGATTCACCCGGGCGGCCAAGCGCGGTTTCCTTATACTGCTTGAACCTGAGAAAACCCCAATGTCACGATCGGTTGCTTCGGACGCGGGGAGCATCCAGTCCAATGTGGTATTGTCACCTCGCATGCGTGCGAAACTCGATATCGGCCGTACCTACAGCAGACAAAGCCGCGTCGAAGAGTGGATGACCGCCGAAAAGGCCGGTAATAAAGGCGTCGACGTCCTCTCGACACCGATGCTCGTGCAGCTCATAGAAGACGCTGCCATCGCGTGCATCGCCCCGCTGCTGGAGGAAGGCCAGCTCACGTTGGGCACGCACGTCGATCTGGAGCACCATCGTCCGATACCCGTGGGGTTCATCGTCCGCACCGAGGTCGAGGTCGTCCTGGTCGACGGCCCCCGCATCAGTTTTGCGGTGCAGGTCTTCGACGAACAAGAGCCCGTCGCGGAGGGCACGCATGAACGGTACATCATGGACCGCGCAAAGTTCCTCGCAAAGCTTGAAGAGAAGCTCGCTTAACGCTACCTTTATAGACGAGCGGGACCGGCCGCCTGCACTATGCTGCAGGGGGGGCAACCCGGTTCCCGAACAGGATTAACTCTGCTTGCTTAGGGGTATTTGCTCGATTGACGCTTGGTTTATCGAGGCCTAGCCCTGGTAAGCCGAGGTTTCATTCTAGCTAGGAGGAAAACTTGAAACGACTGAGCACCGGAGTCCTTGCCGTGCTGATGACAGCCGGCCTGGGACTTAGCGCGGTGGCAGCTCCGCCCAATGCATCGCATGGCAACATTGGACCCAACGCGATTGCACAGGCGACGGCAGCCCCGTCTCCGGCAGCGAGCGCTCCGGCGGCAACGCCGATGGCGTCACCTGCCCCGGCGGCCCCGGCGCCCGCAGCTCCTGCGGTTCCGCCGGCGAACTTCGGTTCCCCGCCGTCCGGACAAATCCCGATCCTCTACAACGACCACCATGTTTACGCCAAACCGGATGAACTCAAGCAGGGACGTGTCCTTGCAGCGCTCGTCCGCGGCGGCACCATCCTCATCCCGCTGCGCTCCATGTTCGAACAAATGGGCGCGACGGTTTCGTACGATCCCGGCACCAAGACGGTCGATGTGACCAAGCCGGGCGCGGACGTAAAAGTGACGGTTGGCAAACCTGAGGTCGTGATCAACGGCGAAACGCGTCCGCTGGACGTCCCGCCGGAGATTTACCAAGGCCATGTCGTCGTTCCGGTCCGCGTGATTTCGGAAGGCATGGGAGCGTACGTTCAGTGGGTTCCGGACCGCCGCATCGTGGTAGTCCGCTATCTCCCGCCGACGCCGCCGCCCGCCCCCGCCACCGCACCGCCTGCGACGGCTCCGCCGACGCCTGCCCCGACCCCCGTTCCGACGCCCGCCGTTACGGCGTTCATCGCCGGGGACTACATCATCTCGCCGAAGGTCTACAACGAGTTCAGCCCGGGCAACACCGGCTCGAACACGAACGGTGGCTTCTCTTACCGCCTGCACGGCGCG
>DASSZL010000036.1:0-3411 GCA_035713505.1 Vulcanimicrobiaceae bacterium | reverse complement strand
GCCATCCTGCTCTTGCCGCTCTCGGTGCTCGGCGCGCTCTTTCTCGAGCAGTCGGCCAGCATGCCCTCGCCGTACGGCGCGGAAAGCGCGATTTTTTTCGTGCAAACAAACCCCGGTTGGCAGCTCGCCGCGTTTGCGTTCGTTCTGCTGGCCGGTCGCGTGAGCGCGCTGCGCGCCATGCTCTCACGCAAGCCGCTCGTCGCCGTCGGCATAGCGTCGTATTCAATTTATCTCGTTCATGAGCCGGTCGTCACGCTGCTTCAGAGCCGGCTGCAGCTGCCGTTGGCGCAAAGCATGCTCCTCTCGTACGGCGCGGCCTTGGCAGTTGGTTTTGCTTTCTGGGCGCTCTTCGAACGCGTCTGGACGTCGGGACCGCTGAAAGCCCGCGCTGTCGCGTTTATGGAACCGCGCATCGCTCGTGCGGCGCAAACACTCGAGATTCCATTGCACGTACCGTTCTGGGAAGCGCCGCTCACTCAAACAGCGACTGCTGCCCCGCAGTGCGAGAGCGCTCCGGTATAATGGCGTCCGCGGCATCACCGTAGCGTTCGCGCAGCATATCCACGAAGATCTCCGCGTTGCGCGCGGCATTGCCCCGCGCGTGATTGTTGAAAAAAGCGAACGTGGTGCCAGCGCGCTCTTCCATGTCGGCAACGCGGTCCGTCCAGGGCACCAGCTCCTGCGTGCTGTAGTCGTACTCGTACCGCGTCGTGTTGTTGCCCGTCCACCACTTTGCGGCGTTGCGGCCGTGGAAGCGCACGTAGGCGATATCGCTCGACACGTCGGAACTCGGCCGCATCAGCGTTTCGTAATTCGGCATGTCGACGTTGCACCAGCCGACGCCCAACTCGGCGAGCATCGCGTAATACCGCGCAGTCTGCCACTCGCGGTTGCGAAACTCCGCGACCAGTCGCAGGGGTGCCAGCGCTGCGGCCGCCGCATGCAAATAGCGCTCCGTTCGTTCGTTCGGCTTGAACCCGTTGGGGAATTGCAGCAGCGCGCACCCGAACTTGCCTGCGTCCACGATAGGCGCGACGCTCTGCACGAATGCGGCGGCGTCGTCGTGGACGCGCGCGAGCCCGGCTTGCGGCGGGTGCGAGACCGTTTGCGGAACTTTGAAGCAGAACCGAAACTCTTTGGGCGTGCGTGCGTTCATGCGCGCGATCGTCTGCGCCCGAGGTACGCCGTAATAGGATGCGTCGATCTCGACGGCTTGAAAGCACGACGCATAATACGGCAGCATCTCGTCCTGCCGAATCGTCGCCGGATAGAACGTGCCCAGCCAGTCCTTGTACGCAAAACCGCACGTACCGACGTAAATCATCGCGCTCTGCGCCGGTCCTAGCCGGCTCCGGGTACCGGTGCCGCCGCCGCAATGCGATAACAGTACGGGCCCGAGGGATGCCGCCAGAACGATCGGTCAAGGACGCGGTCGTCCGTGTCGAAGCCGGCGCACAGCCGGTACACTGAGGCCGAGAGCGGCTCATACCGGTAGGCCGCGCGGGTAACGGGGTCCAGGGAAGCGCTGCGATCGTTCATGGCCAGGTCGCCGAGCGTGCGCGGAAGGCGCTTGTGCGCATCGCCGTATACGCTGTTGATTTGCCTGGCGAGCGACTGCAGATTGCTCACACGCTGCTCGTCGAACGACACGCTGCGGTTGTGCGGCGGCGTGCCGATGCCGGAGAACCCGAAGATTAGCGCGACGGCGACAACCGCGCTCGCGGCCCAACCGAAGACGGCATCGCGCGAGGCCGTCCGCTGCTCCAAGGAGACGGAACCCAGATAATACCAGAGCACGCCTGCGGACACGGCGAAGACGGTGAAGGCCTTTATCGCAAAGCGCAGCGTCAATTCGCCCAGCAAGAACTGCGTGAGGAACCACACACCGTCACCGAGCATGATCACGGCGGTAATCACGAGCGCGATATACGTCAGCCATTTGCGCACGCCGGATTCGACCGATTCCGGGCGGTTGCGCGTCTGACGCACGATCGCCGCACTGACCGCCATGAAGATGGGAAACGCTACGATGAGACCGGCGAGCTGTCCGGCGACGTTGTGCCGGAATCCGGCGCCGCGATCGATGCCGTCCAGTGCGCTCGGGAGTGCCCAATCCGTGAGCGCATTCGCAAGCCACACGAGTGCGACGGTCCACGTCGCCAGGGTCGCGAACGCCAGCAGGTACAAGAACGCGTCTCTGGCACTTTCGGCCGCTCCTCCGCGCTGCGGAATCGCGCCCAGCCGTGCAGTGTAGTACTCGGACAACGCCGCGTACGCGCGCCGCTCGGACCAGCCGTTCTGCCTGAGCAGCCCAACGAGATCGGCATCCGCGACACCGTTCTGTTTTGCCGCATCGACGAACGCGGCGAGATCCTCGGGAACGGCGGATTTGCTCATTGACCTGCCTTCTTGGTCCTAGAACACAAAGGGTATGAAACGTTTGGTCCGCTTCATGTAGTCGCGATACGGCTGGCCGATGACGGACACCAGCGCGGCTTCTTCAACGCGAACGCGATACGCGTACATGATCGCGATGGAGCTTATGAGAACGAGCAGGCTGATCCAGTTCGCGAGCGCAAGCCCGATGCCGACCCAGAGCAGGGCGCCCGCCGTGTACGACGGATGGCGAACGTAGCCATACGCGCCGCGTTCGACCACGGCCTGATCCGGTTTGACGATCACCGCCCCCGTGAAGTTCCGGCCGAGCATCCGCCGGCAATGACGCCTTAAGAGGCTGCCGGCGATAAATACGCACAGGCCGATCCAAAATAGCCGCATTCCGTTCGGCAGCGCGCCGCCCGGCACCCGTATCGCGACGGCAAACGCGATAACGCCGGCCAAGGCTCCCCCCTGCATGATCAGGCGCTTGGAATTCGCGTCTTGGGAGGTGTCCGAGGGTTCGTGCGGGCGGGACACGAGCCGAAATTCAGGTGCGAACGCCCAGATGAATACCGCCCAGAAGAACAGCGCATAGGGCCATGTGTACACCACGAGCCGCATCGCGGTTGCTTGGCTCGCAATGGCGGCCGGCCCTACTTCTTGCGCTGCCGCCGGCCAAGCCGCCTATTGCCCCTCCGCTAAGACTTGTGGACATGGCGGAGAATACACGGCGCCTTTGACCGGTACCACTACTGCCCAATAAGACCGAAACCGTGAATCTCATGCGTCTTCCCGTGCAACTCTGCGCAATTCTCTGCGTCCTCTTCGCGGCATCATGCGCTCATCGAAGCGCGATGCTCCCTCCGCAAGTTTCCCAAGCGCAACGCGGCAGCGCTTCGCCGTTCCTCCCGGCAGCCGTAACTACTCTGTGGACCTCGCCGTACACGTACGCGGGTTGCCGAGTTTTCACGTACGATGACTGGTTCACGACCAATCTCCTGACGGGCGGCAGCCCCTACGTCAGCAACACGG
>DASSZL010000035.1:0-4429 GCA_035713505.1 Vulcanimicrobiaceae bacterium | reverse complement strand
GTAAAGTCGATGAAGCAAGGGAATCCGCTTTCATCCGACACGATGGTCGGCGCGCAAGCCTCGCGCGAGCAATTGGAAAAGATTCTCTCGTACATCGACGTCGGCAAACAGGAAGGCGCGCAAGTGCTGACCGGCGGCAAGCGCGCCGCAATTAACGGTCCGCTCAAGGAAGGCTATTACATCGAGCCGACCGTTTTCCAAGGCAACAACAAGATGCGCATCTTCCAAGAAGAGATCTTCGGGCCGGTGCTTTCCGTCACGACGTTCAAGACGCCTGAGGAAGCGCTCGAGATCGCGAACGATACGCTGTACGGTTTGGGAGCCGGCGTGTGGACGCGCGACATCAACACCGCCTACAACTTCGGGCGCAGCATAAAAGCGGGCCGCGTTTGGACGAACTGCTACCATCTCTACCCGGCGCATGCGGCGTTCGGCGGCTACAAGCAGTCGGGCATCGGCCGCGAAAACCACCGCATGATGCTGGACCATTATCAGCAGACGAAAAACATGCTGGTCAGCTACAGCCCCAAGGCGATGGGCTTCTTCTAAGACCCTCAATGGAAACGACGCAGCCACGGGTCGCCGCCACGGCGGCGGCCCTGGCGTTCATCGAGGAACTCAAAGCACGCTACGGCCCCGTGATGTTCCATCAATCCGGCGGCTGCTGCGACGGCAGCGCGCCGATGTGCTATCCGGACGGCGATCTTCTCATCGGCGAGAGCGACGTGCTGCTGGGGCACATCGGCGGCGCGCCGTTTTACATGAGCGTTTCGCAGTACGAATACTGGAAGCATACGCGGCTCATCATCGACGCCGTAGAAGGCAACGGCGGCATGTTCTCACTCGACAACGGCACCGGCCGACGATTCTTGACGCGCTCGCGCCCGCTGTAAAATCATCGGAAAACTTGCGTACTCCGCTCGGGAACGTTGTCGGCCGGTAAGCGGCAAAGGCCTTGCTTGCGCAACCAGTACCCGCGTGCACGGCGTCGAACGGTTAGGCATGAACAGGTATAGCGCCTGGGCAGCCGCGGTGCTGATCGCGGCATTGGCGATATCGCCGCGATTCGCGTCCGCGGCGAGAATCGCGCGCGTGAACCAGCCCGCCCCCCTGTTCTTGCTCGATACGCTCGACGGCAAGACGCTCTCGCACGCCGACATCACCGGCAAACGCACGTACATCAACGTCTTCGCGACATGGTGCCCGCCGTGTCAAAGCGAGATTCCGCGGTTGGTACGGGCAGCGCAGCAACATCCGGACGTGCGCTTTATCTTCGTCGACGAACAAGAGTCGCCGTCCGCCGTCAAACGCTTCGTTCAGCGATACGGAATTCGCGGCGACGTGGCCATCGACCAAGGCCAGTTCGCCGCCACGTACGGCGCGCTGCCCATTCCCGAAAGCATTCTCATCGACGAGCACGGCGTGGTGCGCATGCTCTATCGCGGTCCGATTCCCCAGGGACTTCTGCAAAAGGTTCTCGGTCATGATACGAAATGATTTTCTGGCGCTCGGCATGGGCGCATTTGCGAGCACGCTCTTTCCGCTCGAGGCGCTCGCCTGGCAGCCGTACGCGGTGCTGCCCGCGGCGCGCGCCGGCTTATGGGTGCGGTACATTATGGGCTTCGGCGTGCCGTATCAAAAGCAGGTCGGCTTCGGTATCGAACGCACGCCGATCGCGGAGCGCTACTTTATCGAAACGCAGGTCGGCATGCCCGGCGGCTCGTGCAATCCGAACACGATGAAGAAAGCGTATCTGCGCACGCGCACGTTCGGCAACCTTACGCAAGTATACGGCGTGCAAGCGTACGTTTCACGTTCCAGCACGCTCGTGATGCTGGATGAGGATCAGCCGCCGCCGCTGCGTTTGCTCGACAGCGTGCACCTCTACCCGAAAGGCGGGGGTACGATCACCAAGCAAGGTGCATCGACGGTGAGCGTGCCGCGGCAGGCGGTGCATCAATCCGAAAACAGCATCGCGGTTCAAAAAACCGCCGTTGCCTGCACGCAGTGCGCCGCGCGCTTCGACGATCCGCTGCTCAAAGAGCTGGAACTGTGGACCTCGTCGAACGTTCCGCTCGGCGTGGGCAAGATGCGGGCGCGCGTCTCCGGCATGCCGCCGTTTGAGCTGACGATCGATTCGTACGGGTTCGATTTCCACACCGGTATCACCGAATCGCTCGAAGCGGTGCGCGCGCAGCAGAGCTAGCGTTACAGGGAGGCAGGTAAATAGGTGTAGCCGTCCTCCTGCGCAGCATTGATGGCTTGCACGCCGGCGGGCACGATGGTGACGCCGTGCACCAGACTCGCGCGCATGCGCTGCAGCACGAGATCGACCGGCTCTTGCACCTCCGGCACGCCGTTGGCGACCGCGATCGCCAGGCCCCGCAGCGAATTGCTGCACACCACGAAACGCGCTCCACGCGTGCGCAACTGCGCAATGCGCGAGGCGAACGGGTTTTGCGCGGCGTCGGCATGCAGACGCGCCCCCAAGCGATACGTGCGCCACACGGCTCCGGAGATTGCGGCCGGCGTGGCCGCGCCGTAGAGCACGGCTAGCACCTCGAGCGTTCCGGGCCCTTCGCGCAACGCGTATTCGTACGCGTCGAGTGAGGCGTTCATCTCATCGAAGAGCGAGCCCATGTCGGTGCCGTGCGCGCCGAAGACTTGGCGATGAATCACTTGCCGGATATCGGTCCGCCGCAAGCGATATGAAAACTCATATGCGCCAGCGTTTGATGGATAGCGATGGAGTATGGCGCAGAAGTGAGGGTGGCCAATGAGAGATTTTTCAGCGTCGTCGAAGATTTGCCGTTGCGGATGGGCGTGAGCTCATACTTGGCCGGCGACCCGAGATCGCCGCACGTACCGCGATGCAGGTGAGCGAACTGCGGTACTGCGGGATGCGGCATTTGTTTGACGCTTATCGTTACGATAACGTTTGCGCCCTTTTGAGTAAACGTCGCCTTTCCGTGCTCATGCGAGCCGTGTTGGGGCCGCAAGGAGACGGTGTATGTTTGAGCCGCAAATGCGGGCGCCATTCCGAATGCAAGCAGGAGGGTCGTGACGACGGCGGCGCGCTGTAGCATGACGAATACTCCTTTGAATGGCGATAACGGAGACTCCACGGCAAGTATCTTCCGCCGCGAAGAACTTGCTGAGAACGTACCTTGCGACATCGAAGAAATCCAGCCAAATGCCCGTTCGTTGTCACCGTTCCTGGCTGGGCAAGGCACTCATCCGTGGCGGGTGTAGGCCGAACGCCGGCGAACGGATACTCAACGGCGCGTTTATTCGCACCGCTACGTGCGTTTTTACGCAGAAGGAACTGACATGAAGCATGGACGCTTTTTCGCCGCTTTTACCGCCGTAGCGACGGCCGCGGTGCTCGGACTCGGCGCGACGAGCCAAACCTTCGCAGGTGCACTGCCGTATGGCGCAATTGCCAGCGAACGCGGAAACGACGATGCCGTGGGCCACGCCACCGGCTACGCCACCAAAGAAGGTGCGGTCGCGGGGGCCATCGCGGTCTGCAATAAATATACGGACGGTAAAGACGACTGCACGCTGCGCGTCTGGTTCCACAAACAACGCTGCGCGGCATACGTCGCGAGCTCGGATCAGACGAGCTATTACTTCGGAGATTCCAAGGACGAGGTCATCGAGAAAGCGCACAGCGACTTCCCCGATGGCAAAGTCATCGATACAGCCTGCAATTAATCCCTTTTACGCCCGCCCACTCGGGCGGGCGCTCGCCTGTTTTGCTCGCCCATTCTTATTCCGCGCGCGTTCACAAGCACGTCGCGCGAACTTCTCCACTCGAGCTCATACTAGTGTAATTGACGAGCCTTGCATGACGAGCGATGGAACCTTCATTTTCCGCTATTTTGATTTTCGCACTTCCGCTGCTGCTTGCAGCCTGCGGCGTTCTGTGTGAGGCTCGCCGCCGGCATGGGGGCGCGAGCCGGCGTTCGCCGCCGACGTGCGCGAACGCGGTCGAAGGAGCGGGCCTAAAATTGGAGCCGGACACCTATTGCGATTATGCCTTCGAGATTCTGCGGGCGTTGGAAGCGTATGCTTTGCCTGTAATCGCCGGCAAGCGTTTCCTCGGTTTCTTCACTCTCACGGATGAACTCAAATGCGGCGGTCGAGATCGTTCTTCCATCTACGTGGGGGCCGTTATGAGACCAGCCTCGGAATGCCGTTACGTTCGCGCGGACTCCAATTTGGAGTATGCCCGCCGTGAATTGCGCAGGTCTCTCTACTCGATGCTTCCCGTCCTCGATCGCAATGAGAGATTAGTCGGCTTCGTCACGGAAGAAAGCATCGATCGAATAGCCGGCAGAACTCCCGTCGGCGTCTAGCGGCTACTGAAGCGGGGCTTTTGGCGACCGCCGCGCGAAGTCGATGGATAACGTACGCGCTATTGAAT
>DASSZL010000034.1:0-27007 GCA_035713505.1 Vulcanimicrobiaceae bacterium | reverse complement strand
CGAAATTGCTTCTGCTGGATGAACCGACGACCGGCGTCGATGCGCAAACGGAAGAAGCGCTGCGCAACGTCATTCGGGAACTCGTGAAAGGCGGTATGCCGGTGATCATGTCCACGCACCATCTCGAACGCGCCCCCGAATGGTTCGACCGCTTGATGGTGCTCAACCGGCGCGTCCTGGCCATCGGGACGCCGGACGAGGTTTTGGCTTCCGGCGCCTATGCGGAGTTGCACGGTCACATGCACGTGCACGGGCACGGCGAGCGGCACGAGCACGACTGACATGCAACATTGGCTCGAACCGTTTCAATACGAATTCATGCAGCGGGCGTTCGTCACCGCGTTTCTGGTCGGCGTGTTGTGCTCTGCAATGGGTACCTACGTCGTGCTGCGCAAGCTCGCGTTCATCGGCGACGGCATCGCGCATGCTTCGTTCGCGGGGATCGTCATCGCCTATTTGCGCGGCGCCGACTACTACATCGGCGCGGGCATCGTCGCGGTGCTGACTTCGCTCGGCATCGGATTCGTGCACCGGCGCGGGCGCGTCGCGCTCGATACGGCGATCGGCGTGCTGTTCACCGGCGCGTTCGCGCTGGGTATTTTTCTGATGAGCCGGCAGCGCACGTACTCTATCGACCTGCAGAGTTTTCTGTTCGGCGACATCCTCTCGGTCAATCATCAGGACGTGCTGATGATTATCGCGCTGGCATTGTTCGTCGCGTTTGTCACCGCGCTGCTCTGGCGGGCGCTGCTCTACACGTCGTTCGATCCGATCGTCGCGCAAGCCAGCGGCATAAACGCGCCATTCATCGAATACGTGCTCCTCGTACTGCTGGCGCTGACCATAATCATCTCGCTGCAGGCCGTCGGAATCGTGCTCGTGGCGGCGCTGCTCGTCACGCCGGCCGCGGCGGCGTATCAGCTCACGACGCGCTTTTCACGCATGATGGGTTTATCGGCGCTGCTCGGCGCAATCAGCGGCGTGGGCGGACTCTACCTCTCGTATTTTCTGCGCAGTTCGAGCGGGGCCACCATCGTGCTGCTTGCGACGGTGTTATTTTTTATCGCGATCGGAAGCAAGCATTTGCGAGCGGCGCTAGCTCGCTGAACGCAGCACGCGCCAGCTCTCGTCGCCGGTTTTTTTCAAGTAGCCGCCGCTGGTGAGCGCGTCGAGCGCTTCGGCCATCGCCGCACGTTCGTTCTTGTTCGGCATGCCGGCCCAGCGCATCGCCGCCTCCGCGAGCTGGATGTCTTCGCCTGTTCGCAGCAGGTCTGCCAAAAAAGAAGCGGGCAGTTTCACGCGCTCCATGCGTCGCGAGACCGGTTCGAGCGCGCGCTCGAAAGCCGATTCCGCCGTTTCACCCGGCGCGGGCTGCGGTACGGGCTGCGGTACTTCCGTCGGCACGTCCACGGGAGGCGGCGGTTGTGGGACCGGTTCCGGCGGCGTGCGTTTGCGCATGGCGCGATCGGCGAAGTGCGGAAACCATTCGCCGAGCATTGCGCCGAACGTGTGCATCGGAATGGCGTTCAAGATCGCCGGACGCGTTTTGGCTGCGCGAACGATCCGGCGCGCGACACGTTCGGGTTCCGCGACGGCCCACTCCGGGCCGAACGACGGTATGCCGGCGGTCTTCGCAAAATTCGTGCGCACGCTGCCCGGATCGATGTACGTCACGGCCACGCCGGTTCCGTGGAGTTCGCGCCGAAGCTGAGTCGTCATGGCACGCACTGCGGCTTTGGCCGCGCAATACGCGCCGTAATACGGCGAAGGTACGCGAGCCAGGCCCGAGCCCACGAACATCACTTGGCCCCGGCTCTCTTGCAGAATCGGCAGCGCCGCGCGCGTGATACGCAGCGGTGCGGCGACGTGGAGCTCCCACTGCGCGTTGATTCGTTCGTCCGTTTGCTCCAGCAACCGCCCCGCCGTTGCGGCGCCGGCATTGTTGATCAGCACGTCGATGCGTCCGAACGATTCGCGCGCCGCTTGCACGATGCGCTGCGGTGCGTCAGCCGTGGTCACGTCGAGCGGCAGTGCCGCGCAGGCGCCGCCGCCGTGCACGATCGTTGCGGCCAATTCATAGAGCGCGGGCTCATGACGCGAAACCGCGAGCACGGCGAACCCCTGGCGCGCCGCCTCCAGCGCGGTTTGATAACCGATGCCCGAACCGGCACCGGTTATCACCAGTACTTTGGCTTCAGGCATGGATGCGGGTGTTCATGGCCAGGTACTCTTCGTACCGGGCCTGCTGGTATGCCTTGTCGAGGTTCGCATACCAGTCGCTTTCGCGTACGATGGGCGCGGGCGGCGGCACGATCGGCCTGGCTTCCTGCGCGAACCGTTTGAGCGTCTGCGCGACGGCTTTATCGCTGCCGTCGGAGCGGATGATGCCGAACGTCATTTCGTGCGGCGCACGATCGAACGGCGGCGTGTTTGCAAGCTCTTTCGCGTAGTCGGCCCAGTTCCACCAGAACGCACCGAGCGCGCCGCGCCGCTGCAGACGGTCGAGCACTTCGTAGCAGTACGTCGCCATTTCGTCTTCGGTCAGGCACGCATAGGGAGCGGCGTTGGGCGGCAATTCTTTGGCCTCGGGCGCCGGTTCGCCGGGAAGCGGAACGCGGTCGTACGGCGATACGGTACCGGGCGGGCACGTGGGGTTGCCGAATTCGTTGAACAGCACCGCTTTGCCGGACATGGATTGCATCAGTTGGCATAAGAACGGCACCACTTCGGGATCGGTGCGGCTTCGCGAAAAGTGCGTGTAGACCGAGTATCCGTGCATGACCGAGCACGGGAACGGCTCGCAAAACGACGAAGGGCGAATGCCGCGGTCCTCGGTGAGATCCTCGCCGTGATTGCCGGCGGTCGTCTGCGCGCCTGAAACCTCGAGAAGATCGTGCGTCAGCTGTTTCGACCAGGCCGCCGATTCGGGGGGAGAATTCGCGCTGCGCAAGTTGCTGAACTCGTTTCCGAGGTCCCACAGGTAGAGCGCCTCGTGCCCGCGGCAGCGCTCGCCAATCGCGCGCACGTGCAAGCGCGCCGCATCGAGCAGTCTGCCCGAATAGAAATCTCCCACGCCCCACGGCAGTTCGCGCATACCGCGCGTGAACGTGCGAAAGCGCCCGTGCGGACGCGTGGGATCCAAACTCCACTCCGGCAGGTAATTCACGCCGCTCATGTGTCCGGTGAAGAAGGTGGGCATACCGCGAAGTTTCGCATCGGCAAGCGCGTTCATCACGGCGTCGAAACGCAGCAGCATTTCGGGGTCCATGCGGCCGGCTTGCGGCTGAAAGTCGTCCCACATGATGAAGAAGCGCACGACCGAGAGCCCCAGCGAGCGGATGCGCGCGAAATCCTCGCGGAGTTCGCCGAGGTCGAAGCGTTCCCACATGTACATGGCGCTGCGGCGGGGCCAATAGTTGATGCCGAGCAGAAAAGCACTCATACCTGTCGAATACTCTACCCCGATGGCAGAATCCGACACGCCCCTCGTGGGCATCATCATGGGCAGCGTCTCGGACATGGACACGATGGCCGGCGCGCGCGACACGCTCAAAGAACTGGGGGTTCCGTTCGAGATGCGCGTGGTTTCCGCGCACCGTACGCCGGTGGAGATGTTCGAGTATGCCGAAGAAGCGGGTCGCCGCGGCCTGCGGGTCATCATCGCGGGCGCGGGCGGAGCCGCGCACCTGCCGGGCATGACCGCCTCGCGCACGCTGCTCCCGGTCATCGGCGTGCCGGTTCAATCCAAAGCGCTGAACGGGCTGGATTCGCTGCTCTCCATCGCGCAGATGCCCAAGGGCGTACCGGTTGCTACGGTCGCCATCGGCAACGCGGCGAACGCCGCGCTGCTCGCTGCGCGCATTCTGGCACTCGGCGATCCGGATCTTCTGCACCGTCTCGCGCAGTACGTCGATCGCATGCACGACAGCGTCACATCGATTAAACTCTGACCCGTGATTCAAACCATCGGCGTTATCGGGGGCGGTCAGCTGGGGCGTATGCTTACGCTCGATGCCAAGCGCATGGGCTACGACGTCATCACGCTCGACCCGCAGCCCCATTCTCCGTGCGGCCAAGTCGCCGACGAGCAGATCGTTGCAAAGTACGACGATTTCGACGCGATCGACGACCTGGGCCGGCGCACCGACGTCGTCACCTACGAATTCGAAAACATCGCCATCGAATCGGTACAGCGTCTGGAGCAAGACGGCTTTGACGTTACCCCCGGCAGCGATGTGCTGCGCATAGCGCAGAACCGATTGCTCGAAAAAGGTTTTGCGCAGACGTGCGGCATCCCGGTGGCGCCGTTTGCCGAAGTGAATAACGCCGCCGATCTCGATCGCGCCTGTGCGAATGCGGGCTTTCCCGCCGTCATCAAAACGGTGCGCGGCGGATACGACGGTAAAGGCCAGTGGCGAGCCGCGGATGCGCGGCAAGCGCACGAGGCGCTCGAGCAGGCAAAGGGCGCCCAGTTGATCTACGAGCAGTTCGTTCCGTTCGCATGCGAGATCAGCGTGGTCTGCACGCGCAATGCCGCGGGTGAGATTGTCACCTATCCCGCCTCGGAGAATATTCACGACCGCGGCATTCTGTATATGTCGATCGTGCCGGCGCGGGTCGATGAAGAGATCGCCCGGCGCGCCGCAATGTATGCCGAGAAAATCGCCGCCGCCTTGCAAATCGCCGGAACGTTCTGCGTCGAGTTCTTCGTTACGCACGAGGGGCAAGTGCTCGTGAATGAAATAGCGCCCCGGCCGCACAACAGCGGGCACTACACGATAGATGCCACGCGCTGCTCGCAGTACGAGCAGCACGTGCGGGCAATCTGCGGACTGCCGCTTTCCGAGCCCGAACTGCTGCGAAACGCGGTGATGATCAACATCCTGGGAGAAGGCACGGGCAATCATCTTGCCGGTGTCGACGATCTGCTGCGCGATCCGAGCATCGTTCTCCACATGTACGGCAAGAAACACGCGGTCGATCGCCGCAAGATGGGGCACTTCACGATGCTGATCCACGGCCCGATTACGGACTCCGTGATCGAACGCGCGCGCGCCGCTCGTTCGCTCTTGCACTGGACCGATACGCCGAAACATGCGGCTGCTGGTCGTTGAAGACGACGTTCGCCTATGTGACGTACTGCGCCGCGGTTTGGGCGAACAAGGTCATGTCGTGGACGTCGCGCACGACGGAGAAGAAGGTCAGACGTGGGCAGAGGGGGCGCCGTACGATGCGGTCATTCTCGACGTCAACCTCCCCAAAATCGACGGGCTGAGCGTCGTGCGATCGCTCCGGAAGCGCGATGTGCGAACGCCGGTGCTCATGCTCACCTCGCGGGACACGACGGATGACGTCATTGCCGGACTGGATGCGGGCGCCGACGATTACCTGCGCAAACCCTTCGTGTTCGGCGAGCTGGAGGCGCGCCTGCGAACGATCGTCCGGCGGCGATCCTCCGAGCAGCTCGACGCGCAGTTGTGCGTCCGGGACTTGGTATTCGATCTGAAGTCGCGACGCGCTCGACGGGGACAACGGCAAATCGATCTAACCGCGCGTGAGGCAGCTTTTCTGGAATACTTCATGCGTAATGCGGGCCGCCTTATCACACGTTCGATGATCGAAGACGCGCTGTTCGAACGCGAAAGCGAAACGACCTCGAACGTCGTCGAAGTCTACGTGAGCCGCCTGCGTTCGAAGATGACCGTGGGCCGCGAGGCGCAGCTGCTGCATACGATTCGCGGCGCAGGCTACCGGTTCGGAGAGCGATGAACCGGCTGCGCCTTTCCGGCGCGTACGTCGCCATCATGCTGGCAGGGCTGCTGCTCTTTGCGGCTGCCGCCGTGTTCGCCATCGACCGCACGCAGCGTTCAACCCTGGATGCACGTCTTGCGACGGCCGGGCGCGCCGCCGCGACATTCGTTGACGTGTCCCACGGCCAGATTCGTATCGACGCGGACGATCGGCAACAGTTCCTTACGGTGCTCGGTGCCGACACGGACGGCGCGGTTTTCGATATGCGGCGGCGCGTGCTGCTTTCGAGCGCCGCGCGCGTACCGCCCGACATCGCGCCTCCGGCCGGCACGAGTCCGGTTATTCGCAACGCCGGCCATGGCGATGCAATCGTTCGCGTCTTTTCTTGGCCCATGCTCGCCGGCGGCAAGCGCTTAGGCACAGTCGTCGTGTGGCGCAGCAGCGACTGGATCGATGAAACAGATCGCGGGCTGGCCATTGTGCTTGCCGGTGCCGCCCTGCTGATAGCCGGACTGGCATTGCTTGCGGGCAACTTCGTTACCCGGCGCGCGCTTGAAGACGCCTTTGCGCGGCAGCGGCGCTTTACCGCGGACGCCTCGCACGAACTGCGCGCACCGCTGGCGGTCATTCGAGCCGAGGCCGATCTCGCGATTCGCAAGGAGCGTGAACCGGCGCAATACCGCGCGGCATTGGAAACGATCGCTTCGGAGGCCGACTACATGGAGTCGCTGATCGGCGATTTGCTTACGGCGGCTCGCGCGGAAAGCGGGCACGTGCAGCGCGAGCGTGTCGACGCATCCGCCATCCTGGAACGCGTTGCCGAACGTCTGCAGCCGGCCGCTGCGGCGAAAGGCGCCTCGATAGACGTTCAGGCTGCGCCGGGCGCATTCGTCGTCGCGGATGGGCACGCGCTAGAGCGTGCGCTTCTAGCGATCGGCCACAACGCCGTCCGGTATGCGGCGGCAAGCGGAAAGGTCGAATTGCATGCGCGGCGTTCCGATCACACGGTGGAGATTGCCGTGCAAGACAACGGCCCCGGCTTTTCTCGTGAAGCGCTGGATCACGCGCTCGAACGTTTCTGGCGCGAGCCCGGCGCAGCGGCAGGTACCGGGAGCGGCCTGGGTTTGGCGATCGCCCGGTCCGTCGTTGAGGCGAACGAAGGAACCATCATGCTTTCGAATGCCGCGAACGGGGCACAGGTGCGTTTGCGTTTTCCGGCAGCATAGCGTTCAGTTTCCCGTCATGTTCAGGCGGTAGAATCATCAGCATGAACCTAAAGAGACTCTTTATTCCGACAGCGTCCGCCGCTGCCGTGCTGGCCGTCACGACGGCCGCTATAGCGTACTCCGGTCAACAGTACGCCTCGCAAGCAGCGATCAGTATTACGAAAGCGCGCGCTATTGCACTCAAAGCGGTCCCAGGGGGCAAAATTGCCGGTGAAGAGCTCGAACGCGAAGCCGGCGGCAGCGGACTTCGCTACAGTTTCGACGTGAAGGTCAAGGGGACGACGCATGAGGTTGCTGTGGACGCGAGGACCGGCAAGGTTCTGGAGAACAGTATCGAGGGACCGAATTCGGATTAGAGATTGAATTTCGCCGGACTGGGGCTACGCCACCAAAAGACGATCGCATTCCTGGTGGCTGTACTTGCGGCGCTGGGCGTGTGGGCATATGCCTCCACGCCCGCGAGCATTTTTCCGACCATGTCGTTCTCTCGCATAGACGTCGTCGCCGAGGCGGGAAATTTGCCGCCCGACCAAATACGCATCGCCGTGGCGCTCCCGCTCCAGCGCGCGTTTCTCGGGCTGCCGTCGGTCACGCGCGTCGTTACGACCTCCTCGCAGGGCAGCGCCGAGCTCATCGTCACGTTCGATCCGAAAACCGACGTGCGCTTCGATTTGCAGTACGTCAATCAGGCAATCGCTCAGACCCGATCCGCGTTGCCCGCGGCGACCAATGTCGATGCGGTCATCATCAACCCGAACAGTGAGCCGGTGCTCTCGTACGCGCTGCAAGCGTCGAATCTCTCGCAGACCGTGCTCCGCGAGCTCGCCGAGCAATCGCTTCTCCCGCAGTTTTACGGTGTTCCCGGCCTTGCGCGAATTTTACTCGTCGGCGGCCCGCAGCGCGAGTACCACGTGACGTTGGACCCAGCGGCGCTGAGCGCGCGCGGCTTAACCGCCGACGACGTTGCGAAGGCCGTGGCCGACGCCAATACCGTCAATGCGCTGGGCATCGCGCAGCAGTACTACCAGCGCAATGTCATCGTACTGGATGCAAACGTGAAATCCGCCGGCGCCATCGCCGGCATCGTCGTGCCCGATCCGAACCACGCTCCGGTGCGAGTCGGCGACTTGGGAACGGTGACGCTTGGCGTCGCACCGCTCACGACCGCGGTCAGCTACGATGCGCGTCCCGCCGTAGGCATCAATTTCTATGGTCTGCCCGGCGCGGACGCCGTCAAGATGGCCGATCAAGTCAAGCGCCGCATGAAGACGATAGAAGGCGGTTTGCCCGCCGGCGTTTCGCTGCACCGGTATTGGGACCAAACGGATTTGGTCGTCGAATCGCAACGCAGCCTGCGCGACGCGATCGTAATCGGCGCCATCTTGGCCGTGCTCGTGATTCTGCTGTTTCTGCGCAATATCCGCATCACGCTGGTGACCGCGATCGTCATCCCCATTGCGATGGCTATTGCGATTTTTGTGATGAACCTGCTGGGACAAACGCTCAATCTCATGAGCGTTGGAGGCCTCGCCGTAGCCGTGGGCCTCATCATCGACGACGCGATCGTGGTCGTGGAAAACATCGCCCGCAACCTGCATCTGTATCCGAACATGCGCAAACACGACGTCGTCGTTTTATCCATGGGTGAACTGGGCGCTCCAATGGCGGCGTCGACGTTCACCACCGTCGTGGTTTTCGTTCCGCTGCTGCTGCTGACCGGCGTAAGCGGATTTTTCTTTCGCGCTCTTGCGCTCACGCTCGCCGCGTCGCTCATCGTGTCGCTGCTGCTCGCGCTCTTCGTGACGCCGCTGCTCGCGACGTGGTTCATGCGCGAGGACGAAGAGCACAAAGAGGATACCGGCCTCATCGCTCGTCTGCTCGCCGATTACGAGCCGCTGCTCCGGTGGACGCTGCATCACCGGGCGGTGGTGTACGGCGGCTCCGCGATCGTGCTTCTCGTAACGGTGCTGCTGCTCTCCCGCCTGCCCAGCGACTTTTTGCCGCATTTGGACGAAGGGCAGTTCGAGGTGCAGTACACCATGCCCGTGGGCACCACGATTCAGGCGAGCGACGCCGCCGCAACGACGCTCGAACGCATCGCCATGAAAGACCCGGCGGTTCTTTCGGTGGGACGTTTCACGGGAATCGACACGAACGGGTTTTCTCCCACGCAAGTGCGCCAAGGCACGATCCGCATCCGTCTCAAACCGCAAGGACAGCGCCCCTCTTACCATACGGTCAGCGATCGTTTGCGTGACGAGTTTTCAGCCGCGGTGCCCGCCGCACAGCTCGATTTCCACCAGATCTTAGAAGACATGATCAACGACATGTCCGGCGCACCCTCGCCGATTCAGGTGACGCTGAGCGGTCCGGACCAGCAGACGCTCGTTAAACTCGCGACGGCGCTGAGCGATAAAATGTCCGGCGTCCCGGGGCTGGCCGATGCGTTTTCCGGCGTGAATTACGACGATCCCACGCTTCGAGTCGATCCGAACGGCGCGCGTCTGGCCGCGCTCAATATCAGCGCGAACGATTTGGGAAGCGCGCTGCAGGCGGCATCCCAAGGCGGCGTCGCCACGAACGTCGCCGGCAATTTGAACTTGATTCCGGTGCGCGTCAGCTTGGCCGGAGCGGACGCGCCGAATCTTGGCGATACGCTGCTGCCGACGCCCGGCGGCGTTGTTTCGCTTGGAAGCCTGGCGCAGTTGCGCCCGAACCGGCTCTCGACCAACATCACCGAAATCAATGGACAGCGCGTGATGATCGTCACCGCGAACTATGGAGGCGCCAGTTTGTCGACGGTCGTTGCGGGCGTTCAAAAAGTGCTCCGCGGTTTGGCGCTGCCGCCGGGATATTCCGCCACGATCGGCGGAGCGTATCAAGCGCAGCAGCAGTCGTTCCGCGAATTCGCGGAGGTGATTTTAATCGCGGTGCTGCTGGTATATGCGGTCATGCTAACGACGTTCAAGTCGTTCCGGCTGCCGCTGGTAATCCTCACGGCGATTCCGCTCGCGCTCATCGGCGTCGCGCTCGGCCTATTCGTTACCAGGACCGCGTTCAACGTCTCCTCGTTCATGGGCTTGCTGCTGCTGGTCGGCCTCATCGTCAAGAACGGCATCTTGCTCATCGACGTCGCGAACCGGCGCCGTCTGGAGGGTGCGAACGTGCAGGATGCGCTCGTCGCCGCGGGCCGCACGCGTCTGCGGCCGATCGTGATGACCACCTTCGCCGCAATCGGCGGCCTGTTGCCGCTCGCCTTTGGAATCGGCGCCGGGTCGGCCATGGAACAACCGCTTGCGATTGCGGTCATCGGCGGGCTTTCGACCGCCACGCTCTTCACGCTCGTCCTGATTCCCGTCTTGTACGCCGGGATTGCGGGGAAACGGGAGCCCGCATGATTGCCGCGCTCGTTCTTGCGGCCGTTGCTTCGGTGCCTCGCGAGTTCACCGCGCTGCCGCTGCCTGCCGCGTTGCAGAAGGCGGTTGCGATTTCGCCGGAGGTCGCGCAAGCGCGTGAACGCGTGAATGAAAACGCTGCTTTACTCGCGGCGGCCCGCGGTATCGCGGCGCCTGCACTCACGGTAAATTACGCTGCCGCGCCGCAGGGCGGCAGTGCGAACAACACGATCGAACAAAGCTTGACGACGGTCGGCGGGGCCGTAACCCTGGGCGATTATTTGGCATATCAACCGGCCGTACGGGAAGCGCAGTACACACTTGCTGCCGCGCAATTCGATTTACTCGACGCTGCGCGTGCGGAACGGTTAAAAGCGGTCGGCTTGTATTACGGTGCACTCAAGGCGGCGGCGGCGGCGGATCTGCGCGAACAAGATGTAGCGGGCGCTCGATCGGACCTGCGGGCAGCGCGGTTGCGCTTCCGTGCGGGCGACGTGCCGCGCCTGGACGTGGTTCGCACGCAAGTCGCGCTCGCCAACGCGCTGGCCGCCGCCGACGCGGCGCGCGTCGATCTGCAGAACGCCCGCAGCGCGCTGGCGGTTGAAACCGGAGTCTCCGAGCAAGCCTTCGGGCGCGTCGAAGCCGCGCAAAGCGATGCCGTTCCGGCACCGGATCCGCAGCAAGCCGTCGCACGTGCCCTCGCGCAGCGCGGCGATCTCGCCTCGGCGCTGCAGGCCGTGCGCGCGCAAGCGGCCGCGGTTCACCTCGCTTTGCGCGCCGTGCTCCCGGCGATCACGGTAAGCGCCGGTTATACGCAAGGCATGGATTCCGGCGTGTTCGTCCGCGGGCCGTCGGCCAACGTCAACGTGAGCGTGCCGGTATCCCATTCCGCCGCCGATCGCGCGAAGGCCGAACGCGCGCGTCTCGCGCAGGCCCAATATAAGGCCGCGGCGCTGAAGCGGCAAATTACCGTCGACGTGAGCGCTGCCGCGCGCACGTATCAAGAAAGCAGTCGCGCGCTGCAAGCCGCGCGCGACGCTCGCGCCGCCGCGCAAGAAGAACTGCGCGCGACGCAAATCGGGTATCGCAGCGGCGCGAGTTCCAGTTTGGACCTCGCGGACGCGCGCAGAACGTATATTCAAGCCGCAATCAACGAATTAAACGCAATCTACGCGCAAGCGCAAGCCGCTGCGGCGTTGGAAGAGGAGATGGGACCGTGAACCGGCGCACGCTGGCCATACTGACGTTTTGCGCGCTCGCCGGCTGCGGCGGCCACGATGCGGGTACGCAGCAGGCAAAACCCGCCGTCGCACTGGCGACCGCGTCATTCGGAACCTTCGTCGAACAAGTCACGGCCGTAGGACGCGTCGGGGCGAGTGCAGGTTCGCAAACCAAACTCTCATTCGCGGAGCCCGGCATTTTGCGCAGTGTCGACGTTCGCATCGGCGAGCGCGTTTCGCAGGGACAGGCGCTCGCCGAGCTCGACACCAGCGGACTCTCGCTTGCGGCATCGCAAGCGCAAGCGGACGCCCAAGCCGCGCAAGCAAACGCGCAGCAGTCCGCGGTCGATCGCACCACCACGAAAATCGCAGTCGACACGGCGGCTCTGCGGCGGGAGCAATCGTTGTATGCAGCCGGCGTGGCTGCGCTCAAAGACGTGCAGGCGGCGCGTGCGCAGCTCGCGCAGGATCGCGCCCAGGCCGCAAGCGCGCGCGCCCAAGTGAGCGGGGCGAGCGCACAAGCGCAGAGCGCCCAGGATCGCGCCGCGCTCGCGCAGCGCGATCTCGCGAACGGCACGCTGCGCGCGCCCGACGACGGCGTGGTGACCGGCATCTACAAGCGTCCCGGCGAAGCCGTCGACACGACGAGCGCCGTGATCGCGATCGGGCCGGCGCAAACGAACGACGTGACGCTTGACGTTTCCGCTTCGGACGCTGCGCGCGTGCGCGCCGGCGACCGGGTACGTTTCTCGATTCCCGGAACCGCGCTGGGCAGCGAGGGTGCCGTCGCCGGCGTGTCGACCGCACTAGATCCGGCGACGCAAGCCGCAACGGTAATCGTGCGCGGGTTACCGAGCGGTGCGCCCGCGGGGAGCGCGGTGCAAGCGACGATCGACGTGGCGCGCGATCGCGGCATCGTCATTCCGCAGAGCGCCATCGTGCAGGACCCGCAGAGCGGCCGGACGCTCGTTTTCGTGCGCACCGCCGACAAGGACGGCGACGCCAAGTTCGCGCAACGTCCGGTTACCGTGGAACGTCAGAACGGTTCGAAAGCACTTATCGCATCGGGATTGCGCCCGGGCGAGCGCATCGCCGCCCAAGGCGGTTTCGCGCTGCTGGCGCCGGCCGGGGGTCAGTGAGCAAACCGGTGGGCGGTCTTATCGCCATCGGCATCGCCGTCGCCGTCGCGGTGTTCGGCAGTCACTATTTGAGTTCGAACCATACGCGCTTAACCGATTTGCCGCGTGAAGCTGCGGCAGTCGTTGCTCCGCAGTTGCCGGCGCCGCCGGCGCACGTCGTGATAGTCGTCGAAGAAAATAAGGAGTTTCGCGATATCGCCGGCAACGCGCGGTCCGCGCCGTACTTGAACGATCTCATCTCGCGCGGCGCGCTGTTCACGCATTCGTACGGCGTCGCGCATCCGAGCCAGCCGAATTATCTGGCGTTGTTTGCCGGTGTGACCGACAGCAACGGCGATCACTGTCCGCCCAGCGGGATCGATACGAACGCGCCGAACCTGGCCACGGAGCTGCGCGCCGCGCACCGCTCGTTCGCCGGGTATTCCGAGGATTTGCCGCAAGCGGGCTCGCGCGTCTGCTGGGCGGGTCAGTACGCAAGAAAGCACGTACCATGGGCGGACTTCCACAACGTGCTGCCGTCCGAGAACCTGCCGCTTTCCGCGCTGCCCTCCTCGTACGATGCGCTGCCCACGGTTTCGGTCATCATTCCGAACTTGCTTGACGACATGCATTCTGCGAGCATCAGCCGCGGTGATACGTGGCTGCGCGCGCACGTCGGCCCCATCGTGGACTGGGCGATGGGGCACGACACCCTGGTCATCATCACCTGGGACGAAAGCGACAACGCAATCGGCAACCACATCCCCACGATCTTTGTTGGGCCGATGGTTCGTCCGGGGCGTTACGACGAACCGGTAACGCACTACCGCGTACTGCGCACGATCGAAGACCTGTATAAAGTGCAGCACGCCGGCGCTTCCGCCGGCGTGCCTGCGATCGTGGGCGTCTGGAACCGCTAAGCGCGGTTTACGGACGCGTGGTGATCATGAAACGCCATGTCGCCGGCCCGAGCACGTTGCCGTTCGTCGCCGCGGTTCCGCCGTTTGCCACGTCGATGGGAACGCCCGCGCCGTACACCGGCATGATGCCCGGATATGCGTTGAAGATATTGTCGCCGGAGACTTGGAAGGCGAGCGTGCGCGAGATCGGCACGCGAACCGTGGCGTAGCCGATGCCGAACGGCGGCTCGTTCAACGAGTTGTTTTTTCCGTACAGCGTCTCTCCGAGCGCAAGGAAAATGTCGCTCGGGAACCGGTAACTGATTTCCGCGTTCGCTTGCGAGTATGGGATGCGCATGTTGCCATTGTAGGAGACGCCGTAGAATCCGACCGGAATACCGTTCGTATTCTGTCCGCTGAGCACGTTCAGGTTTTGATCGTAATTCGCGGGAATGCAGCCGCCGGGCTGGCTGGCTCCGAGGCTGCAATAGAAGTACGGCGGCAAGTTGTAGTAGTATCCGCGATTGAGCGCGCCGGAAAGGTTGAATCCGAGTCCCACCGCGGGCTGCCGCGAGATCGAAAGCTCAACGCCCTCGAATCTCGCGTTGCTGATATTGGTATTCGTCTGGTTGACAATCGGCGTGCTGGGCGGTGCGCCGCCGCTGCAGTTGCCGACCTGGCCGCAGGTCAATCCGGTGGGGACTGTCTGCCCGAAAAAGCGATTGTACAGGTTGGTTAAGTAGACGTCGCCCGAAATGCTGACCTGTTCCCGCGGCAGCTGCACGTCGCCGCCGAAATCATAGCCGAAGCCGGTTTCTGGTTTGAGGTTGCCGTTGCTCACGGATTCGACCGCGACGTTCGCCGAGGAATTGTAACTGGGAGTCGACGTGATTTGATTCAGCAGGCCCAGGAAAGGCGGAGCGATTGAACTTCCCATCGCGAGCCGCACCGAAGACCATGCGTTCGGGCGGTACACCAGTCCCAGCCGCGGATCGTTGTGGGTATTCGTTGTTGTCGCGAAGGAAACGCCCGTACCGAACTGCGCGGCGGCCTGCGTGTTGCAGCCCGTTGCCGGACAGTTCACCGGGTATGTGCTGCTGTACGTATTGAAATAGTCCGCGAGCGTGGCTGACAGCTTGGAGCCCAGGTAGAAATGTCCGCGCAGCAGATACGTTCCGAGCTGCTGATGCGTTCCGGGAGGCAGACCGAACGAATAGAACTGCGGCGTTCCCGGGAACGAGAAGATGGAATAATCCGTGCTTTGCGAGGAAGTCCAATCGGCGGAGAACGTTAACGAATCGTTATTCGCGAACGGGTGCTGATACTCGAGCGACTCGCCCTGAAGTTTGTCGAGCTCGGGTTCGGAATAGTAGTCCCAGTATTGCACCAATGACTGCGTGCCGCTGAACGTCTGGTTGACGTTGCCGCTCCCGGAAGAAGTGCCGAAAAGCGTGACGTTGTTATAGTCAAAGCCGCTTGGATTCAGGCCTCCGAATTGATAGCGGCTGACTTTGGCGTTGTAGTAGCGAGCCAGGAGCGAATCGTTCCCGACGGCGGTCGATAATTCGGCTTGATAGATTGGTTCGTTGTTGAATTCGCCTTGAGCCGCTCCGGGATAAATAGAGGCGTATTGGATCGAACTGCCGGCGGGAAGCGAGCCCGTGTATCCCGGGCCCGGCGAGAAGACCGCGTTGTAGAAGTTTCCGGTGTTGCCGTTTTGGTCCGATGTCGTTTGACCGCCGAGATAGCTGAGCGTCAAGCGCGTTGCTTGGGAGAAAGAGTAGCGCAGCTTCAGCAGCTCTCCCGTTTGATCGAGCGCCCCGTCCAGCGTCCAGCAACACGCGAGAATTTGCGGAGTCGTCGGCAGCGTGCTTTGCGTATTTCCGACCTGGTTATAGTTGCCGCCGTCGCCGAGCGGTACGCCGTTCAGCAATCCGCCCGCGGCCGCCGGATCGTAGTACACCGGTTTGCCGTGTAGAGCGGAAGGATTGTTGTTGGTAGCGAGGTCGACGAGAAATCCGACTTTTCCGACGGTATCCGAGAATTGCAGATTGCTAAGCGTGCCGCCGCGGTTGTCGACGCCGAAGAGTATCTGCGAATACGGCTTGAGCGTGGGTTCTTTAGTGCGGAAGTTGGTCGTGCCGCCGATTGCATTGTTCACCTCGGGCGCGTCGGCGCCGGGCCCCTTCACGACTTCGATGCTTCCGAACAGGAACGAGTTTAAGAACGTGGTGACGTTGTCGCCGTACTGGCCGACCGAGATCGGGTGCCCGTCGATGAGCGAAGCCGTTTCATACGATGTCGCGTCCCTGATATTCGGCACGGTAATCGCGCCCGGCGCCGCCGCATTGGCTGAATTCGAAGGGAAAGAAATTTGCAGACCCGGTACCTGATTGAGGACGCGCGTCACCTGCGGCTGCGCTTGGTCGATGAACGTTGCGGTCGTGACCTCGTTCAGCGAAGCGGCGGACGTATTGAGCGCTCTGCCGGTCGTTCTGACGCTCGCGATGGTCCGAAGCGACGAGAAGGTTATGGTCGACATGCGAACCGCCAAATTGACGGTTTGGCCGCCGAGGACGATGATGTCGTTCTGTACCGCGGACGAGTAGCCGCCTTTGGTTACGGAGAGGACGTAGCTGCCGGGCGCGACGTTCGCTATGGAAAAAGAGCCGGCCGCATTCGACGTCGTGCTCTTCGTGCTCGGCCCTCTGAGAACGACGGAGGCGCCCGAAATAGGCGCCCCGGTTTCGTCGTTTACCGTACCCGTGACGGTAGCGGCCGTCGCCGCCGTCTGGGCGCGAGCGGTCGCCACGGAGCCGACCAGGGCCAAACACGCAAAAACAACAACAAGAGTTGAGATAAGCGTTCTCGACATGGGATTCAGCCTCCGAGCGCAAGTGCTTGCGCCTATAGTAGGTCCTTACGGAAACGCGGTCAACTCATGCCAAGATCGCGGCCGTTAGAATTTATAGGTGAATCCCTGGATGAAGTCACCTTGCGGCGATCCCCAAACCGCCCATGCTCGCGGCGTCTTTTCGTCGATGCCCACGGTGTGAACGCCCCGGCTAATCTTGCGCATGCCCATTTGCTTGGGCGCGCCGTTTTTGGAGATCGAGTAGAACCAAACGCCGCCGCCGCCCGCGCAGGCCAGCACCTGTCGCCGCTGATCCAGCGTGCACTGATCGATGCGCGGAAACGCGGCCGTTCCCAAGCGTTTGCCGTTCAACGCATAGACGCTCAGATGGCCGCCGCCTCCGACGATGAGCGTGCGATTCATCTCGTCGAACTGCAGCGGATGGTTGTTCTTGATCTCCGGGGTCGCGATCGTGCGAACGACCTTCATGCTTTTCGGATCGATGACGGCGATCTCGCTGTTCGTGGCGATGTTTTGGTAGACGGCATGGGTCTTCGGGTCGATGACGATGTACTCGGGCTTGTGTCCGGGCAGCGCAATCGTCGCGATCTGCTTGAACGATCGGGAGTCGATGACGAATATGCGCGTCCCGTCGTCTTCGTCGCCGTAGATACGGTGCAACTGCGGATCGTAGGCGATCGCGTCCACCGGGCCGTCTACGCTTACGCGATGTACTTCCTTCATCGTCACCGGGTCGACTTCCGAAAGCGCTTTATCCTCGCCGTCGCCCGTGTAGACGTGTCCGGTTGCTTGGTTCACGGCAACGCCCGCCATGCGGCCCACGTGAACTTGCCCGAGCACTTTGCCGGTGTCGGCGTTCACGATCAGCAGCGATGCATTTCCGCCGTGCGCGGCGTACACGCGGCGCCGCTGTGCATCAACGGTGACATAGTCGAAACCGTGCCTGGCCGAAGTCGTGACGGGCTCAGGCGGAACGAACGGCAAAATCATCATACCGTCGCTTTCTACGGCTTGAGGTCGGCGTCATGCATGGCCGGCACCGCCGGCAAAAATGCCGTGCCGGCGGCACCGTGCGGAATCGTGTTCGCGCGCACGACACCCGCGTGCATGTCGGCCCATGCGCGCTCGAGCGCGGGCATGAGGGTGCGCACCGCATGGTGGCCGCCCGTCTGTTGATAGAATGTCGCGGGAATGCCGAGCGATTCCATGAACGCGGCACTGCGCATGCCGTAAACCGGCGGGATCTCTTCATCCAGCGTGCCGTTTATGAGGTAAACCGGCGTGTCGCGCCACGCAAAGCGCACTGCGGGTACCTCACTGTTGAGCAGCGCTCCCGCGATGCACATCACGGCCGACCAAGGCCGCGCCGTCCCGACTTTGAACACGCTGAAGCCGCCCATCGAATAGCCGACCAGATATAACTCGTGCGGATCGCTGCCGTACGTGCTTTGCGCGAATGTCGCGAGCGCGTCGAGATCCGCTGCGGCGGGTCCTTCGAAATCGTAGTTGCCGCGTCCCCAAGGAGCGACAAGAATCGTTCCCGTGCGATCGGCGAGCTCGCGCAAATAGGGCTGGCCGAGCAACTCGGTTTCGCTTTGCGGCCGCCCATGCAGCACAATGGCGAGCGGCGGATGCGCGGTGTCGTTTGGCGGGATATACACCGCAACCGGTTCCCATACGCCGTCGATTGCCGAGCGCACGAAACCCTCGTGTAAACCCGTTTGCCGCGGAAGTTGCGGCACCGTGTCTTCGGCGGCCTCGCGAACGGCGTCGATGTCGACCGTTGAAACCGTACGCAGCGTGTCGTTCCACGCTTGCGGCGTATACCACGCGGGCGCGGGATCGTTCAGTTCATTTCGATCGATGACGAGCCGCAAGCCGAGGTCAACGGTCTGGCTTGCCCCCAGACGCGCTTCGAGTCTTGGCCGCTCCGCTTGAAAGTACGTTATCGCCTGCTGCAGCGATGCGCTCAGAGCAGCTGCGAGAACCACATGCAGCACGCCGTCCACCTCATTCCAATGGAATTACGGCCGAACGGCGTCCGCCGTGACGAGTCGGTTGCGCCGTTTACGTGCCGAGCAGGCGGTTGAAAAACGAACGATAACGCTGCAGCACCATGCGCAGCGCCTCGGTGCCGGCCGTCCCGCCGCCTTTCCACTGCCCTTCGAGCGCCGAGCGCTCTTGCGTGAACGTTTGAACGAGTTCGTCCATCAGCGCCGTCACCAGGCCGTGCGCGCGCTGTACCGCGTTTTGCGGATCGTCCACGAATCCGGCTTGTACGTCATTCCACTGATTGCGCAGCGAGGTCATGCGATCGCCCGGAAGAAAACCGGCGTCCTGCTCCTGCCCGACGGTCGTTTGATCGGGTCCAATCGTGCCCTGCTCGACGCGAGTCTGTTCCTGGGTGGGAGGCTGCTGCTCGTTCATTGCCGGTTCGTCCTTTCATCGGTGCCCAGCAGATCGGTAAATAGCGTGCGGTAATGCACCATCGCCTGCCGCAGGTCTTCGGTGCTCACCTCGCCGCGCTCGCTCTGCGCGGCGATGCCGTGCGCGATTCGGTAGTTGTCGACGACTTGCGGATGATCCGGCGAGAGGTCGGCGGCGCGCTGCTCGAAATCGTTCATCGGGTACCCGCGATCGCGCATCACACTCGCGACCAGATTGTCGGCCTCTTTGAGCGCTTCGCGCGGCTCGTCGACGAAACGTGTTTGCACGGTGCGCCATTCCTCGGTGTAGCGCTCGCGGGCACCGGCGGGCAATTCCTCGATGTGCATGCGCCGCACGCGCGTTTCGCGCGCCGCTAACTCCTGTTCGGCAGCGGTGCGATCGCCGGTAGCGCGGACCGCGCGATCGTACTCCGGCCCGAAGCGCCGCTGCAGCCGGCGAGATTGCGCGCGGCGTGATGCAATGACCGCCACCGCAATAATAATCGCCGCGACGATGATGCCGCCGATGATGTAGTAAATCGTTGGGGTTGTCGCCTGCATGCCGCCCTCCGTCGCCGTTGCGAAGTGAGGACCACGTTTTACCCGCTGCTACGGCGAATAAACGAACCCTTGAACGTAGTCGCCTTGCGGCGAGCCCCACACGGTCCAAATCCGCCCGGTCGATAGAGAACGATGTTACTGCTTGCTGCGGGCGTGCGCCGCGTACACGCGCCGCCGATGCGCATCGACCATCACGTAGTCGAAGCCGTGCCGAACCGACGTTGCTACGGCTTGCGGCGGAGCGAATGGAACGATCGGCATACGTGCCTCCCTAGACGTGCGGCTTGGACGGACGAGCGCGGAAACCATGCGGCGCCTTAGCGGCACCGGGAACGGCCGCCGGCGTGATGGCCAGAGAGCGGCAATCCATCGGAGTGGGAATACGGTTTACGACGGTATCTGGAAGCAGTGCGGCCGAAGGCGGTATCGGGGCGCGCAAATCCCGCAGACGCTGTTGATCGAACGCACCCAACAAGTCGGTCAGTGCTGCATTCGTGTCCCGCGGTCCCTGCGGCAGATGCCGCCGTTCGTCCGGCAGCGAGGCGAGCGGCGGTGTGCCGAACAATGTCTCGGCGAACTTCACGACCGATGCCGTGTCGCCCGCATCGTGAACTACGACTCCGGACTTCGCGTAAGGAGAAATCAGGATGAGCGGCACGCGCGGTCCATCGCCGCAAGGTTTGCCGTCGGTGCAGCGTTCGAATTGCGGCGGCGGGACGTGATCGTAGTAGCCGCCCGCGTCATCCCACGTAATGATGATTACTGAATCGTTCCAATACCTGCTGCGCGCTATTGCGTTCACGAATGTCGCGACGAACGCTTCGCCGGCCTCGTGATCCGAATCGCCCACGCCGGGATGGTCGTCGTCGCCGAGCGTATTCGCCTGAACGATAGGATCGCGATCACGCGGTTTCCATCCGAAACTGTTGCGAGAGGCTCCTTTGAGGTAAAAGATGCCGTCCGGCGGCAAGGTTCCGTCTCGCAATTGCGCCAAGAGCGCTTTCACGGGACGCTCGTTCTTCCAAAACATCGCGTTTTGCCGTAAGTAGCCGAAGTATTGCGGAGCGTTGTGGTGCGATTCGTAGCCCGCGGACACCGGCGCGTCCGATCCGTTGTATCCTTCCTGATACCAGCCCCAAGGAATTGAGTTCCGTCCAAGGCGCGCGACTGCCGCAATGTCATCGCGCACGCCGCCGATATCTTTCGTTGCATCAACGCCCGTGTTGCCGGCGAGCGAAAGCATCAGCGTTGCGTACCGCTGATCGATTTGCGTGCGTTTGGGTGCCTTGTTATCGTCGTACGGTCCGAAATCAGGATCGCGGTCGTCGTAAATTGGGTGCCCTTGGCTTTGCCCCGCTTGCGCCGCGATAATCTCGATGTTGCCCGGTGTCGACGGCCCCGCCATACCTTGGAACACCCGATCGAAGAGCGTGAACGTCTTCGCGTATTTCCAGAGATATGGGATGGTATCGCAGTCATAAAACGACATCGTAAGCAGGCCCACGGCCTGGCGATCGGCCGGCAACGCGTAGTCTTCCGCGGCCTTTTGCTCTTGCACGGATACGAAACGGTCCATTGCTCCGCCGTCCATCTTACCCTCGATCACCGGTCTGGCTTGTGAGGGGCCCGCAGTATCTGGGTCAGTGATTCGGAATGGGGTAACCCACTGCTTGCCGATTGGATCGTACTGGCGAAAGCCGTGCGCCCGCGCGAGCGGCGTCGTCAAGTTCTCCGCTCCTGGATAGGAGCCGAAGTAATTGTCAAACGTGTGGTTCTCTTGATAGATGATGAACACGTGCTTCACGTGCCGCCGCAGCGCCTGAACGAGCGAGTCGTTTCTGCCGGCCTGGGGCACAGTTGTAGTAAGAATCACGGCGGTCGCAACGATTGCGGCAGCCGTTGCAAACCTCTTCACCTCTCCAAGACACCATAGGCGCCTTAAGCAAACGCTAAGGTGCGCTTAAATCGCTGCTTAATGCGCGAGCCATACGCTCGTAGCATGCAAAAATCGATTGCCGCCGTATTGTTGGCTGCCGCCTTCACGTTGTCCGCGTTCTCACCGCCCGCGCTTGGGGCTTCGGGGACGGCCATATCCGGCCGCATCTTGTCCGTGCAAGGCGGACTGCCGGTGTCCAATGCCAAGGTCGAACTCGAGCGCGGTACCGCAGCCGCGGCGACATCCGTTACTGCGGCCGACGGCTCGTTTACGTTCTCCGGCGAAGCGCCCGGCGTGTATAACATTCGTGTTTCGGCCTCGGGGTTTCAAACTGCGGTATCCGAGGACGTCATCGTGCTGCAGAACGAGTCGCAAGTGAGTGTGCAAATGGCGCTGGAACCTCTAGCGTTCGGCGTGCGCACCATCGCGGCGGAGCGCGTGTCGACGCATGCATCGCTGCAGACCAGCTCGACGATCAACGACCATGTGGATGCCTCGGTTTTGCAGGCGCAAGATTATATGCGCTCCGGCGATGCGCTGGCCACGCTTCCTTTCGTCAACAGTTCGACGAGTTCATCGCTCGGCGACGATCTGTCGCTAAGCATCCGCGGCTACAATTCGACGGAAACGGCGACGCTGCTCGACGGACATCCGATTGGTCCGATAGGCGCATTCGGGCACGGCTATGATGCACAGCTTTCACCATTCTGGGGAATGTCCGGTTTTGACGTTGTCTACGGCTCCGGCGCAACCGGGTTGTATGGAACGCCCACGATAGCGGGCGCCATCGATTTTACGACGGTCAGTCCTACGCGCGAAACACATACGACGTACGTCCAGGGATTCGGTAACGACGGCAGGTCGATGACGGGGCTTTCCGCCACCGGGTCGCTCGGAAAAATCGGTTATGCCGCGGCATACGGCGTGCAGGGCACTAGCGGCGAACTTGTCGGCAATCCCACGCAATGGGGACTCATGACGGACCCCAGCCAGTGCGATCCCAATTCGGCCGATGCCGGCCTTCCGAGCGTAAAGTCCACCGACATCGCCGCGTGTTCGTATCCCGTATCCGGCGACTATCTCATGCGTAACGCCGTAGCAAAACTCACGTACGATTTCGGTCCGGCGACCTCGCTGATGCTTACTGCGTTCAATCAGGCGATGAGCGCGTCGAGCAGCGGAAACGGCGACACGGATTTCATGACCTATCAGGAATTGAGTGCAAGCAATTCATCTGCGCCTGCCACGAATACGCAGACAATTCCCAGTACCGGACAGACGGTGACGTGCAATAACGCATACGTCGTGCTGAACGATTCACCGCAAGGCTATGAGTGTATGAGCGCCGACCAATACAATCATCAGTTTTCCGGGCCGCTCGGCGGGGGACTTGGACGGTACCACGACGCGCTCAACCAGGACTATCATGCGCGCATCACGCAGCGCGTTGGGCCGACGTCGCTCATTCTCGACGGGTATACCGACAATTACGACTACATCAATGTAAAGGGCCCGTTCCCATCTCACCATTATCAAGACATATATCGCACCCACGGTTTCTTGGCCAGCGACGAATTGACGCAGGGGAAACACGACCTCTCCGCGGGCGTCTTCCTCGAGCACCAGCAGCACGTCGGACAAGACATCGGCAAGAGCACGGTCAACCCCGATCTGCAGCTGTCTATGTCGAACTACTTCCTTCGTGACACGTACCAGCCGAACAGCCGCTTTACTACGTTCCTGGATCTCGGGCTTCAGCGGTTCAGGGAAACGTCCACGACGTCGTTCGATCCGCGCTTGTCGTTAATGTATCGCCCGACGCCCAACGACGTGATGCGCATTACCGGCGGACGTTCATCCTCGATACCGGACCCATCGAATATGATCGGCGGCTTCGATTGGTACGACGTGCACAGCTGGAACGCCAAGCCGTGCGGAAGCAGTCTGCAGCCGATTGGCGGCGGCAAAAATCCCGCGCTCAAACCGGAAAGCGCCGACGATTTCGAGGCTGCTTACGGACACCGTTTTTCTCAGCAGACGACCATTCAAGCCGACGTCTATACTTCGTACGAGCTGAATCCGCTGGTCTTCGGAACGTTTGCCCTTTCAACGGTCCCTGCGGCGGATCTCCCGTCGCTGACGGCATATCTCAACAAGCTATCGGGTATCTGCCCCGGACTCAGCAACGCGCAACTCGCCTCGACTCTCGGGGTCAACGAGCTGTTCAATGCCGGTTCGGCGCGGTATCAAGGCATCGACGTTAGCGCGAGCGTTGGCCTTGCTCGCAATCTCACGCTCAATGGGACGTACGCCGTGCAATCCGCCGTGTACAACGGCATGAGCAGCGATATCCTCTCGCAGAACACCTCGCTCGTCAACGGCGGCCAAATTTACGGTGTGCCGCTGCACAGAGCGAGCCTGGGCCTCGGATACGAAAACGCATCCGGGTTCGTCGCTCGAATCGACGGATACTATGTTGGAGCGCCGAACGGGCTAAACCGCCCGGCGTACGCGTACGCGAACATGAACTTTGCAAAGACGTTCGTGCCCGAGGGGCTCACGATCAACTTCGGCGTGAACAACGTGTTCGACAGTGCAGCGCAGCAATACGGCCTCATAGGTCTGGGTACGGTGCAACCGCAGAATCAGTTTGGCGATACAAATGCGACGGGCCTCTCACAAGGCAGCGAAGAGTTTGGTCTGCCCTTCCGGCAGTTCTGGATCACGTTCGCGCACAAAGTCTAGCGTTCGGCCAGAATCTCCTGTGAGATGAGCGCGGCGGGCTCGACCTCGATGAAGAGGACACGCCCGCCGTTTGCTTTGCTCCACGCGCGCGTGAGAATGCCCAACAGGTTTCCTTGCGCGTCAAAAACGCCCGAGCCTGAATCTCCGTAGGAACATGCGGCGCAATCGATCGTGATCCGCGGACTTCCGAAGACGCCGGGAATCTTCGCGTCCGTTTCGCGCACGTGTCCGCGAGCCAGTTCCCAAAAGCCGCTGCCGGTATGACCCCAAATCCATACGGCTTCGCCGGCGACGGGTTGGGCGAATGACGCCGGTGCGGCCGGAAACGAATTCTGTGCACGCACGCGGATAAGCGCTAGATCGTAATCGCTGAGGAGATGCACGTGCACCACGGCGTAATACGCATGACGGCTCGCGTCCAAAATACGGAGCGTTCCTTTTTGTGAAACGACGTGCGCGGCCGTTGCGAGCGTTAGGACGTCGCCGTCTCTGCCCACGACGACGGCGCTGCCAATCGCCGATGCGTGACTCTCACTGGCGCACACCTCAACGACGAAGGTTTGCCGCCGGTTCTGCGCAAGGGCGCTCTCGCCGCCCCTGGCCTGCGGTGCGGGCATCGCGAAAAACAAAAGGACCGCGAGCGCGGCCCAGCACAAAATGCGCATCCGGGCCCCCTGACCCAACCATCATACCGGATGCATTAAGAAAAGTTAAGGGAGGCTTATGAACGATTAAGACCGGGCGCTGGGCTCCGCGGTTTTATCAAAGCGCAGCGTTTTGGGTTTCGGCGGAATCTCCGTGTAAGCCATCGGCCGGTCCCACCAATCGTGTTCGCGCCAGCGCAGCTGTTCGGCCGTGGGCGCGAGCGGAAGTCCGAGTTCGATCGCCCTCGCGTAAGCGTCCAAATACCGGTCGATCATGCGGTCGACGCTGAACTGCGCCTGCACGTGCTGCCGGCATTTGCGCCGATCAAGCGATGCGAGCAGCGGCACTTTTTCAACCGCGTCATCGACCGTGTCGCAGACGAACCCCGTGACGCCGTCAACGACGATCTCCGGCACGGAGCCCATGTTCGCGCCGAGCACCGGCGTGCCGCAGGCCATGGCTTCGACCATCGTCAATCCGAAGCGTTCGGGGCGCGTCGTCATATGCACCAGTGCGAGCGCGTTGCTGAGCAGTTCGTCGCGCTGGCGCCGGCGCGCTTCGCCCAGGAATTGAATCTGCTCGCCGTCGATGTGCGGCTGCACTTCCGTCAAGAAATACTCGTCGTCTTGAGGAATAGCCGCAATCTTCAGCTGCTTGCCGGCGCGTTTGGCGATTTCAATCGCCAGATGCGTGCCCTTTTCCGGATGAAAGCGCCCGAGAAAAACCAGATACTCGCCCGGTTGCTCGTTGAACGTGAACTCCTGGGGATCGATGCCGTTGTACGTCGTGCCCAGATACGAGAGTCCCGGATCGCGGTCCGAATCGCTGATCGACGTGTAGAAACTGCGCCACGAACATGCGTAGTATGCGGCCAAGATCTGCGGGGTCGAAAACCCGTGAACCGTCGTGAGCATCGGCGGCGTCTTGGTGCCGAGCGCGTACGTCATCGGCTTCCAGTCGAAGTTGTTGTGGATGAGGTCGAAGCGATGGGCGTTTTCCATGAGCCGCCCGATATGCAGCGCTCCGAACACATCGGAGTTGAGCGCGGGATCCTCCGCGCATCCGACGGGAACCACCGACTCGACGCGCCCGTCGAAACGCGAATTTCCGGTCGCGAACAGCGTTACGTCCAGGCCGCGGCGGCGCATGCCGTCGGCGATGTTGAACGCGATCTGTTCCCATGGGCCGTAGCCCGGGGGAGGCGTCGGCCAGGTGATAGGCGCGAGCACGGCAAGGCGCAAGCCTTGTAGACTTTTTGCTGCGGTCGAAGGATTCACGAAGCGCTGTTACCCAACATTGCGGCTCCCGCCTTTGTCCTTGAGCAGTATGATGATGAAACGATTCACGCTCTCTGTGCGGCGGCGCCAATCAAGCCGCGGGCGTCCAAGTCGCGTATCCCTCGCCCGTGTTCAACGGCTTCGTGCGCATTAAGCCGAAATTACTTCGGACCGCCGCGCTCGGGAAAAGACAACATCGTCGAAACGCCCGCCGACCGACGGCAGGTCCTCGCGTTTTAAAGGCGTCATCAGCAACGGCCGCACCACGCCGTACATGGACGATCCGTCGATCCTGCTCTCCGATGCGGACGGCATAACGGCCGATACGCGAAGCGTCGAGCCAAACGGAATCATTCTGCAGCAGGCCGCCGGCGCAAAACTCTACGTCGTGTTCCGGGTGCCCAAAGATTTCGTGCCGGATCATCTCGTGTTCACCTGTCAAAGCACGAAGTGCAAGCCTATCCGCATAAAATTCAAACACTAGGCGCGTAAAGCGCCAGCATCTCGCGCGCGTGTTCGGCTAATGCCTGCAGCAGTTCGGGCGGGTCGAGCACGCGCACGCGTGATCCCCAGGCGGATGTTTGATGAACCGCTTCGCGCAGCGAGTGAAATCGCATTCGCAGCGTTTTTCCGCGCCCATCATCACCGAGCACGGTGTTCTCGTTGTAGGACATTACCCATTCGGCAAACTCGCCGGCGACATACAGCGTCACCTCGTACCACTCGGCGGGATGCTGCATCGCGGCATTCGCGGAGCGCCAATGCGTTTCCAGATCGAATTTCTCATCGCGGGCAAAACGTGACGGCAATTCCTCGCCGTGCGCGACGCGCTCGACGCGGAACGTGCGGAAGTCGCCGTCCTGCTGGCGCGCGACCAGATACCAGACGCCGGCTTTCGAAACCAACCCGTACGGATCGATGGTGCGTTCGGTC